>DATHFB010000419.1:0-10778 GCA_035318305.1 Steroidobacteraceae bacterium | reverse complement strand
CGAAAGACAAAACAGTCTGAACCCTGCTTGCGCGCGCCGCGAACCGACCTCGCACTGAGTATCGCGGGATGGGCTGCCCTGACGCTGTCGGCGCATGTCTCCGCTGCGCCGCTCACCTATCGTCCGATCGCGCCGACGATGGAGAATCGGACCGTTGTGCTGACGGGCAAGGATCTGACCATTGAGCAGGTGGTCGAGGTCGCCCGCTACGGCGCAAAGGTGGCGCTGAGTGCGCAAGCCCGTCAGCGTTCTGCCGATGCGCACGCGCTGCTCCTGGAGGCAGCCACTGAATGCGTGCCGGTCTACTGGTTCAACCGCGGCTCGGGCTCAGGGCGCGAAAAGCTCACCTTTACAGGGGATCCGTTGTCGCCGGAGAACCGCAAATTCCTCGCCGAGCGGCAGCTTCAGATATTTCGCCGCGGCGCGCTCGCGGGAATGGGCCCTGAAGTCAGCGACGAAGAAATCGTGCGCGCGATGCTGGTGGTGCGCGCAAATACCATGAGCTACGAGGCGGCGAGTCCGCAATTGACCCAGCGGCTGCTGGACTTGCTGAATGAACGAATCACCCCGGTGGTGCAATCGCGCGGTACGGTGGGAGAAGGTGATTTGGGCCCCTTCACCAACATCGCCGCCACCATGGTAGGCGCCGGCTTCGCTCATTACCGCGGCGTGCGAATGCCCGCCGCGCAGGCGCTCAAGCAAGCGGCGCTCGAACCCCTGGCGCCCACGGACGCGGATGACAGTGCGCTCGAGAGCACCAATTCCTATGCTACGGGCCAGGTGGCGCTGTTGCTTTACGACTCGCGCGAAGCATTGTCCTGGGCCGATTTGATCTATGCCATCGATCTCAATGGCATGAACAGCAGCGTCTCACCTCTGTCGCAGCCCGTGCAGGCCAATCGTCCCTTCAAGTGGTTGAACTGGGATGCGTCTCGCGTGCTCGACATGCTCAAAGGCAGCTATTTGTTCGAGCTGGACGCGAAGCGGATCATTCAGGATCCGGAAAGCCTGCGCGCCTCCTCCATTCGCCAGGGCTCCGCATGGCAGGCTTGGGCACAGCTGCGTGATGTAACCCAGGTGCAAATGAACTCATCCGATCACAATCCCGCGGTGCTGGTCGGCGCTTCGCCGGCCGATTCCTGGGAGCTCGCGACGCCGCAGCTGGCGCAGTTCTACGTCAAGGGTGGTCCGCGCAATCACTACCAACACGGCTATGTATTTTCCAATGCCAATTGGGACCCGTACCCCATGGCCAACGAAATCGAAGCCTTCACCATCGCACTCGCCAATATGGATGTGGTGGTCGCGCAAAGAATGCTGCGCTTCACCAATAGGTTTTTCACGGTGATCGGCAACTCCGCGGAAACTCCGGGCGAACCCGGACGTTTTCATTTGGCCGAGGGCAGCGAGATCGACGTCGCCTCGCTGATGCAGGAGATTCAGGGCTTGATCAATCCGGTGCCGCCGCAGGGCATGGCACTGATCCAAACGGTGGAAGATCTGCAGGGGCAGACCCGGCTCAAGGTGCAGCGCGCCCGCCAAGCCGTCGACGACACCATAGAACTCCTGGCCGAAGACCTGTTGACGGGAACCTATTGGTTGGACATTCGAAAAACTGAAGATGCTTCCCGCCAATTTGGCGCCTCGCCCACTGCGGTCTGGAGCGCCTTTCGTGCCGCTTTGCCCTTGAACGGCGTGAGCGCCGCGACCGCCACTCAACCGATTCACGAAGCCGCTGCGGCATTTATTCGCGCCAACCCTGCGTCGAATTTTTATCGCGACAACGCGCGCGAACCCGACGCGCCGCGAGTTCCGTAGTCGATGATCGCCAATGCGCGCATGTATGCGGTGGGCGCGCAGACTGGCGAGTTGTGGCGCGCGTTGCTCTCCGCAGTGACCGCGCAGGGCGGTTTGAATGTCGAGGTGATTGAACACGCCCCGCCGGCCGCTATCGATGACTTGTGGCGTCGGACGGATATGGCCGCCGTATTCATGTGCGGGCTGCCCTACTCCCGTGCCGAGCCTAAGCCCACGCTCATCGCGGCGCCGGTTCCATCGCCGGCTGAATTCGCCGGCCGCCCCGAATACTGGAGCGAGCTGGTCGTGCGCCGCGACAGCCGCTTTTATGATCTCGAATCAACACTCGGCGGCACACTCTGCTTGACGGCGCCGAATTCTCAGTCCGGATATGCGGCCGCGCTGCAATATCTCATGGCGTTCGACGTGGCACGCAGCAGCAAGGCCGGCGCTCGCTCGCCGCTGTATCGGGAAATTGCCGCGCCGGCGATCACTCCCTTGGGCGCCGTCACCGCGGTCGTCGCCGGCACAGCCGATGTGGCGCCCATCGATGCCTACGCCTACCGGTTGCTGCAAAAGCATCGTGGCGATCTCACCTCGAAGCTGCGCACCGTGGCACGCACCGCCCGTACACCCATACCGCCCCTGGTAGCCTCGAATGAAGGAGCGACGGCTTTGCGGGCCGCGTTTACTGCGGCGCATCGAGATCCCGCGCTCAAGGTCCTGTTGGCCGGCCTGGAGTTGTCGCATTTCGTAACGCCCGATCCTCGCGACTATGACGCGTTGCGGATCAGTTTTGAGTCGGCAACGGCTTACTGGCGCGCGCATGCATTGGCGGAAATCGTGCATCCCGCTTTCGTTGTGTAAGATCAGCTGATGTTCCGAAAGGCATTCCGTCAGGTTGATGGTCCGACCTGGATCGTGGCGCTGGTCATCTACGCCGCCTGGGGAGCGCTCATTTGGTACAACGCCGCGCTGCCTTGGTGGTTCATGATGCCGGTGGGCGCCTATCTTCTAGCCTGGCATTTTTCGCTGCAACATGAGGCCATTCATTCCTTTCGCGGTGTACCGGCGTGGTTGCGATTTGCCCTGGTGTTTCCACCCATTGGCCTGTGGTTTCCCTTTCCCCTGTACCGCAAAAGCCATACCACTCATCATCGCGACATCAACCTGACGGTGCCCGGCGTCGATACCGAGTCGTACTACGTGCTTCAAGCCGACTGGCAACGCATGGGTCCGTTCATGCGCGCGGTGCTCACCTTCAATCAGACGCTTGCCGGCCGATTGCTGATTGGCCCGGCGCTGCGTTTATGGAACTTAGGTGCAAAGGAATCGAAGCGCGTCGCACAGGGCGACTTTGGTCACCTGCCGCATTGGGCGGTGCATGCCCTCGCCGTCGCCCTGCTGTTTTGGTTCATTTCCGGCGTCTGCCATTTTCCGTGGTGGCAGTACTGCTTGCTGATTGCCTACCCGGGCATGAGCTTGAGCCTGCTAAGAGCGTTCTACGAACATCGGGCCGCCGAGGACTCATCGCAACGTACCGCCGCGGTCGAATCGAACGTCGTCTTCGGCTTGCTTTACTTGTACAACAATCTACATGTCGTGCATCACTTGAAGCCCACCATGCCCTGGTACGACATCCCGCGCTATTACCGCGAGAATCGCGAGTCTCTGCTCGAGGTCAATGGTCAATATGTATACCGAGGCTATGCGGTGTTCGTCAGGCGTTTTTTGCTGACGCCCGTTTTTAGTCCCGTGCATCCGCTGCTGTAAGGGAAAAAACCCGTGACGAGCCGGCCAACATCGAGAAAAACGCGGGCCATTGTCGCGACCTCCATCGGCAATATGCTCGAGTGGTATGACTTCACCGTTTACGCGCTATTTGCAGGCTACATCGCCGAGAGCTTCTTCCCCGGCGACCGACCCGATATCCGCCTGGTAAAGACTTTCCTGTTTTTTGGATTGGGATTCGTCGTGCGGCCGTTAGGCGCCATGCTCATCGGAAATTACGGCGATCGAGCCGGCCGCAAGGCCGCGCTCACCTTGACCATCCTGTTGATGGCTGCGGGAACCGGTGTGATTGCGTTTTCACCGACCTACGCGACGATCGGCGTCGGCGCGCCCATCCTGTTGCTGCTGGGCAGAGTGCTGCAGGGATTTTCTGCCGGCGGCGAGGTGGGCGGCGCAACCGCCTACCTTTTGGAAACGGGCGATCCGAAACAACGCGGTCGGGTCGCTTCATGGCTCGAGGCCAGTATGGGACTGTCCAATATACTGGGCGCCTTGGCGGCGTTCTTGGTCACGGCCTTACTGAGTGAAAGTGAGGTGCGTGCCTGGGGCTGGCGTCTGCCTTTTATTTTCGGACTCGCCATCGCGCCGGTTGGCTTATACCTGCGCCGCACCTTGGACGAAACCGAGGAATTTTGCGCCGAAGCGGCCCTGCGCCGCGACCAGCCCGCACGCAACCGAGTGCCGCTGCTCGAGATTTTCCGCCATCACGGTCAAACCTTGTTGATTGGTTTTTTGGTGGCGGTGCTGTGGGCGGTGGCCGTTTATGTGCTGATGATTTTTCTGCCCACATATGTTCAGCGACCCGACACCTTTCACTTTACCGCCAGCCAAGCCTTCGGCGCCTCATTGATCGGCAACGTGCCCTTTGTCATTGGCTGCGTATGGTTCGGATCACTCTCGGATCGAATCGGCCGGCGGGTGAGTCTATTCGCCAGCGCGACGGCCCTGCTCGTTTGCGTCCTGCCCCTGTTCCTGTGGCTCAAAGCCGATCCGACGCTGCCGACGCTGCTCGTGGTTCAATCCACGCTGTGCATACTCGTGGCCAGCTTCGTTGGCGTCGCGCCCGCTGCACTGTCGGAGATTTTCCCGGCCGGGGTGAGATCGACCGGCACCTCCTTGGTTTACAACGGCGCCTTCACCCTATTCGGCGGCTTCGCGCCGATGATCCTGACCTGGGCCAAGCAGCAATCGGCGGGCTCTATTTATGCGCCTGCCTGGTACGTCATGTGCGCTGCCGGCCTTGCACTGCTGGCCATTCCATTGCTGGGCCGGGCCAGCGGCAGCAGCCGGCAGTTGAACCCCAAGCCGCTCACGCCTACGGGCGCTGCACTGACAGAACGTGGCGAGCAGGCGTGATTTCCTTTACCCGCTTAACTTCCAGCATCGGCGCCGTGGCCCAAGGGATTCGACTGTCCGATTCGCTCGATGAACCCACCCGCAAGGCGATCATCGCGGCATTGGCGGAACATCATGTGCTGTTTTTTCGCGATCAAACGCTGACGCCGGTTCAACATCGAGATTTCGCCGCGCATTTCGGCAAATTGCACATACACCCTATCTATCCCAAGCATGCCGATGTGCCGGAAATCATCGTCCTCGACACCGACCTGGTCGATCTTCAAGACAATGCGATCTGGCACACCGATGTCACGTTCACGCAGACGCCGCCCATGGGTGGGGTACTGGTCGCGCGTGTGCTCCCGCCGCAGGGGGGCGATACGCTGTGGTCGAGCAATATCGCCGCCTATGAAGCGCTCTCGCCGGCCATGCAGGCTTTTTTGAAGCCATTGACGGCGACGCACAACATCACCCAATCGTTTCCCACCGAACGATTTGCCATGACGCCTGAGGCGCAGGAGCGTCTGGAGACGGCCAAGCGCAACAATCCTCCCGTATCTCACCCTGTCGTGCGCACGCATCCGGTGTCCGGCCGGCGTGGCCTATTCGTCAATGACGGATTCACCACCCACATCAACGAACTCTTAGCAGCCGAAAGCCGCGCACTGCTGCCGATGCTCTACGCACATTGCTCGAAGCCGGAATTCGTGGTGCGCTGGAAGTGGCGCGACGGTGATGTGGCGTTTTGGGACAACCGGCTGACGCAGCACTATGCGACCGATGACTATCGGCCTTCCCGGCGCGTCATGAACCGGGCGACCATCATCGGCGATCGGCCGGTATAGTGCGGGCCCAATAGAAATAACTCGCTGGCTTATGAGCTGTCGCGGAGTTCGAAATACGGTGACGGTCGTTTGACGATTTGGCTTGTCGGTATCGGCCATTACTTGCCGATCACTGTACTCAAATGGCCGCCCCGAAGCTGCCGCTGACCCATGCCGAACTGCCGGTTGCGCCATGCGCCGGATTACTCTCGCGGGCCCCCGTCACTCATCCACCGATCCCAGGCAGCAGCGGCGATTCGGGTTATTTCTGCGCCGCTGTCGCCATGTTCGCCAGAAATTCCTTTGCCGTAGCGACCTCTGGACGGTCACCGTCAGCATCCTTCCAAAGTGTCAGAAATTCCTGATAGCGTTGTTGGGCCATCTCCTGATCGCCGATTGCCTGCGCCGCTTGAGCGATTCCAAATATTGCCTTGGGGCGGCCTGGCGTGCGTTTGAGAGTTTGCAGGAATTGTTCGAGGGCATCGGCGGGACGATGCAACGCCATCAGCAACGTACCGAAGAGCTCATGGGCGGGAATAATTGGATAAGGCGGCTGCGAGAGGGTGTCAATCCCGTCTTCTATCGCAACGGCTTGCTTCATCTTTGCCACCGCCTCAACTGGATTTCCTGAGGCCTTGGCAGCCAATGCTTGGGCCTGTTTCGCCTGCATGAGGATGATTTGCTGAACGAACGGATGCTGTCCGGGCTCCTGGGCGAGCACAACGAGTTTCTCTGCCGCAACCTTCGCTCCAACTGCGTCCGTGTGGGCTGCCGCGGCCATGGTTTCCAGTTGCAATTTGAGCCCGATGAAATCCCGCGAAGGGACCAGCAACGGAATCTTCGCAGCGCCGTCCCAATCCCCGGCTTCAACGACGTAGCGCGTCAGCATGTCAAAATATCCGTAAACAACGCGGCCCGGAAGCGCATAGATTGTGCGCCCGCGCACGTGCCGCGCTTGCAGGTCCGGTGTATCCGTAGCCGTGTTCTTATCCGGCAACGACTCAAACTGCGCGGCAGTGATGTCGAGCGTTCGTCGGGCATCCCGATAGCGGCCTAACTGAAGGTAGGCGTATTCCAAGTAGTTGAGTGAGTGAAAGTCACGCAACGCTCCGGATTCTCCGGCACGCTGAGCGTCATCTTCAGACACTTTCCACGCTTTCTCATTCGTGGCCGCTGACTCCTCCCAATACCCAAGACGGGTGAAGATGTGTGAAGGCATATGCAAGGCGTGCGGGACTGCAGCGGCGGTCTTGGCGTAAGCACGTGCCACAGTGAGCCCTCGTTCGGCGTGCACCGGGTCGTCATAGGCATGAATCAGGTAGTGCAGCACACCAGGATGGTCTGGAATGTGGGCGTAAACTTCCTCAAAGAGCTTGGCTGCCCTTATCTGGTCGTCAAAACCTTTGGTGCCTTCTCGGGCTGTCCCCAGAATGGCAAGGCCGAAGAAAAGCTTGGTCTCATCGTCCGGATAGCTGGCGTAGGCTGTGGCCATAGCGTCGCGATAGGCTGCGTCGCGCGCGGCTTTCAATCCTGCGCCAGAATCTTTGAACAAAGCGGCGACGGCGTTGAGGTAGAGCCGCTCGCGCGAGGACATTCTCTTCGCCGCCAGTCCTTTTTGCACGAACCCCCATGCGGCCGTTTCGTCGGCGGCGGACGGCGCGTCCCAGAGAGGATGGTTGTACGTCATGGCCGCACCCCAATAGGCCATCGCACACTCCGGATCAGCGCTCGAAACTTGGCGGAAGCCGTCCAGCGCGCGCGCGTACCAGAAGTTATGCAGCAAGGCTAACGCACGGTCAAACTTTGGAGCCACCGTCCGGGCACATGAGATGTCCATATGTGCGCGACCGAGACCCTCTTCAGAGACGGGAGCGGCGTGCACATGTTCTTCAGGCTCCTGACTGATGCTCGTAGCACTCAGGGACGCCACTAGAAGGCAAGATATTGCAAACTGGGCGAAGGGGCTCATGGCGAGTTCCATCGGGCGGCAATCCGCACTTCCCGGGAAACGACCTGATGATATCGAATGTTGACCTCGTTTGTAAGCGGTTGCGCACGCCGTATTGACGGCTACCGCTTCATAACATGCCCATTTATAACGAATGGGCATGTTTTCGGGCGTGCCAAATTGCATGCCTTCAAATGAAGACACGTGTTATCGAACCCCAATGCTCGTAAGGAGAGTTTTCACCTTTTGAGTTCCCGATAACCGACGGTCACCGAGGACGGCAACGGGCACTCAGCAGCCGGTCAGCCTTTTGCGAGTTTTCTTGAACAGGAAAATTGTCTTCGGTTGTACGTTCAGTTACGGCGCACTTCGGCAGCGTTGGATTGACTGCTAGACTGGGTATTGTGGTCTTCATCAATCGAAATACGGCTGTTATTCCTGCGGAGAAACTCCGCGACTCTTGTTGTCTCCGACGCATCCAATGGCCGATACAAGGCGACGTTCTTTCGAACGCTTGGCTATGATCAAAGCAATTGGCAAGTTCTGGGCGGTGACTTGCGGTCACAGGTTCCATCACGGGGCCAAACGGGCGCCTGGCGGAGATTGTCTCCGTTTGGATACTGGCGGGAAAGGAAATGCCGCGCTTTATTACGGCATACCCAAAGGATTAGCCAATGAGCTTTAGGGAATTTGATACGGTCGTCATGAAGGCTGACATGCCAAGTCATGGGCTAAAGAGCGGCGATGTTGGAGCCGTCGTTCATGTCTATTCGGCAGATGCCATTGAAGTGGAATTCGTTACTGCCACCGGCCACACGCAAGCACTAGTGACTCTTACGACTAAACTAGTGCGGCCGGTCGGCCCCAAAGATATTCTCGCAGTGCGCCAATTAGACGCCGCGTGAGGCCCTTTCTGCGCCCGCTACTGCCGGGATAACATTCAGGGTAGCTGCGATTCTCTATTTGGTATTAGTCCTACAAAAAATAGACGTTTTCCGCGTCTAGTTCGATGGTCGAACGGCTGCTGTCGCCTTTGCGCTTGCTGCCGTTAGCGGCGCGCTGCCGCTAGCGGGTTCCCGCGCTGGCCTTCGGTCAGCCGCTCCTCGAGATGCGAGGCGTACCAGTCGATGAATTGCGTCACGCCGTTCTCGTGCACCGGCGAATACGGCGCCGGATCGTAAGCCGGCGACATCACGCCCTTCTGGTTTTCCTGACAGATGCGCCGATCCGCCTCGTTGGTCGCCAGCCAGACTTCGGTCAGGGTCTTCACGTCGTAGTCGACGCCCTCGACCGCGTCCTTGTGCACCAACCATTTCGTGGTCAATTGGGTCTCGGTGGGACTGATCGGCAACATGCGAAATGAGCTCGCATGGTCGCCCATGATGTGATTCCAGATGCTGGGATAGTTGAACATAATGAACGTGCCGACGTCCGGTTCCTTGATGGAAGGCGACAACGGCCGGCGCACCGCGGCACTGCCGGCCATGGTGAAGCTCACCGTGCCCTCGACGAGGGGCATGCGCGCAGTGCGGTATTGGCCGCTGCTCGCGATGTGAAACTTGCTCGGCAGTCCAATCGATTCCCAATGGGCCCACTTGGACGTGATGCGGGGGTTTGCCGCGGCGCCCTCCACGCCGGTAATCGCGGGATCCTCAGGAAAGCTGCGGCACAGTTCGGGATGATTCACGGCGCAGTGATAGCACTCGCGATTATTTTCCCAAACGAGCTTCCAGTTGGCGTGCTCGATGATGGTGGATTCAAACGCGACCTTGGTGTCGTGCATGTGATGCGGCAGGAAATACGGCTCGATGTGCTTGCGAATCGGCTCGAAATCAGGCGCGACCCGGGCCACGCAGATCCAGATATAGCCGCCCACGCTGTTGCAATGCACCGGCTTCAGGCCGTGCTGGGACTTGTCGAAACCAGATCCCATATCGCGCGCCGCAATCAAGCGGCCATCGAGCTGGTAGGTCCATTGATGGTAGGGGCAGACGAGGCGCGGCGCCGTGCCGTGCACCGCGGAGCAGATTCGCGAGCCGCGATGGCGGCAGCTGTTGTGGAAAGCGCGCAGGCCGCCTTCCCGGTCGCGCACCACCACAATCGGATATTCTCCCACTTGAACGGTCAAGTAGTCGCCGGCGTTCGAGACTTCGCAGTCGTGCCCGATGAACAGCCAATCGCGGTACCAGATCATCTCCAGCTCGACTTGGTAGTCCTCTTGAGTACAGTAGAATTCCCTGTCCAACGGCGTTGCGGGCTTGCGCTTCCGAAGGCGGCTCAACATGGCATCGCGTGCGCTCATGGGTCAATTCCTGGCTGAAACGGTCTGATTACCATAACAACTTTGCAGAGAGTCGCTTGGCGTGGAAAGCGACGCTTTAGAAGCAATAAACGACAGCTCCCGGGGATCGTCAAACAGCCGCGGCCGCAGCGCCGCCGGCCGCGGATCGGCCGCCGATCTTGCGTTCCTCGCTCGGCGGGTAGCCAAATTGACTGCGGTAGCATTTCGAGAAATGCGGCGGCGATTGGAATCCGCAGGCGGCAGTGATATCCGTAATCGGCATCGCCGTTTGCAACAGCAGCTCTCGCGCCCGCCGCAGCCGCATTTCCAGGTAAAAGCGCTTGGGCACGCAATTCAAATCGCGTTTGAACAGCCGCTCAATCTGCCGGCGCGACAATCCGGTTGATTTTGCTATGGATTCCAGCGGCAGCGGCCTCTCGATGTTCTCTTCCATGAGCTGCGCCACGCGGATCAATCCGCGATGTGAAACGCCGATCTGGGCACGCAATGGAATGTACTGCCGGTCGGTATCCTTCCGCACACGGTCGAGGACAAATTGTTCTGACACGAGCTGCGAGATTCGGGGCCCCAGCCTCATTTCAATGAGATGCAACATAAGGTCGAGCGGCGCCGTGCCGCCCGAACAGGTGAGCCTGTCCCGGTCAATCGTGAATAATTGGTCGCTGATTCTTACTCGCGGAAATTGCTCGCGCAGAGAGGAGAGATTTTCCCAATGGATGGTCGCGCGAAAGTTGTCCAGCAAACCGGCCTTGGCGAGGGCATATCCCCCCGTGCACAA
>DATHFB010000418.1:0-4143 GCA_035318305.1 Steroidobacteraceae bacterium | reverse complement strand
CACGAGCTGTGGCCGATGGCGCGCGTTCGGCGGTGCAGACGTGTCGGTAGAGCGTGACTGGCGTCACGGCATCCGGCGAACGTTCTCGAATCCGGGGTGCCCGTCCCCCACCCTAAGGAGCCGAGCATGTCCGCAACCGTTTTGTCCACGTTCTCCCGCCGCTTCCGCCGAGTCGCGGCCGGCCTCGCCGCCAGCCTGGCGCTGGGCGTCCTGTCGGCGCACGCCGCGCCCACGCCCTTCCCGGCCGACTTCCGCAGCTCGCAGGTGGTGAACGCCGACGCGACGATCAACGTCCGCGTCGGCGGCCACGGGCCAACGATCGTGCTGATCCACGGCTTCGGCGAGACCGGCGACATGTGGTCGCCGATGGCGACAGAGCTCGCGAAGGACCACACCGTCGTCGTGCCCGACCTGCGCGGCATGGGTCTGTCCTCGCACCCCGCCGGCGGCTACGACAAGTGGACGCAGGCCGGCGACATCCGCGCCGTCCTCGACAAGCTCGGCTTCGACCGCGCCGACATCGTGGGCCACGACATCGGCGTGATGGTCGCGTATGCCTACGCGGCGCGCTATCCGGACAAGACAAGCCGCCTGGTCGTGATAGATTCGCCGATACCCGGCATCCCGCCGTGGAACCAGATCGTGCGCCTGCCCGCGTTGTGGCACTTCAACTTCGGCGGGCCGGATGCCGAGCGCCTGGTCGCCGGCCGCGAGCGCATCTACCTCGACCGCTTCTGGAACGAGTTCGCCGGCGACCCGTCGAAGATCGACGAAGCGACCCGCCGCCACTACGCCGCGATCTACGCCAGGCCCGGCGCGATGCATTCCGCGTTCGCCCAGTTCCTCGCGATCGGCCAGAAGGACGAGGCCGACAACCTCAAGGCGATGGAGACGAAGCTGGCGATGCCGGTGCTCGCCATCGGCGCCGCGAAGGCCTTCGGCGCCAACGTGGCGGTCGTCATGCGCAACGCGGCGACGAACGTGCAGGAACTCATCGTGCCGAACGCCGGCCACTGGCTGATGGAGGAAGCGCCCGCGGCGACGATCGCCGCGGTGCAGGACTTCCTCGCCGCGCACTGAGTCCGGCGGCCTAGGAGCCCGCCCTACCCGACTCTCGCTTACGCCTTGCCTCATAGGCTCGCAAGTGCGCATGGGCCGTCGAGAGCAGCGGCGCCGTCACCGCTGTCGGGGCACGTTTGAGAAGGTCGCCGATAATGTGATCCGACTCGATGCGGCCACCTTGCTCGATGTCGCGCAGCATCGAAGCGGTAAACACCGAGCCCGGCGCCGTGAGTACCGAGCGGCCCGTGCTCATAGCCGCTTCGCGCGGCGCGAATCCGTTCGCGGCGGCGATTGCGCTGCATTCCTGCAGCAAGCCCAAGGGGATCTGTTGAGCATCCGCGGCAACGATGTCCCCGACCGCCGCGCGCATCAGACTCGTGGTTGCCGCCGCCGCTGCGATAAACACCCACTTCTCCCACATCTCGTGAAGGATGTCGGCGCTCAAATGCGCATCGAAACCGGATACCCGCAGGGTGTCGGCAACATCGTCGATATTGCCCTTCGGGCCCGGAACACGAGGGCCGAACGCCAGGGCGTTGAACGTGCCCAATTGATGAATGCGTCCGTCGGCAGCCAATGTCGAAGAAATCCGTGCCAAGCCGCCGAGGACGCGCGGCGCGCCGAAACGCGCATCCAGGACGTCAAGATGCCGCAGGCCATTGAGCAGCGGCAGAATCCGCGAGCCCGGGCCGACGCCTGCGGCAAAGTCGCCGATCGATGCTTCCAGATCGTAAGATTTGCTGCTGAGAATTACGAGGCCGTAGTAGTCCTTGAGGTTTGCGGCACTCGTCAAAGCGGGAGTCGGCAGATTCAGATCACCGAGCGGGCTCGTCACCTTGAGGCCGTCGCGGCGCAACTGCTCCGCCCTGCGCTCTCTGACGAGAAAAGTGACATCCCGGCCCGCCGCCATGAGCCGAGCGCCGAAATAGCCGCCTATCGCGCCCGCACCGACGATCAGAATTCTCACGCTCGACTCTTGATCACTCTTTTTTTATTTCGTGCCCGCCGAACTGATTGCGCATGGCCGCCAAAAGCTTGTCGGAAAACGAATCATTGTCGCGCGAGCGCAGCCGCTCGAGCAGCGACAGCGTAATGACCGGCGCGGACACGCCCAATTCGATCGCGTCGGCGACGGTCCAACGGCCCTCTCCGGAATCGGCGACATAGGGGGCGATGCCCTTGAGCGTGGGGTTTTTGTCCAATGCATTGGCGGTGAGGTCCAAGAGCCACGACCGCACCACGCTGCCGTAGCGCCAGATCTCCGCTATTTGATGCAGATCGAGCTTGAATTCGCTCTTGTGCTGCAGAATCGAAAAGCCTTCGGCATACGCCTGCATCATTCCATACTCGATGCCGTTGTGGATCATCTTGGTGTAGTGGCCCGAACCCACGGGCCCGACTCGTCCCCAGCCCTGGTCCTTCGCCGGCGCAAGGGTTTCGAATATCGGGCGCAGCCGTTCCACCACGGCTTCGTCGCCGCCGATCATCAGGCTGTACCCTTCGGCCAAACCCCAGATACCGCCGCTGGTGCCCGAATCGACATAGTGAATCTTGCGCTGCGCCGTCATCGCTGCGCGCCTCTGCGTATCCCGGTAATTGGAATTACCGCCGTCGATGATGGTATCGCCCGCGGCCAGCAGCGGCATGAGATTGGCAATGGTACCGTCGGTGATCTCCCCGGCCGGCACCATCAGCCACACGGCGCGCGGTGCTTTGAGTTTCGCGACCATCTGCTCGAGCGAGGCCGCCGTCTCCGCGCCGCTCTTCTCGAGCAGCGCGCGTGCCGCATCCGCGGGATCGTAGCCCACGACCCTATGCCCGCCGCGCGTCAATCGCTGCGCCATGTTGGCACCCATGCGGCCCAAACCAATCATTGCGATTTCCATATGTCTCAACCGTGATCGCGCGAACGCGTTGCCCTCGAGTATATCCCGGATCAGGAGCGCTTGAGGATTGTCATCATCGCCGGACTGCCGACCGCCTCGAATCGGCCGGTGAAGGTCAGCGCGCCGGTCGCCGCATTCAAATGGAACGACGTGATCGAATCGCCGCGTTGATTGCAGGAGTAAAGAAATGACCCGCTGGGATCGATGCACAAGCTGCGCGGAGAGTCGGCGTGTACCCAGGTTTCCGAAATGCTGCGCAATTGGCCGTCATCATTCACCGCAAAAATTGCCACGGCATTGTGCAGGCGATTCGCGGCGTAGAGAAAACGGCCGTCGGCGGTCATCACGATTTCCGAGGACAGATTGCTGCCGCCGAACTTGGGCGGCAGGCTGGATACGACCTGCTTGAGTTTCAAGCCCCCGCGCGCTGCGTCGTAATCGTAAACAGCCACTTTGGCGTCATGCTCATAGAGGTTGTAGAACACGTGCCCGTTGGGATGGAAGGCAAAATGCCGCGGTGCCGAACCCGGCGGCGCGGAGATCACGGGCACAGCGGCAGGCATCAACCGCCCGGTTGCCGAGTCAAAGCGCCACACCAGCGTGAGATCGAGTCCCGCGTCGTTGGCAATCACGAATTGCCCGCTCGGATCGGAGGCAACCATGTGGATATGCGGGCCATCGTGGTCGCTGACGGCAAACTGTCCGGGCGGGTCAACGGCGGCGCGCACATGATGCCGCGGACCCACGCTGGGCCTTACGTCGGTCGCCTCGCCCAGTGCGCCGTCGGCGCCCACGGGAAACACCGCCACATTGCCGCCGCCGTAGTTGGCAACGAACACAAATTTTCCCGACGGATGCACGCTGGCATGCGCTGGCATGGTTCCGCGGGAACTCACCGCTCCCAATCGCTTCAGCTGCAAACTCTCGCTGTCGATGGCGTACGAGACCACGGCGCCGTCGTGCGCGCCTTGGAAATTATCGATCTCGCTGACTGCGTACAGCCGGGTCTGCGCCGGATTGACCACCAGCCAGGTCGGATTTCGAATATCGTCGATGACCTGCAACTGGGTCAGTGCGGCGGTGACTGGGTCGATCCGAAATAAATAAATGCCGCCGCCGTTCGGCGTGTAGGTACCCACGTACGCGTAGTTGAATTGTCCTTGGCGGGCGGCCGCCGGGCCGGGTGTCTGCCCGG
>DATHFB010000417.1:0-5832 GCA_035318305.1 Steroidobacteraceae bacterium | reverse complement strand
CAAGCGGCTCGCGTTCGGCTTCGAGGCAGCGAATCAGCCGCGGGACGCTTACGTTTTGAGCATCGCGGAGAATCGCCTGGAGCCCTGGACGGTCAGCGAAGCGGGTCCGGTCGACCTCGGCAAATTTGTCGTGCCGCGCCTGGCGCAATTTCCGACCTTCGACCGCACGGACGGCAACGCCCGGCAGATTCCGCTGTATGTCTACGAGCCCGCAACGTCAGGGCCGCACCCCGTGCTCATCTCACTGCACGGCGGACCTGAATCGCAGTTCCGTCCCGGCTTCGATCCCTGGATTCAATATGTGGTCAATGAGCTGGGCTTTGCGGTCATTGCGCCCAACGTGCGCGGTTCTTCGGGATACGGCAAGAGTTACCTGGCGCTCGACAACGGCCTGCTGCGCGAGGACGCGGTGAAAGATGTCGGCGCGATGCTGTTCTGGATCAGACAGCAGAGCGCCTTCGACGCCAAGCATGTGGTGGTTGCGGGCGGCTCTTATGGCGGTTATTTGACATTGGCAACGCTGGTCAATTACAGCGACCGATTGCGCGGCGGCGTGGATGTTGCCGGCATTGCAGACTTCGTGAGTTTTCTGACCAACACCGCACCCTACCGGCAGAACCAGCGGCGCGCCGAATACGGCGATGAACGCGATCTCGAGATGCGCGGCTTCCTGAGGCGCATCTCGCCCCTGACCAATGCGGACCGGATTACCGTTCCGCTGCTGGTGGTGCACGGCAAGAACGATCCGCGGGTGCCCCTCTCGGAGGCGGAACAGATCGTCAATAAATTACGCGCCAAAGGCCGCGAGGTGTGGTATTTGCTGGCCGCCGACGAAGGCCACGGGTATCGAAAGAAACAGAACCGCGACGCTTACTACGCAACCTTCGCGCAGTTCTTGACGATGCTGCGCCAGTAGGAGCCTGCGTGTACTTGCTGTCGGTGGTCGCGGTCGTCAGCGGCGATGGGTGGTCCGCGAAGTATTCGGCAGCGATCCTGACATCTTCGTCGCTGGTGAGCAGTTGCGCCATGCCGTCCATGACGACGTTCTTGCGCCGGCCGTTGCGATACGCGGCAAGCGCTTGTTCGAGGTAATCCGCGTGCTGTCCGGCCAGCACCGGCGGCTTGGGGTTCAATGGCGCTTCGACGCCGAGACCGTTCTCGCCGTGACATGCGACGCAAGCCGCGACTTGTTTCGGCGTCTTCGACGATGCGCTGGCCGCGCCGGGTTTCACCGCTTCCGCGCCTTGCAAGTAGGCGGCGATGTCTTCGATGTCCTGATCCGACAGCGACGCCGCTTGCGCGTGCATGGTGGCATGGGGCCGCGTGCCCTCACGATACTCCTGCAGCGCCGAGATCAGGTAAGCGCTGTTCTGGTGGCGCAGTTTTGGAACGCTGTAATCCGGATACGCGTTTTTGTAATTGACGACCCCGTGGCATCCATAACAGGTGTAGAACTTTTTCTCGCCCGCGGCCGGATCACCGGCTGCCTGCGCGCCAAGCGACACACTGAAAAAAAGCGCCGCGGCGGCGAGCCACACTGGGGCATTCAATCGAGAAAGCATCTGGTTCTCCGAGCCTTCGACGGCTCAATTCGGTGCGCTGATGTTAAAGAGTGGGCGGGCAAATTGCCACTGATAGCGGCCACACATCAAAATTTGCCGCTGCGCGCTATAAAACGTTCGCCAAATCTTGCAGCAGGCCGGCATCGGTGGGCTCGGTTCCGGCCGGATATCTGCCGGTCAACCGGCCGTCGCGATCGATGAGAAATTTCTCGAAATTCCACTCGATGTCGCCGGGAAAGCCGTTTTCCGGCGCCGTCAGCCACGCGTACAGCGGATGGCGGCGGGGGCCGTTGACCTCGATTTTCGCCGACAGGGGGAAGGTCACGCCGAAGTTGACGGAGCAGAATGTTTGGATTTCCGAGGGCGTGCCGGGTTCCTGTGCGCCGAACTGATTGCACGGAAAACCAATGACCGTGAAATTCTTGGCTTTCAGTTCCTGGTAAAGGTCCTGAAGGCCTGCGTATTGCGGCGTGTAGCCGCAGCGGCTGGCGACGTTCACCGCCAACGCCGCCTTGCCCCGCAAGCCTTCCAAGACATTGGCGCTGCCGTCGACTCCCGGCACGATAAAATCGTAGAAAAAGTTCTTCATCGCTGCCTCATGGTTGCGCGGCGCCGTTTACGCGGCGCGATCGCGCTTCTTCAGATGCACCAGCAGCAGCGAAACCGCCGCCGGCGTGAGTCCCGGGATTCGGGCAGCTTGCCCCAAGGTTTGAGGACGCACCTCGCCGAGCCGCTCGCGGGCCTCGTTCGACAATCCTCCGACCTGTGAATAGTCGATATCGGCCGGCAGGCGCAATTCTTCGTAGCGATGCTGGCGCTCGATCTCATCGCTCTGGCGCTGCAAATAGCCCGAATATTTCGCCTGCACTTCAACCTGCAGTTTCACCTGTTCGCACAAGCGCTCATCGTCATGCCATTCGGCCGCCGCCGCCGGCACGACGCCTTGCAAATCGTCGTAAGAAATTTCCGGCCGGCGCAACAGGTCAAATGCATGGGCCTCTCGCGACAGCGGCGCGCCCAGTTTGGCGAGCAATACCGCATCGGCCTTCGAGGGCTGCACAACGGCACGCTCCAGCCGGTCGATCTCGCGGTCGACGGCGGCGCGCTTGCGCTGAAAGAATTCCCAACGCGAATCATCAACCAATCCGAATTCCCTTCCCTGAGGTGTCAGGCGCAGATCCGCATTGTCTTCGCGCAAGGACAGGCGGTATTCGGCACGGCTGGTGAACATCCGGTAAGGCTCGGTCGCGCCGCGTGTGATCAAATCATCGACCAGAACGCCCAGATAGGCGTCGCTGCGTTTCGGGCACCAGGACGCGCGCTCCTGAACTTGAAGAGCCGCGTTCAAGCCTGCGAGCAGACCCTGCGCGGCGGCTTCTTCATAGCCGGTGGTGCCGTTGATCTGGCCGGCGAAGTACAGGCCGGACAGGAATTTGCTTTCCAGGCTGTACTTCAAATCGCGCGGATCAAAAAAATCGTACTCGATGGCGTAGCCCGGCCGCGTGATGTGCGCGTGCTCGAATCCTGCGATGGTGCGCACGAATTCGTACTGCACATCGAAGGGCAGGCTGGTCGAGATGCCATTGGGGTAGATCTCGCAAGTATCCAAACCTTCGGGTTCGACGAAGATCTGATGCGAATGCTTGCCGGCGAAGCGCACGACTTTGTCCTCGACCGACGGGCAGTAGCGCGGGCCGACGCCTTCAATCACACCGGTGAACAGGGGCGAGCGCGCGGTGGCGGCGCGAATGATGTCGTGAGTTCGTTCGTTGGTGGCCGTGATGTGGCAGGGGAGCTGGCGCGGGTGCGCAGCGCGCGTGCCGAGGTAGGAAAAAACCGGCCGCGGATCATCGCTGTGCTGCTCGCGCAGCGCGGAGAAATCGATGCTGCGCCCGTCGATGCGCGGCGGCGTGCCGGTCTTCAATCGACCGACGCGCAAATTCAATTCGCGCAGGCGCGCCGCCAGTCTCAAGGAAGGGGGATCGCCTGCGCGGCCGCCCGCATGACTCTCGAGGCCGACATGAATCTTGCCGCCCAAGAACGTGCCGACGGTGAGCACCACTGCGCGTGCGCGAAACTCAATGCCGCTCAAGGTTGCGACGCCCACGACGCGCTCGCCTTGCAGCAGCAGATCGGCCGCTTCCTGTTGAAACAGCGCCAATCGGGGTTGGGACTCGAGAATTCGGCGAATCGCCCGCCGGTATAGCTGTCGATCCGCCTGCGCGCGGGTGGCTCTCACGGCCGGTCCCTTGCTGGCGTTCAAGGTGCGGAACTGAATGCCGGCCTGATCGGTCGCGAGCGCCATCGCACCCCCGAGCGCGTCAATCTCCTTGACCAAGTGGCCCTTGCCGATGCCGCCGATCGCGGGGTTGCAGCTCATTTGCCCCAAGGTCTCGATGCTGTGCGTGAGCAGCAGCGTGCTTTGGCCCATGCGGGCAGCCGCGAGCGCCGCTTCGGTGCCGGCATGACCGCCGCCGATCACGATGACGTCGTATTCCTTCGCAAAACGCATGATGCTGAATCTACTCGATTTTTAAACCGGGCGCGTACTCTAATCCTATGCTTGAAAAAGCACCAGGGAACCATTTGAGCGCCTTTGGCAACTAAGGGATCATGGGCCCGGATAGTTCGAAGGAAAAGATCAGCCGCGACGGCGGCGGCGCGGGCATCACGGCGGTCGCCGTCATCGTCGCGCTCGTCGTGGGGATGATCGGCATTTTCGACGTCGCGGCCGGCGCCGCGCCGCAGATTGGCCAGCCCGCCCCGGACTTCACCGCCATGGACAGCCGGGGCGACCCGGTTCAGCTGCGTGCGTACCGGGGCAAGACCGTTGTTCTGGAATGGACCAACGCCGACTGCCCTTACACGCACAAGCATTACAGCAGCGGCAACATGCAACGCGTACAAAGCCTGGCGCAACAGAACGGCGTGGTGTGGCTGACGGTGATTTCTTCGGCTCCGGGCAAGCAAGGCTATGTGAATGGCCCCGCCGCGGATGCCCTGACGCAGTCGCGCAAAGCGGTTCCGGCCGCCGTGCTGCTGGACCCGCAAGGTGCGGTGGGGCGCTTGTATGCGGCGAAGACGACGCCGCATTTATTCGTCATCGACAAAGATGGGACGCTGCAGTACATGGGAGGCATGGACAGCCTCGCGACCGTGGATGAAGCGGATATTGCGCGCGCCGAGCCTTATTTGAAGGACGCGATGCTGGCAGTGGTGCAAGGCAATCCCGTGCCGCGCGCCGTGACCAGACCCTACGGCTGTTCGATCAAATACTAGCTAGCTGCACACAGCAGCGGTGAGCGCGACGCTGTAAGGCGCGAGTGCGCCGTTGCGGCGCGCCTGCCGCGCTCATTCCACGGCGACAGGAATGCCCGCAAATTTCCCCGCCCATTTTTTGGGTCCGGTTTCGTGCACCGACTCGCCGTCCGCGCTCACCGCCACCGTGACCGGCATGTCTTTGACGTCGAACTCGTACACGGCTTCCATGCCGAGTTCCGGAAAGGCAATGATGCGGCTGGCGCGAATGGCATTCGACACGAGAAAGGCCGCTCCGCCGACCGCAATCAAATAGGCGGAACGGTGCTTCGCAATGGAGGCGACCGTTTCAGGTCCGCGCTCGGCTTTCCCCACCATCGCCAGCAATCCCGACTTGCCGAGCATGGTGTCCGTAAATCGATCCATGCGATTGGCGGTGGTCGGACCCGCCGGCCCCACGACTTCGCTGCCCACGGGATCCACAGGACCGACGTAGTAGATTATGCGGCCGGTGAAATCCAAGCCGTCGGGCAGCGGCTTGCCGGCCTCGAGCAATGCGCAGATGCGCTTGTGTGCGGCGTCGCGGCCCGTCAGCAGCTTGCCGGAGAGCAGCAATCGTTCGCCCGGCTTCCACGTCGCGATCTGTCGTTGTGTCAGGCCATCGAGCGACACCCGGCGCGCGCCGGCATCCGCGGTCCACTGAACCTTGGGCCACAGATCCAGATCCGGCGGCGTCAGGACCGCGGGCCCCGAGCCGTCCAACGTGAAGTGGATATGGCGGGTGGCGGCGCAATTGGGAATCACCGCCACGGGCAACGATGCCGCGTGCGTTGGATAATCCAGCACCTTGACGTCGAGCACCGTGGTCAGTCCGCCCAGGCCTTGCGCGCCGATGCCGAGAGCATTGACCCGCTGGTAGATTTCCAGGCGCAGCTCTTCGAGCGCGGTCTTCGGTCCACGCGCGATCAGATCGCCGATGTCGATGGGATCCATGAGCGCTTTCTTGGCGAGC
>DATHFB010000416.1:0-13520 GCA_035318305.1 Steroidobacteraceae bacterium | reverse complement strand
GCCGGCAGGCGCGTATCGATCGTCAGCGAGAGAAACACAACGCGAGAATGCAACGACTGCAAGGCCCTCACCGGTCCTGCTGGAATTGACATGCTCGATGTAAGGACATGGGTGTGCAGTGCGTGTGGTGTCACGCACGATCGGGACGTCAATGCGGCCCGCAACATGCTGTCCGCGGGGAGGTCGCCCCCGTCCGTGAGCGGAAACGAGTCATCGTTTTCAGCTGCGCCGCCGAGCCAGACATCCCGTCGATGCGAGGCAAGGATCAGCGCGCTGAAAACGGCGGCGTGAGCACCGGGTTAGAAGAACTTAGAGGGAGATTAGATAACCTAAAGCGCATTGACCCCGAGACCGGTAGCATTGACTGTCGATGTCGTCCGATCTCACAAGTCGAGCTGCCGTAAAGCCGGCCGCATGGCTGGTGGGCGCCTGTCTACTCGCTGTGTACATTGTGTGGGGTACCACCTACTTCGCCATCAAGGTGGCGATCGAAGGCATCGCGCCTTTTTTCTTGGTTGGAACTCGTTTTATCGCTGCGGGAGTGCTGCTGCTGGGCTGGCAAGCGCTGCGTGGCGCACCGGCGCCGACGGCGAGGCAGTGGGGCGGGGCTGCGCTGGTGGGATTTCTGCTTCTCGTGGTTGGAAACGGCGCCGTGTCAGTCGCGGAGCACTGGGTGAGTTCCGGCGCGACTGTGGCGCTGATCAGTACCATGCCGCTGGCGACCGCACTCTGGTGCGGCGCCTTCGGCGACTGGCCGCGACGCGCTGAATGGATCGCCATTGCACTCGGCGGGGCGGGCGCCGCCGTCATGCTGTTGGGGCGTGATCTGCAAGGAAATGTCATCGGCACCGTGCTCATATTATTTGGCACGACATCGTGGTCGCTGGGTACGGTGCTTTCACGTCGGCTGGATATTCCGCATGGCCCGACCGGATTCGGCGCGGAGATGCTGACCGCAGGACTCATGGGATTGGTGATCAGCGCAGCGTTGGGCGAGCATTGGACGATTCCGCATGTTGCGCATGTTTGGTGGGCGTGGGGATATCTCGTGATATTTGGCTCGTTGATTGCCTTTTCGGCGTATCGATTCGTCGTCGAGCGAGTATCGGCTTCGCTCGCCGCTACCTATGCCTACGTCAATCCGCCCGTGGCGCTGGCTGTCGGCTGGTGGCTGGGCAACGAATCATTTTCCGCAAACGTTCTCGCGGGTTTGCCCGTCGTGCTGGGCGCGGTCGCGTTGCACGCCTGGCTGCAAACCCGTGATACGCCGCAGGTGCCGGCCTCGGTCTCGCGCGGCACCGCGCCCATCCTCCCATCTCAGGCGCGCAGTAAGCCGTAAGCAGTGCGTCTTTCCTGCAACTTTATGCGCCGCGGCGCTATAATGGCGGCCCATGAAACCGCGATGGCGTGGTTTGCCCACGATTAATGGCCCCCTTTTGTGGCCGGAGGTTTTCATGGCAATCCAAGACTATGTGCGATCGATTGCAGCGACCGAGACGGTCTCTAAGGATCAGGTATTTCGATTTCTTGAAATGCAGTTTGCCCGCGCTGATTCGGATCATGACGGAGAGCTGGACGCCGACGAATTGGCTGCATTTGTGCTCGCGGTTTCGGTGCCGGAGGCGGATCAGCGGTAGTACCTTTCGAGCAGGTCAGGCGATAAAGACGGACGCCCGGTCGGGCCATTAGACGGTGCGCAGGCTCCCACTGCCGCGATGCACCTCGCCGGTTACTATGATCGGCACGCGGCGAGGCCGAGCTTCAAAAATAGCGTCCCGCCACTCCGTCCGCCGCCTCGGTCTTAAATGATACGATTTGCTTGTCCGAGCCTCCTTTGAGGGCTAACAGGTATTCGTGAATCTGCTCCAACTCCCGTTCGGTAGCCGTCCAGATCACGTCGTGGCAGGTAGCCACCAGGCTAATTTCTGAGCCCCCATTGAGGGCATACACCACTTCGTTTATGGGAAATTCAGTCAGTTTCTCCCTTCCGCATTTCGGACATACAACGGGAAACCTGATGGTAGGTTCAATCATCACTCACCTCGCATCATGTGTCGATGTGGGACATACGTCTGGGACTAGGGAAATGATCCGAGACTGTTGACACAAGATGGTGTGAATTCCACCCGCCGGAAGCCGGGTGAGGGCGGATGTGATATCTTTACTGCGTCGCCGATTTACAGACTACTTGCGGGGCGACTCATAAATTCTGCTAAAGCGTCGGTCTCGGAAGTTAACCCCTCGAGCGCCGGCAGTACCGGAACTCTTGGGGTTTTGCATTTCTGGAGACCTGGATGGCTAATTCCGATGATTTTGTTCGAGCTGAGGCTCGGGCGTTGATTCGAGTCCTTGTGCATTACGGGCTTGATCGCGGGTCGGTCGGAGAGCGGACGACAATTTGGCGAGATGTAGAAACATTTGGCCATAGTGTGGCAGCGGCGGGGGATTTGAAGACGATTGGCCGCAAGCATGCGGGCGCGGCAGCTGCGGCTTTTTGTGGAGGTGTGCAGCATCGAGCGGCGAGTTCTGCGCTCTACTTGGCATTGGCTTCATTTACTCGAGCGAGCCCTGCGTATCGTTTCCTGGATTCTTCTCGATGGATCGCGCTCAGTCTTGCTTTCAAGAATAAGACCGCAGTCGCCGAGGCTGCTGTTCAGAGTGAAGTGTTAGAGAGACTCGAAGCGGCATTTGCGGCTGAGATCGAAAGCGGCCACCAAGGCGTGCGCAGCAAAAGTGGCGAGATTCGGAGACCAGGAGAACAAGCTGATGACCTCCGATCGGCTCATCGCCATGGCGGGGGCCGCGAATAAGAAGTCTGCGAAGTAGGTCTCTGCTCGTGCAAATACAGGGTCCCGGTTTCCCGAAGAACGCTAATCGTTGGGACTAACGTTGTGCGATTGAATTCTAGTTGATGGGCGCCATCAGATGCTGATAGGGCGTGCCGGCCCACATCACATAAGGACTCTTGGTGTCAGGGTCCGCGCTCTTCGGATAGGTTTCATAGAATCCGGCATCGGCGCCGACGATCATGATGTGCGGTCCGGTTTTGATCCAATGATTGGCGGCCGTGGGTTTCGTCGCATACGGATCCGTGTTGCTGGCATCGGTGCCACCGGAGATCATGTACATCAGTCCGACTTTCCCCGCCGGCGGCGTCTTGTGATTCAGATACGCATCCATCCAGTCACCCGAATTCTTGTCCCAGCACATGGGATCTGGCCCCGGGGTTTCTGGGTTGTCCGGCATACACGTAAAGCCATTAGTCCCTTTACGCAGGGTGCGCATGCCGCCTTTCGGGTCGGGGGCCACGATGGTGGCATTCTCGGCGACTTTCTTAGGCGCCGCCTTCATGGCGCTCGCGACTAGTTCGTCATCAGTCGGAGCCGGTTTGGCGGCGTCGGCAGGTGCGGAATGGTGCACCGCGGGCGCGCCCGCGGCAGGCGGCGGGTCGACAGCCCATGCCCATCCGCCCAAACCAAACAGCGCGGCACCGGCCGAGATGAAATGAATTGATTTGTACATTGAAGCCTCCCGTTGGAACGATTTATTTCGATCTTTTGCCTAACCAGCAACTTCAACCCCCCTGCAAATACGCCTACGGGGACCCAGCGTCAAGGCTATTGGCTACGTCTGCCGGGTGAAGTTCAACGACCGGTCTGCGGGGGAGCAGGCGTCGTGTTTGGCCGTTCGAAGAGAATTGATGTCGGGGGTGAATGCCCCCGACATCGCTGCCGGATAGTCTTAGATGACTTTGGGTGACCCAGCCTGTTTCGTTCCGTCGTTCTCCTTTGGCGATCCCTGCGATTGTTGGCCGCTCTTCTGATCCGAGCCCCCCTGTTGACTGGCTCCCTTGTCAGTTTGACGTGGCATGTTTTGCGACTGCTGACCGGTCTTCGGCGCGTCGGTCGCTCGGTTCGGATCAGTCTTTCCTGATCCACCCTGCTCATTCATATTTCCGCTTTGGTTTTCGTTCGACATTCAATTCTCCAGCCGATGAAGCGACGTATCGCCGCCAACGGACAGTGTCACTGTCGGATGCGCCTGGCGACTCGATATCCGCCTCAACGGCTGTAGGCGCAATGCGCATCTCGTTGATCCCGCAAAACTCAATCGGCAGTGAATCAAATGAATATAAAGGTGTGTTACGAATCAAGGAGGTAGGCTGTGTGTCGCAGTTGACAAGCGGGGCAATCGAGCGATCGACAAAGGAGTATCCGCAAGCTGCTGGCGGTCGACGCTGCGGGAACAGCCTCTAATGTGCATTCCTTGAACTGTTCCACAACCGCCGGCACTCAAACAGCGGGACAATCGACATAAGCGCGCCGGTCAGCAGCGCAAGCTCGGACAATGACCTACAGTGACTAGTTTCGGAACAGAGCGGAGACTAAAGCTTCATGGAATTCCACAGCCCGAACATGCGCACACCGGCGTCGGTTAGTGATCAAGTCCTTCGCAACATCTCCGAACAAGGATTCTTTGGCGCGCCGGGAAGCCTTGCTGACGCGCGCTCGGCCTGCGCTGAGTTGATTTTCGCCCGCGCACTCATCGAGGCTCAAACGGCTAGAATTGCACAGCTCGATTCAGCCGCCGCAAGGCCCTAAACCTTCGATTTCTCCTCCCGAGCGCTCAAAGTCGGGCAACAACATCGTGCTCAAGGCTGAATAAAGATGCCCTTTTTCGCCGCGGTCAAAGTCTGTTTCGTCAAGTATGCGGATTTCAACGGCTGCGCATCGAGGCCTGAGTTTTGGTGGTGGTTTGTATTTACCCTGATCGCGACGGCAGCCCTTCGAGTTGTCAGTTATAACCTGGCTGCAGTCTTTTCCTTCGCGACGTTCCTGCCCAGTCTTGCCGTTGCGGCGCGCCGCCTGCACGACACCGATCGAAGCGGTTGGTGGCAGCTCCTGTACTTCTTTCCGATCATCGGCTGGGTGCTGCTGATCATCTTTTGCGCCGAGCCGACTCAATCGAATCGATACGCGGCCGAGGCCTAACCGCAGCGCCGTCACGAGCGTACACGTGGCCATAAGGTCAATGTCTTGCAGTGAGGCCTGCGAGACCGTTATATAGTTCACTTGAAGTGGGGTGCGCCAGGCACCTCACCCAAATAAAGTCTCCAACTACGGCGACTCGAAGGAGGCAGAGATGGTGACGAAGCGGGTATCCCCGGTTAAGAAGCCGAGGCGAAAGGCAGTGGCATCCGAGTTGACAGACAGTTCGGTCATGCGCGTCCTGGAATCGACCGAATCCGAGAGGCCGGGCGTCACGGCGATCGACCCCGAGGCTCGGCGCCGGTTGGTGGCAGCCGAGGCCTATTTCTTGGCTGAGCGGCGCGGATTTGCAGCAGGCAACGAAGTCGCGGATTGGGTCGCCGCCGAAGCCGCGGTGGACTCGCGACTGCGGCATCAACAGGTCGCCTAACCAACCAACAGGCGACTTGTTGTGGGACCTGCCGGCCCTCAAGGGGCTCGCGGCACTTAGCGCACATCGATCGGCGGGCGTAGAATTTAAGTGTGTGTTATTCCGCCCAAGTCGTGCAAATGGCCCGCAAACTCAGCCGTCAGCTGGGAATTCGACTGGACTATTCGGAAGTCGAAAGGCTGTTCTTTCGCAGACTCGATGACCCGGGGGTCAATATCTCCCGCGGTTTCGAGGCGAACTTCGATGAGCCGGCCAATGATCAGGAGCGGCGGATCAAGGCCGCGATCGATGAGCATCGCTCAAAGGTCGCCGCCAAGCTCGAGCAGGATCTGTTTTCGCAAAAAACACGCCTCGTCAACGCGGAGCGATCGCTGAAAGAAAAGGAGACGAAGAAGGCGCGCGAGGAGGTGCGGATTGCCACCAGTAAAATCGCGGCGTTGTCGACCAAGCTTTCCGGCCTGCGCAGTCTGGAGCCGAATCCCGAGGACAATCGCATTTTCCCCCTTGTTTATACCGGCGTCATCATCCGTAAGGACGGACAGAACCTGTTGACGCCGATGCGCTACTTCTGCCGGCCGGCGGGCAAGCCGGCGTACTACGACAAGCAATTCCCGGGTCTGTACAACGCGCGGCGTGACAATTTAGAGAAATTCTGGGGAGAGCAGTTCGGATCCCATCACGCCATCATGGTGGTGGAGAGCTTTTATGAGAATGTGAAGCTGCACACCATGGAGCACCGGGAACTCAAGGCAGGCGAGCGGGAACAGAATGTGGTGCTGCAGTTCAAACCGCAGCCCGCACAGACGATGTACATCGCCTGTCTGTTTTCGCACTGGACCGATCCGAAGGAGCCGGACCTTCGGGGCTTTGCCGCCATCACCGATGAGCCGCCGGCCGACGTTGCGGCGGCGGGTCACGATCGCTGCATCATCAATTTAAAGCCCGAGCACGTCGAGGCATGGCTCACGCCAGAGGATCGCAGCAGGAATGAACTTCAAGACATGCTGTCGGATCGGGCCGTGCCGGTGTATCAGCATGAGGTGCTCGAAGCGGCGTGACGTGGCCGATACCATCGGCAAGGAGAATTTTGATGGCCCACTCGCTTTTTGATCTTTCCGGCCAGGTCGCACTCATCACGGGCTCCTCGCGCGGCATCGGCAAAGCCATTGCCGAACAGATGGCGGCGGCCGGGGCCAAGGTGGTCATCTCATCGCGCAAGCAGGAAGCCTGCGATGAAGTTCGCGATGAGATCAAAGCGCGGGGCGGGGAGGCGATATCCATTGCCTGCAATATCGGCCGCAAAGAGGAAGTCGAAGGACTGGTCAAAGCCACACTGGGGCAGATGGGTCGGATCGATATTCTGGTCTGTAATGCCGCCGTGAATCCCTTTTATGGCTCACTGATGAAACTCGACGATGATGCCTGGGACAAAATCATGGACAGCAACGTCAAGAGCAGCTGGTGGTTTTGCAAACTGGTGGCGCCGCACATGGTTGAGCGCGGCTCCGGCAACATCATTCTCATCTCCAGCATTGGCGCGTTCAGGAGCACCTCCGTGCTCGGCGCCTACGGCATTTCCAAGGCAGCGGATGCGCAGCTGGCGCGAAACTTCGCGCTGGAACTGGGTCCTAAAGGCATTCGAGTCAATGCCATCGCGCCGGGGCTCGTGAAGACCGATTTCGCCAAGGCGCTGTGGTCAAATCCGACCATTTTGCAGAATGTCGAACAGCGGGCGCCTTTGCGCCGAATCGGCCAACCCGTTGAAATCGCAGGCGTCGCGGTCTTTCTGGCTTCGCAAGCGGCCAGCTTTGTCACCGGACAGCTCATCGTTGCCGACGGCGGCGCGACGCTCGGCGATTGATGGGCGACGCCGCTTTGGGCAGATCTGATGCACGCAGGCATGCTGTGACGCGACAGTAGAGATTCCCCTACAAGACTGCGTCGCATTCGCGGCACTCGAAATAGGGTATACAGGATGGCCAAGATCAGGAAATCGAGCCGCCGGCCGAGTTCTTGTGATAACCGCGGTCTGGGCATCGCACCGCCTACCGAGTACACACCGTGCCACGTTTCAGTGGAAGTTCGCAGCGCAGGATGCTTGCGCCGGCATGTTCACTGGGCAATGCGCGGGAGTTCTCGAGGCGCATCGGCCGGCGCCTGAGGCAGCCACTCTTCGCGATCCTACTCGCGCTGGGTGCTCTGGGCTGCCCGACGATCAGCTTCGCCGACGATGGCGCGCCGGAGCAGTCCAAGGCCGCGTATCTATACAATTTCGCGAAGCTCACGGTATGGCCGGCGTCCGCACCCGCGTACGTGCTGACGATGTGCTTCATCGGCGCGCCCGGTGTGCGTAATCTGATTGAGCGTGACGTGAGCGGCAAACTCATCGGCGCGCGTCACGTTGAGGTTCGCTCTCTTGGTCCCTCGCAGCGCGCCGATGATTGCAGCATCGTCTATATCGACATGGCCACCGTCGGAGCGTCGGACTTGGCCGCAAGCGCTCCGGCGTATGCCTTGACGGTGAGCGATGCGCACGACTTCGCTCATCACGGCGGCATGATCGAACTCTACTTCCAGGACGACCGCTTACGCTTCATCATCAATCTCGATAATGCGAGACTCGCGGGCCTGAAGATGAGTTCGAGTCTGCTGGCACTGGCCTCCAGGGTCGAACAATTGGGCTCGCCTTGAAAAGCTGGCTTATGTCAGTGCCGATCCGGGCCAAGTTGATGCTCTTGGCGAGCGTGGCTGGGATCGTCGCGTTGGCCATTTCCGGCGGTATCAACGCCTATGCCCAGTATCACACCGGCAGCATGGCTCTCACGCACCGGCTGCAAATGCACGCGGAAATGGCTGCGCTCAACGGTGCGGCGGCGCTGGCCTTCAACGATTCGGAGGCCGCGGGCAAGGTCTTGGACGCGCTGCGGGTGGACGCCGCTATCACCGGGGCATCCTTCGTGCACAAGGACGGCATGCAGCTCGCGGCTTGGGGCACCGCCGCCGATGCTCATGCCGACGTTCAAGTAAGGGCTGATGTCACGCTCGGCGAGTCCATCGGCGTGGTGCGCGTCCAAGCAACCTCGAAGGAACTCCGGGCGCAGCTCTGGCACGACGCGGCGGTGTTTTTGGGGGTGCTGGTCGGTGCGCTCGGCGTGGCCTTGCTCACGGCCTCGATGTTCCAGCGAGTGATCTCAGACCCGATTTTGGAGCTGGACCGCGCAGCGACCGTGGTCTCCCGCACCCGCGATTTCAGCGTGAGGGTCAGGGCGGCGGGGCATGACGAAGTGGGCCGGCTCGTTAAATCGTTCAACGAGATGCTCGCGGAACTCGAGACACTGGCGCACCAGGCGAGTGAGCACCGCACAGAATTGGAAAACAAGGTGGCATCGCGTACGGCGGAACTTGGGACCGCCTTGAAAAGCGCTCAGGCGGCCGCGAAGGCCAAATCCGATTTCCTCGCGAACATGAGCCACGAGATTCGCACGCCGATGAACGGCGTCCTCGGCATGCTCGAACTGTTGCAGTCGGAATCACTCGATGCGGACGCGCGCAGCATGCTGGAGACTGCCCACCACTCGGCGGAAGCGCTGCTGGTACTGATCAACGACGTTCTCGACTACTCGAAACTCGATGCCGGCAAGCTCGTCCTCGAGCATGTCGATGTGGAACTGAGGCCGCTGGCGGAAGAAGTGGCGACGCTGTTCAGCCACCAGGCCAGCGCCAAGGGCGTGGAAATCTCCTGCGCGATTCACAACAATGTGCCTGCGGTGCTCAGCGGCGATCCGCTGCGGCTGCGGCAGATCATGGCGAATTTGGTCGGCAACGCGGTGAAATTTACGGAGCGGGGCGAAGTGTTGCTCGGGATTCGCATGCGCGAGCAACCCGCCACGCCGCCAGGCCTTGCAGCCGGCGCGGCCATGATTCAAATTCTGATCCAGGACACCGGCATCGGCATGTCGGCGGGCGCGCGCGCGCAATTGTTCCAGGTGTTTACGCAGGCGGACGCGTCGACGACGCGCAAGTACGGCGGAACAGGACTGGGCCTCGCGATTACCAAAAGCCTGATTGATGCCATGGGCGGCACCGTGAAAGTGACCTCGGAACCCGGCCGCGGGTCGATATTCAGCGTATTTGTGCCGCTGGCGTATCGCGCCGGCGGATCGGCGGAGAAGGCGCCGGCTGTTGCGGTGGCGGTGGCGAAGCCGGGCGCGCCGAAGGTATTGATCGTCGATGACAATGCGACCAATCGTTGCATTCTCGAACACTATTTGGAGCACTCGAACGCGCATTCGCACAGCGTCGCGTCCGCGCCGGCCGCTCTCGAGGCGGTGCGCGCGGCCGTATCGTGCGGCACACCCTTCGATCTGGTATTGCTCGACTATCAAATGCCGGAGATGGACGGCCTGGGCTTCCTGCGCGCGCTGCGTGCCGATGCGGCCATCGCCGACACGCGCTGCGTGGTCTTGAGCTCGCTCGGCGATCGGGTCGAGGAGGCGGACGTACTGGGTGTGTCCGCATGGCTCACCAAGCCGGTGCGCAGGAGTCAGCTGGAAAGCCTCATCGCGCAGGTGCGGGGAACCAGCGTGCTGACGGCACCCGTCGTCAAACCGATGCCTGTCGAGGCGTGGAGCGCCGGCGCACGCGTATTGCTGGTGGAAGATAATCGAGTCAATCAGCAAGTGGCGCTGCGGATGTTGAAGACGCTCGGAATCGTGGCCTCTACCGCGGAAAACGGTGAAACGGCAGTCACAGCGATTCAGACGGAGCCTTTCGACCTGGTGTTGATGGATTGTCAGATGCCGGTGATGGATGGCTATGAGGCAACGCGCAGGGTGCGCGCCTGGGAGAGCGCTGCCCCGGACGGCGCTCCGCGGCCGCGCGTGCCGATCGTCGCCATGACGGCGAATGCACTGCTCGGCGATCGCGAGAAATGCCTGGCGGCGGGAATGGATGACTACCTCGCGAAGCCAATCAAGCGCGATGTACTGGCGGCGGTGCTGGCGCCGTGGATCAAGTCCTCACTCGCGACGTCGCCGGCCGCCGATCGCACCACAAGCGCCATGGATGAGGGCGATTTGCCGCCGGCGGCAGCGTCGACGCTGGATCTTGCCATTTTTGCTCAGCTGAGTGAATTAATGGGTAGCGAGTTGGCAGATATCGTTGACACGTACTTGCGCGATACGGCCATGCAAATCGCCGCCATGAGTGCTGCGCTCGCCCAAGGCGATTTAGAAGGTTTGAGACGCTGCGCGCATAGCTTGAAGTCGAGCAGCGCATCGGTGGGCGCCGTCGCCGTGCAGTCGGCATCGCGGGCGTTGGAGGCTCACGGGCGGATCAGCGGTGGACTCGGCGAGGCCGAGGGAATGATCGCAACGGTGCGCTCGGCATTCGAACTCGTGAGGCCTCTCCTTCTTCAGAAGATCATGGCCACCGAGAGCGCGCCGACCGGGCGCATGCGCGCGCTGCCCGATGGCGGCATGCCCGATGGCGCAATGCCGGTCTTGCTCGCCGACGACGATGCGGTCACCCGCAAGCGATTGACGCGTCTGCTGCTCAAGGCCGGTTACGAAGTCGATGCCGTGGCCGACGGGATTGCGGCCTTGGAAAAAATGACCCGGCGCTACTACCCGATTCTGGTGACGGATTGGGAAATGCCGGGTATGGACGGAATCGAGCTGTGCAAGGCAGTGCGCAGCTTGCCGTTGGACGGCTATGTATACACGTTGCTGCTGACCGGCCGCGACGCCAAAGATCACGTCATCGCGGGTCTGGAGGCGGGCGCGGACGACTACCTGGTCAAACCCGTGCATGAACCCGAGTTGATCGCGCGGCTCAATGCAGGGCGGCGGATTCTGGCCCTCGAACATTCGCTGCGGGCGAGCGGCGACCGGAATCGCATGCTGATCGAGAATACCAGTGCGGTGCCGTGGGAGCTGGATCGCGACAGCTGCCGGATCATCTATTTCGCGCCGCAAATGCAGGCCGTGTTTGCGGTCGCTGCGAGCAGCGTACCGGCGTCCTTCCCCGACCTGCTGCACCCGGATGACCGCGATGCGTTCCGTCAGTTCATTCAGCGAGCGGCAGGGCCGGAAACGGCGGGCAAAGACCACATTGACAGCCGCATTGTTACCGGTAGCGGGACGCGGCACGTGCGCAGCTTCGTTGCCGCGCGGCCCAACCGTGTCAGCACGCAACGCGTCTGCGGGATCAGCGTGGATATCACGCAGCAAAAGAATCTCGAACTCGAGCGGGTCCAAGCGCAAAAGCTCGAATCTGTCGGCCGACTTGCGGCGGGCGTGGCACACGAAATCAACACGCCGGTTCAGTTTGTCGCCGACAACATCGACTTCATGCGCACTTCCATGACCGAGATGGCTACCGTGATTCAAGCCTACCGGCGCTTAAAGATTGCGGTGCAATCGGCCGGCGATATTCCGAAGGCGGCGCAGCTTGCCGAAGACGCTGAAAAAAAGGCGGATCTTGATTACATTCTGGACAACACACCGGATGCGCTGGTCAGCTCGCTCGAAGGTCTTGAACGAATCGCGACGATCGTGCGTTCAATGAAAGAATTCGCGCATCCGGACAAGGCGCAGCAAGCGTTGGCCGATTTGAATCAAGCGATTCGCAGCACGCTGGTCATTGCGAATAACGAATACAAGTACGTCGCCGAGCTGGACGCCCAGTTTGCCGATCTGCCGCCCGTACCATGCTATCTGGGCGAGATTAACCAAGTGATCCTCAACTTGCTGATGAATGCCTCGCATGCGATAGCGGATGTCGTCAAGAACACCGGTGCTCGCGGCAAAATCACGGTGCGTACACGGCTCGATGGCAGCGAGGTGGAGATCTCCATTGGCGATACCGGCACCGGCATTCCGGAAGCCGCCCGCGATAAAATCTTCGATCCTTTTTTCACGACCAAGGAAATCGGCCGCGGTACGGGTCAGGGCCTGGCAATCGCGCACAACGTCATCGTCAATAAACACGGCGGAACGCTGCGCTTCGAAACCGAATGCGGCAAGGGGACGACCTTTTTCATTCGTCTACCGATTGCCGTGCGCGCCGAAGGCCTCAGTCAGGCGGCGTGACGGCTATGCGCCGCCGCCGCTTGATTTGGATTTCCATTTCGCCAGAATCTCTGCTTCACGCGCGCTCGTCAGTCCCGACTTGAGTTTCGCCTGGCGCTCAGCCGGCTGCTGTTTGAACCATGCCAAAGTATCGGCAGCGGTCGTGTCCAGGGGGCGAAACGTCAGGCCGGCGCCGAGCGCTTTACGGATACTGCGCTTTGCAAAGCCTGCGGTGTCGCCGCGAGCGGGTATCCAGACCGGCATGTCGCTCCAAGCCTCGACCTTCTCGGACTCCAAGAAGTCGGTGGGAACCCAGATGGGTTTGGCGTCGGCGTGAATGGCGGCCGCGATGCCGGTCAGCATGCCCTTCATCAGCAGCGGGTGCTCAGGACCCGTCGCATTGAAGGTGCCCAAAGTACGCGCTTCGGCCATGCGGATGGTCCACTCGGCCAGATCACGGGCGTCGATAATCTGCACCGGATCGGAGCCGTCGCCCGGCGCAAGCACCTCGCCGCCGCGTGCCAGCCGCGCCGGCCAGTAGGTAAAGCGATCGGTTTCGTCGCCGGGACCGACGATGAGCCCGGGCCGAATGATGGTGGCTTTTCCCGGAAACTGCTTTTCAGCCTCCTTCTCGCTCAAGGCCTTGAGCGGGCCATAGAGCTCGCCGTTGGCGCGCAGCGACTCGATGGTCTCGGCCATCGCATCCTTGCCCGGGTAGCTCGCAACCGGCGCCGACTCATCGGCCGGTTTCAAGTTGTCGGCGTACACCGAGATGGTCGAGATAAAAATGTAGTGCTTGACCTTGCCGTGCAAGACGCGGCCGGCGTCCCGCACCCAGAATGGCAGGCTGGTCGGGTTGTCGATGCACACGTCCCACTCCTTACCCTCGAGCGCCTTTAAGTCGCCGGTGTTTCGGTCGCCCATCAGCTCTTCCACCGCACCGGGCCACTCGTGCGGCTGCTTGCCCCGATTGAACAAGGTGATCTGATGGCCGCGGCTCAAGGCGTAACGAACCTGATGCGGTCCGGTAAA
>DATHFB010000415.1:0-2935 GCA_035318305.1 Steroidobacteraceae bacterium | reverse complement strand
GGTCCCTGGGTCGAAAATGAAACGCGTATCGCGGTAGACCTGTTTGACGCCAAGTCTCACAAACCGATCTGGCATGCCAGCGCGAGTCAGAACGTGTACGAGCTGTCAGGACCTGAGGCGGTTCAGAAGATCGACTTGGCGACGGCAGCGATCTTCAGCAAGTACCCGGTGGGTGCACCGGTGGCTAAGACCTAGCTGGCGCGGGACCTCCCGGGATCTAGGTTAAATCAATAACTTACGGCGTGGCCCCTTCCGTTTACCGTCTGGCCGAGGGCCGGTGGACAAAATAATAGTACAGCGCTGCAAGGACCACCGCCGCCCCCAGCACCAGGGCGAAGAAACGGTGCAACGAACCCGCCAGCAGTTCGGGATGACGTCCGATGGTCACGCCGAGCCACGCCAGCACCGAGCACCACAGCAGTGACCCTGCCAAGGTCGCCAGCGCATACCAGCGGAAATCCATCCGCAAAATACCGACGGGAATGCCGATCAGATGGCGAATGACGGGCAGCAGACGCGAAAAGAACACGCCTGCCGATTCATAGCGGGCAGCCCAGCGCTCCGCCAGTTCGATTTTGGCGGATGACAGCCCGATGTAGGGACCCAGGCGCAATACCAGCGGCCTGCCCAACCATCGCGCGCCCCAATACATCACTGACGCCCCGACCCAGGAACCGGCCGTCCCGCTAAGAACGATCCCGAGCACCGACATCTGCCCTTGGGTGTGCGCCAGGTAAGCGGCCGGCGGGATGATCACCTCGCTCGGAATGGGCACGAAAGTGCTTTCGAGCGCCATCAAGCCGGCGATGAGCCAGTAGCTGCCCTGGCTCAAGGAAGAAAGATACCAATCCGAAAACTGGTGCAGCAAGTCGGCCAACTAGTCGATGGCCTTCGGATTCAACGTGACCTTGGCATCTGCGCGGGCGGCCGCTGCATAGCTTTGCGCTTCACTGGAAGCGATCTGCGCCGCGAACTGGCGGCGAATGTCCGTGTCCTTCTCGATCGCCGCATTGGGATCCTCGCGCAACGCACTGAAAGCCAGCACGCCGGCATCGCCGTTGGCGAGGCTCAAGTTCTCATAAATCGATTTTTGCGCAGGCTTGGGCGCTTTGAATGCGGCGGTGCGAATTTCCAACGGTACGTCTTGATCGGATCGAGAGATGAATTTAGGCGCCGGCGCCGTGACGCTCAAGCTCTTCGCCACCGCATCCCAGGACTCGCCCGCCTTCAAGCGCTTGGCCGCATCTGTCGCCGCTGCAGCGGCGAGTTCCACGCCGCGCTGCTTCTTCCAGGCGGCAACGACGTCGGTGCGTACGGCCTCGAGAGGCTTCTGTTGCGGCACCTTGTGATCGGTGGCGCGCAGCACCACGCCGCGGCCCTTTTCGACTTCAACGATGGGACTCAAACGCCCGTCGAGCACATCCTGGCTGAAGGCTGCATCGATGACCGCTTGCACCTTGCCCAACGCCCCGCCGCCGTCGTTGCGGGTGAAATTGGCGATGTCTTGTACCGTCAAGCCGGCCTTTTTCGCCACGACCTCGATGTCCGTCGCATTTTGAAGCGCCGCATCGGCAAGCTGATCCTGCGCGTTGTTGAACAGGCGCTCGGCTTCGTTGCGCTTGTATTCGGTTTCCAATTCGGCCTTGCTTTGTTCGAAGGTTTTCACGGTCGGCGGTTGAATCCCGTCCAGCTTCAAAATGTGATAGCCGAATTGGGTTTTGACCGGCCCCTGGATCTCGTCGACTTTCATGCTGAAGGCTGCATCGGCGAAGGGGCCGACGAAGACCTTTTTCTCCGACCATCCCAAATCCCCGCCTTGCGCGGCGGAGCCGGGATCCTGTGAAAATTCCTTCGCTAATTTCGCGAAATCCTCACCGCCCTGAGCCCGCTTCAGAATGCCTTCCGCCTTGGCCTTTACGGCCGCGTCCTCTTTCGGATCGTTGACCGGCAAGAGTATGTGGCGCACGCGGCGCTGCTCGGCCTGCGAGAAACGATCCGGTGTCTTGGTCTTCTGCTCGTCGTAGAACGCCTTGAGCTGAGCATCATCGACGCTCACCTTGGATTCCAGCTGCGCCAAGCTCAGCTCGACATAGCGCAGGTTCACCGTCTCCGGCGTCATGTATTCGGATTTGTGCGCGTCGTAATAGGCTTTGATGGCCGCATCATCGGGCGTGGCGCCGGCCGCGTACTTCGCCGCCGACAGCGTCAGCCAGGTCAGCTCGCGCTGCTGGCGCGTGAGTGCGCGAAATTCCTTCAGCTCCGTGGGCGTCGCAAAGCTCGAGGCATTGAGCGCCGTGTCGAGCTGCCGCAGCTTCGCATCGCGCCGGAACAATCCTTCGATTTCCGAGACCGAGCGGCCTTGCGCGTTGAGAACCGCCAGCGCGTGCGCCTGATCGAATTTTCCATCGACCTGGAACGCTGGAACCTTTGACATCTCCGCGAGCAGTTCGCTATCGCTCACCCGGTAACCCAGATCATCGGCACGCGTCACCAGCGCCTCGCTGTTCACGTACTCATCGAGCACCCGGCGCTTGATTTCGTTGCGCATCGCATCGTCGAGCGGGACACTGCTCTGGCGCTCCATTTGCGCGAGCTGCTGCTGATAGGTTTGGCGCACCTCGTTGGAGGAGATTTCGCTGCCGTTGACCTTGGCCGCGTAGGTGGGCGCGCTCAAGGTCCAGTTGATGCCCCAGAAAACGAATACCAAGCCGATGGCGCCCAAGACCACATAGGCCAGCCACCCCTTGAGCTTATCGTGAATATTTTGCAGCATCTTCCAACCTCTTTCCTAATTTTACCGCTTCACCGCAGCGCGGCCAAACGGCTCGCGCGGGATCACATCAGGAAATGGCGGAGTGGACGGGACTCGAACCCGCGACCCCCGGCGTGACAGGCCGGTATTCTAACCAGCTGAACTACCACTCCGCTGTTGGTG
>DATHFB010000414.1:0-16011 GCA_035318305.1 Steroidobacteraceae bacterium | reverse complement strand
GCGCTCGGTCTCAATGCGCGATTCCTGTACTTCGTGCTGGCGCTCAATCAGGGGCGCAAAGCGGACCTGCCCATGCGGACTTTCAGGTTCTCGATCACCTATTTGATGCTGCTGTTCGCCGCGCTCATCCTCGATCACTATCTGTTCTTCCCAGGCTCCTAGCGGCGATCAACGACGGCAACGCCTTCGGCCGGCGGATCGTTGGAGATGTCCACGACGCAGAGCCACTCACCCGCCCCATCGCGGCGCCAAACCGTCACGGAGCGCCCGCGCGAGGTCACCAGCGAGCCGTTGGCGCCCGGCGCTGTGACCTCAACATCGCTCAGCATGTAGGCCATCTTTGCGTCCGGCGACAACACCGGTTTCTCGGAGACCCAATGGATCTTGAAACCCGGGATTTTCAAGCTGGCCGTCACGAAGGCGCGAATCGCGGCCTTGCCGCTGTATGCCGGCTGTCCCGATTCGAGCACTTGCGCATCATCGCTCCAGTAGGACACGATCTTCTCGACGTCTTTGCCTTCGAGCGACGCCTTCGCCCAGTCGGCGTCCCGCTGCGACAGCTTGGCGGCTTCAGCCGTGCCGTCGAATGCCGTTTCAGAACATCCGGCGGCGATGAGCATGCCTAGAACGGCGGGGAATAGATGTAAGCGAGTCATGGGTTTGCTCTCCGGGTTATATTCTCGGTTCATGGACGCCATTCAGTACCAGATCGTGCGCGCCAACGGCATCGACTTCAATGTGGCGATGGCCGGATCCGGCGAGCGCCTGGCGCTTTGCCTGCACGGTTTTCCCGAGTCCTCGTTCTCGTGGCGCCACCAGATGCCGCTGCTCGCGCGCCTCGGCTACCGGGTATGGGCGCCGGATTTGCGCGGCTATGGGCGCAGCTCACGGCCGCAAGGTGTTGAGGCGTATGCGCTCCGCGAACTCCAGGAAGACGTGGCCTCGCTGATCGAGGCCGCGGGCGCCAAAGATGTGGTGCTCATCGGCCACGATTGGGGCGCCCTCATCGCCTGGTACTACGCCATGTTCGGCCTGCCGCCGATTTCAAAGCTCATCATCATGAATGTGCCGCATCCCGCCCTGGCGGAGCGGGGCCTGCGCACTTGGCGGCAATTGTTGAAGTCATGGTACATATTCTTCTTCCAGCTTCCCAAGCTTCCGGAGTGGGCGCTGGCGCGCAACGGCTATGAAGCGATCGGCCGCGCATTTCGCGGCATGGCGGTCGACAAGTCCCGCTTCCCCGACGAGGTGTTGCGTGTCTACCAAGACGCCGCCGCGCAACCCGGCGCACTCACCGCCATGCTGAACTACTACCGCGCGCTGATTCGCGGGCGCAGCAGCTACCGCCTGCGCGGCACGCCGCGCATCGACACGCCCACGCTCATGATTTGGGGCGAGGCCGACACGGCCCTCGGCAAGGAACTCACCTATGGCACGGGTCGGTACGTCAGCAATCTGACGCTGCGCTACCTGCCGCAGGTATCGCATTGGGTGCAGCAGGAAGCACCCGAAACCGTCAACGCCATGATCGAAGCATGGCTGCTCGACCAGGAGGTTCCGCAGGCGCCCGGTGCCGCACCGTCACGTCAGGACCCGGGTCGGGACGCGGGCACCAAGCCTTCAACGGTCAAGGGCGGCAGTTGATCGGCAGGCTTGAATCCGAACACCTGGCCGAAGAACGACAACTCGGCCTGCAGCGAGTTGATGATGGTCTCCGGTTTGCGAAAGCCATGGCTCTCGCCGGGATAGAGCACATAGGCCACCGGAACATGCCGTGCGCGCAGCGCCTCGACGATGCGCGCCGATTGATTCGGCGGAACGATGGGATCGTCCGCGCCCTGTAAAACGATCACGGGCGCTTTGAATCCATCCAGGTGATTCAAAGGCGAACGGCTATCGTAGATCGCTTGCGCCTGCGGCAGCGGTCCGATCAACGAATCCAAATAGCGGCTCTCGAACTTATGCGTGTCGCGCGCCAGCGCCGTCATGTCGGAGACGCCGAAGAAATCCGCGCCGGCGCGAAACACATCGCTGGTGCTCAAGGCGACCAGCACGGTGTAGCCGCCGGCGCTGCCGCCGCTGATGGCCGTGCGCTCAGGGTCCGCACGCTTGGCAGAGATCAGAAAGCGAACTGCGGCAATGACGTCCTCGGCATCGACCACGCCCCATTGACCGTTCAACGCCCGGCGGTAGGCGCGGCCGAAGCCTGAGCTGCCGCCATAGTTGACGTCCACCACCGCGAATCCGCGGCTGGTCCAAAATTGCACGCTCGAGCGCAGCCCCGGCGACGCCTGCGCGGTGGGTCCACCGTGCACCAGCGCCAGCAACGGCGGCAAGGTGCCCGTGATTCCCCGATAGCGAGGATTGGCGGGCGGGTAATAAAACGCATGTGCAGTTCGTCCTCGAGCGCTCGGAAAATCGATGGGCGTCGCCGCCGACACGGCTTCCGGTGCAAGAGGCGAAGTGCCGGCGGTGCGCAAGGTCGTTGCGGCAGGCTTGGCGATGTCGATGCTGACGATCGACAAGGGCTCCTTCGAGGCCGAGGCGATCGCCGCAATGTGCCGCTCATCGATTTTGGTCAGGTGCGAGAATTCCACGTACGGCAGATCCAGCTCGCGCGCCGTGCCTGCCTTCAGATCGACGACCGCGAGCCTTCCCAAGCCGCGCTCGCTGAAGCACACGACGGCGCGGCCGTCGCCGAGGAGCACATAGTTCGACTGACCGAACGACCACAGCGGATCCGCAAACTCGGCGGCGCGCGGCCACACCGCGTGCACGCCGCCATCACGCTGCGCATACAGGTTCCAAAAGCCGCTGCGATCCGAAATAAAGTACAGCGTACCGTCGCGATCCCATTGCGGCTCGAGCACGGATTCGGCCGCACCGCCGGCAATGAGCACCGGTGCTTTCAAACCCTGTGGCGTCAGTTCGGCCACCTTGAGTTCGGTTCCATCCCACGGCATGTTCGGATGATTCCAAGAGATGAAGGCGAGCCGGCGGCCGTCGGGACTCAAGCGCGGGTACGCCACGAAGTCGGTGCCCTCGAACAGCACCTCACCGGCGCCGGCCACCGGCAGCACCAGACGTACCAGCGTGTTGCGGACGTTGGCCGCATTCGTGTGATCTTCGCGCACGCAGATGAGCGCCGCGCCCGAATCGCCGGAAGCGGGGAGCGCGATGCAATCGGCGTAGCGGTAATTGGGCGGCGTCACCGGCGCCGAACTGCCGCCGGCCTTCAGCGCATACAATCGCTGATCGGACAACTGACTGTAGTACACGGTGTCGCCCACGACGATGAAGGGCGCGCCGCCGTATTCATGCACGCGGGTGCGCACGTTGGCCGCCGGCGGCGTGACCGGCGCGGCCACGCCGTTGTCTAAGCTGAACAGCGATACCGCTCCTCCCGCCGCCGGCACGTTCTCGGTCCAATACAGGCGCCCATTGACGCTTCGCAGATCGCCGAAATTAATCCCGCCGGCGGCAAGGGCTTCGGCGCTGAGCGGCGAGGCCCAAGAGCCGTATGGCGCCTCGATCGGCGCCGGCGAAGGGGTGGCCGGCGAAGTAGTGGCCGGCGCGGTGGTTGCGGGTGCGGCTGAGTGCGACGTCATAGCGGCAAACAGGCCGAAAAGAACGCAGCCGACGCGTGGCGCGGCGGCGAATGCCGATCGGACGATGTTGTTAACCGCCACGGGGAAAACTCATACAGGCTCCTTGGGTGCATGCTGAATGTTAGGATGTTCCGATGCCGGCCACACCTAGTTTTTACTCCCGGGTATTTACGCTGGCCGTTGCCGGGATTCTCGCGTTTGCGCTGCTGTTGATTTTCAGGCCGTTTGCATTGCCGATGGCATGGGCGGCGTTTCTCGCCTTCCTGCTGTTTCCCGTCAATCTTCGCTGGCGCCGCCGCCTCAAGGGCAGATCCATTGCCGCCGGCGTGCTGACGGTGCTTGCGCCGATCGTCATCCTGCTGCCCTTGAGCGCGCTATCGGTCGAGTTCGTGTCGCAAATTTCCGTGTTGCTGAGACAACTGCAGAAATCGGCGACCGACATGGACATCAAGTCATTCTCGGATCTGCAGCAGTTTCCCTGGATCGCCAGGATCAATACCTGGCTGCAGGCGCACGCCTCCATTTCCGCCGAGCAGGTGCAATCCTGGCTGGTCTCCGGAACGCGCGAGGTGATGCAGCGCGCCGCGAGTTTGGGCGGCTCGTTTTTTCTGGGCGCGCTGGGTTCGCTGCTGGCTTTCGCGATCATGCTGTTTCTGTTGTTCTTTTTTCTGCGCGACGGCGACACCATGATAGTGCGCGCGCGGCGCTTGATTCCGATGGCCGAAGACCGCAAGGAACGGTTGTTCACGCAGTTGAGCGCGGTCACCCGCGCGATCGTCTACGGCACCACGGTGACCGCGATGCTGCAAGGGCTGTTCCTCGGCATCGGCTTCGCCATCGTCGGCCTGCCTTCGCCCGTGGTGTTCGGCGTGTTGGCGGCGCTGTTGTCGTTGTTGCCGGTGGGCGGCTCCGCCCTGGTCTGGGTACCCGCCGTGATCTGGCTGTTCTTTGAAAAGCACTGGGGCTGGGGCATATTTTTGCTGGTGTGGGGCTCTGCTTTGAGCGGTCTGGACAATGTCGTGCGGCCCCTGCTCATCTCCGGCCGCGCGAGAATCTCCGCCCTGGCCGTATTCGTGGGTGTTTTGGGCGGGATTCCGGCGTTCGGGGCCATCGGCGTCATTGCAGGACCCGTAGTGCTTTCCCTGGTGCTCGCCCTCATTGAATTTGCCGAAGAAAGCCGCCCGAAAATCTCTTAAAACGCAAGCGGCTGCAGGAGCCTGTCTGAGCGTTCCACGTGGCCGCGAGCGTGACGGATTTGCCTTCAGTCGAGGCGGAGCCGACGACGTTGGGTTTGATCCCAATTAGGAAGGCGACAACGACGAATGAAGGCAAATCCGTCCGCTCCCGAAGGGTTGGCTCTGGAAGGGGCGTCTGCGGTGTTGCGCGGCTGGTCCGTGGAATCAACCACGGACTGCGCCGCGCGCCTTGCATCCGCTCCCTTGCAGAGCCAACGCGGCTCACGTGGAATGTTCAGACAGGCTCCCAGGGCGGACGTGCAGTACAATCCGCGCCCTTATGGATGTTTCACACCTTCTCGACGGCCTCAACGAGGATCAACGCCAGGCGGTTGGCTCGCCCTTGGGTGCAGCGCTGGTGCTGGCGGGCGCCGGCAGCGGCAAGACCCGTGTGCTGGTGCATCGCGTCGCATGGTTGATTCAGGTCGAAGGCGCCTCGCCGCACAGCATTCTGGCCGTGACCTTCACCAACAAGGCCGCGGCCGAAATGCGCAGCCGCATCGAAACGCTGCTCGGGTTGCCGAGCGGCGCGATGTGGCTGGGAACCTTCCACGGCCTGGCCCACCGCTTGCTGCGCATCCATTGGCGCGAAGCGGCCCTGCCGCAAAGTTTTCAAATTTTGGATTCCGAAGATCAGGCGCGGGTCCTGCGCAAAGTCTTGAAGGCGCTCGAGCTCGACGAGACGCGCTGGATTCCGCGCGAAATTCTTTGGTTCATCAACGCTCAGAAAGACGAAGGTCACCGGCCCAAGCACATCAAGGATGACGGCGACCCGACGCGGCGGCAATTGATCAAGATCTATCAAGCGTACGAAGACGCGTGCCAGCGGGCCGGGGTCGTGGATTTCGCGGAGCTGTTGCTTCGCGCCTATGAGTTATGGCGCGACAACCCGGCGCTTTTGCAGCACTACCGCACGCGCTTCCAGCACGTGCTGGTGGACGAGTTCCAGGACACCAATGCGATTCAGTATAAGTGGCTGATGCTGTTGGCCGGCCCTGAGGGCATGCCGTTTGTTGTCGGTGATGACGATCAGTGTCTCGCAGCGGGGACCCTGGTGACGATGGCCGACGGTGCGAAGCGTGCCATCGAGTCGATCGTTGCCGGCGATTCCGTCCTGTCGAACTACGGCAGCGGCGATCTGCGTCCGGCCCGCGTGACCGAGTGCTTCGCGAAGCGACGCCAGGGACAGCTCGTGTCCGTGCATCTGCGCTCCGGCGCCGTCGTCAAAAGCACGCCCGAGCACGTGCATTTCGCAGGCTACGTACTCGGCGAGACACCGCAGACCTACTTCTTGTACCTCATGCACAAGGAAGGCGTGGGCTACCGGCTCGGCACCTCACAGGTATACACCGAAGGGCAGGCGCGGCCCATGGTGGGCTTCAAGCAGCGCGCCCTCCAAGAGCATGCCGATGCGCTGTGGATCGTCCGCACCCACACCAGCGAGAACGAAGCGCGCATCGACGAAGTGCTGACGTCGCTGCGCTTCGGCCTGCCGACCTGCCCTTTCGTTCCACGGAAAGGCAAAGCCCGCAACGGTTTCGTGCACGATGCCGCCCATCTGGGGCGGATATTCAGCTCGCTCGACACGCTGGTATCTGCCGAACGGCTGCTGGAAGAGGTGGGTCTGGACATCGACCGGCCGCATCACCAGCCACAGGGCCGCAATTCCAACCGCCGCAACATCGTCATCACGCTGTGCGGCGACAGGCGCGGCGGTGCACCGATGCATCGTATTTCCGTGGTCGGCGTTTCGCCCAAGGATCGCGCCGTCCTTGAAGCCATGGGTCTCAGCGTCCGTGCCGTCAAGGCGCAGTCCGTAAGCTGGCGCTTCGAAACCGTGCGCGCCGACTTCGGCGAACTGATGTCGATTGCTCGCGCCATCCGCGAGCGGCTCGACGGCCGCTACGTCCTTCAGGGACACATGCTCGAGAGGTCTTTGCCCTTCATTACGGCGGCCAGCATCCGCAGCGGCATGGTCATGGTGGTTGATTCCGGCCGGTTTGACGTCGTTGAGCGCATCGAGTACGAGTCCTACGATGCCGAGGTCTACGACATCAACGTCGAGCGCACCCATAATTTCATCGCGGGCGGCGTCGTCACGCACAATTCGATATATCGATGGAGAGGAGCGCGAGTCGAGAACTTAAATCAGTTCCGCCGCGATTTTCCCAAGGCGGTGCTCTACAAGCTGGAACAGAACTACCGCTCCACGGGCACCATCCTCAAAGCCGCCAATGCGCTGATTGCGAACAACGCCGGGCGCCTCGGCAAAACCTTGTGGACCAGCGGCGAGGACGGCGAGCGCATCAGACTGTATGCCGCCTTCAACGAGCGCGACGAAGCCGACTTCGTCGTCAACCGCATCCGCGAATGGGTGGCGCGCGGCGGTGCCCGGCGCGAAGTGGCCGTGTTGTACCGCTCGAACGCCCAGTCGCGCGTTTTCGAAGAAGCGTTCCTGAATGCGCGCATGCCGTATCGGGTCTATGGGGGTCTACGGTTTTTCGAGCGCGCCGAAATCAAGGACGCCCTGGCGTATCTGCGCCTGGTCTCGAGCCGCGCCGACGACACCTCCTTCGAGCGCGTCGTGAACCTGCCGGTGCGGGGCATCGGCGCCAAGACCGTGGATCTGGTCCGCGACACGGCGCGGTCGAACAGCACGTCCTTGTGGAACGGCGCCATTGCTTGTGTTCAAGGCGCACTGCCGCAGAGGGCGGCGCAAGCACTGCAATACTTCATGGATCTGATCGATAAGCTCGCCCGCGAGGTCAATGGCCTCGAGCTGCACGAGCAGGTCGATCATGTCATTCAGATGAGCGGCCTCATCGAGCATTTCAAGAAGGAAAAAGGCGAACGCGGCGAGGGACGCATCGAGAACCTGCTGGAACTCGTCAGTGCCGCGCGCGGCTTTTCCCCGGAGACCGAGGCCGAGGCCGAACTTTCGCCGCTCGAATCTTTTCTCGCGCATGCGGTGCTCGAGTCCGGCGAGGGTCAAGCCGACGCCTACGACGATTGCGTGCAAATGATGACGCTGCATTCGGCCAAAGGGTTGGAGTTTCCGGTGGTGTTCCTCGCCGGCATGGAAGACGGCTTGTTTCCGCATCAACGCTCGGTGGCCGACCTGGCCGGCTTGGAAGAAGAGCGCCGCCTGTGCTACGTCGGCGCGACTCGTGCGATGCGTCATTTGTACATCACCTATGCGGAGCAGCGGCGGCTTTACGGCGTGGACACCTACGGGCAGCCGTCCCGCTTCATCGGCGAGTTTCCGCCGGACCTCATCGAGGAGATTCGGCCGCGATTGCAGGTGTCCCGGCCGGTCTTCATCAAACGCAACACCGGCAGCAGCAGCCTCGATGAGACGCCGACGCCCAACATGCGCATGGGCAGCCGCGTCCGGCATTCGAAGTTCGGCGACGGCGTGGTGCTCAATTTCGAGGGCAATGGACCGCATGCCCGGATTCAGGTGAATTTTGAGAGGCAGGGTACCAAGTGGTTGATGCTGTCTTACGCCAATCTCGAGGTCGTGTAGAGTAACGCCGCAGTGAAAATCATCATTCTAGGTGCCGGACAAGTGGGCCGCACGGCGGCGTATCACCTCTCTCGCGAGGAAGCGAACGATGTGACCGTCATCGACCACAACGAGGAGATATTGCGGGATTTGCAGGACCGCCTCGACATCCGCACCGTCAACGGCAATGGCTCCAGCCCGCGCATTCTGGAAGCCGCCGGGATTGCGAGCACCGATATTCTCGTGGCGCTGACCAACAGCGACGAAGTCAACATGCTGGCTTGCCAGGTCGCCTGGACGCTGTACCGCACGCCGAAAAAGATCGCCCGCGTGCGCTCGGCCGACTACACCGAGAGAGACCGGCTGTTCGGCGAGAACGCGGTCGCGGTGGATGTCTGGATCAGCCCCGAACAACTGGTGACGGAGTACGTAGCCCGCCTGATCCGCTATCCCGGTGCGCTGCAGGTGCTGGATTTCGCCGACGGCCGGGTGCGCCTGGTGGGCATACGCGCGCTGCAGGGCGGCCCGCTGGTCGGGCAAGCCTTGAGCACGCTGCGCGAACACATCCCGTCCGCGGATGCGCGAGTTGCCGCCATCTATCGCGCGGGCAAGAGCATCAAGCCCGAGGGCACCACCGTCATCGAAGACGGCGACGAAGTTTTCTTTTTGGCCGCGCGTGAAAATATCCGCGTCGTCATGAAAGAAATGCGCCGCGAAGAAGCGCCGGCGCGCCGTGTGGTCATCGCCGGCGGCGGCAACATCGGCTTGAGGCTTGCCAACGAATTGGAAGGCAAGAATCAGGTCAAGCTCATCGAACGCGACGGCAAGCGCGCGCGGCGCGTCTCGGAGCAATTGAAAAGCACCACGGTGCTGCACGGTGACGCAGCCGACGAGGAATTGCTGCTCGAGGAAAACATCGACAGCGCGGATGTCTTCGCCGCGCTGACGAATTCCGAAGAGGCGAATATTTTATCGGCCATGCTGGCCAAGCGCCTGGGCGCGCACAAGGTCATGGCGCTGATCAACAAGCCCTCCTATGCCGAGCTCATCGAAAGCGGCTCGATCGACGTCGCGATCTCGCCGCAGACTGTCACCATAGGATCATTACTGGCGCACGTGCGGCGCGGAGATGTCGTGCGCGTGCACTCGCTGCGCCGCGGCGCCGCCGAGGCGCTCGAAGTGGTGGTGCACGGGGATGCCGACAGCTCGAAGGTCATCGGCCGGCGCATCGAGGACATTTCACTGCCGGAGGGCACGACCTTGGGCGCGGTGGTTCGCGGCGAGGACGTCATCATTGCTCATCACGACACCACGGTCCAACCGGACGACCACTTGATCCTGTTCCTCACCGATCGCCGGCATATCGAAGCCGTCGAGAAACTGTTTCAAGGCTCCGCCTCCTTTTTGTGAAAGACATTTTACTGCCGGTCGCTCACGTATTCGCCCTCGTCATGATGGTGTTTTCGGCGACCATGTTCGCGCCGCTGGTCATGGCGGTATGGGAGCTGGATCCGGCACTTTGGTCATTCGTCCTTTCCGCCCTGGCGACTTTCGTTCTCGGCGGCCTGCTGTGGCTCGGCACGCGTCGCTACAAGCGAGAGCTCAAAACCCGCGACGGCTTGATGCTGGTCGCATTGACCTGGGTTGCACTGCCCGCGGTGGCCGGATTTCCGCTGTGGGACTACCTGCCCATCAATTTCACGGATGCCTACTTCGAAGCCGCGTCCGGCCTGACCACCACCGGAGGCACCGTTCTCTCGGGGCTCGAATTCCTGCCGCGCTCGATCAATCTGTGGCGCCATTTATTGAGCTGGCTGGGCGGCATGGGCATCATCGTGCTGGCGGTGGCGATCCTGCCGATGCTCGGCGTCGGCGGAATGCAGATTTACCGCGCGGAAATGCCCGGTCCCATGAAGGACAGCAAGCTCACGCCGCGCATCGGCCAAACCGCGAAACTACTGTGGGCGGTGTATACCGGATTGACCGCGGCTTGCATCGTTTCTCTGAGATTCGCGGGCATGAACTGGTTCGACGCCGTATGCCATGGATTCTCCGCGCTGTCGCTCGGCGGCTTCTCGACCTACGACGCCAGCATCGGCCATTTCAATTCGCTGCCCATTGAGATGGTGGTGACCATTTTTTCGATTTTGGCGGCATTGAATTTCGCCACGCATTTTCTCGCCTGGAGCCAACGCGGCGTGAAGGCGTACTTTCGCGACGCCGAGGCCAAGGCGATCTTGGGCGTGCTGTTCGCGAGCTGCATCGGCGTCTCGCTGTTCCTGTTCTTCAAGGGCACCTACGCCGACTTTCCCTCGGCGTTTCGCAGCACTGCATTCAATCTAGTCTCGATCGCGATCGACAGCGGCTTGCACACTCAAGACTATTCGCGATGGCCGATTTTCGCGCCGATGTGGATGATGTTCTTGAGCTGCCTGGTGGCGAGTTCCGGATCCACCGGCGGCGGCATCAAAATGATCCGCACGCTGGTGCTCGCCAAACAGGCGCATCGTGAACTCAATCAGCTGGTGCATCCGAATATGGTGCGGCCGCTGAAAGTCGGCGGAGTGGTGATCGCCAACCGCGTGGTGTTCGCCGTGCTGGCATTCGTGTTCCTGTACTTCATGAGCATCGTGTCGCTCGTTTTCCTGCAGCTGGCGAGCGGCTTGGATTTCATGACGTCGTTTTCCTCCATCATCGCCTGCATCAATAACGCCGGCCCCGGCCTGGGCCTCGTGGGACCCGGGAGCAACTACGGCGTGTTGAGCGATTTTCAGACCTGGGTGTGCTCGGCGGCGATGCTGCTTGGCCGGCTGGAGGTCTTCACCATCCTCGTTCTGTTCACGCCGACGCTGTGGCGCAAGTAGCGAGAAACGTGTCGATGGCGGCGATGCATTCAGGCTCGTCCAGCAGCGGCACGTGGCCGCGCTGTGCGACCTCGAGCTGCGAAAGGTCAGGATTCTCGGCTTTCATCCGCGCGAAGGTGGCGGCGCTCAAGATGTCGGACCGCTCGCCGCGAATCGCGAGCATGGGCATGCCGCGCAGCATGTTCCAGAAGGGCCAGAGATTTGCCGTGGCGGCGGGAGATGCACGCAGCATCTCACCAATCATGGGATCGGCATCGACACGAATGGCTCCCATTGCGTCCTCGCGAAAACCGCGCCGCACGATTGTCGACCAACGCTGCTCGCTCAAGTTGGGCCACGCATCGCCAAACATGGTTCGCGTTTGCGCGATTGCGTCGCTCCAATCCTTCGGCGGCGGCAATCGCCCTGCATAGCCCTTGATGCGTTCGATGCCAACCGGATCGGCTTCAGGTCCAATGTCGTTCAGCACGATGCCGGCGATGCGGGTTCGGTAGCCAACCCCCAGCATCATCGCCAGCAAGCCTCCCAGTGACGTGCCGATCACCGTCACCTGCGGCGCGCCGACGGCATCGATCAAGGCGATGATGTCCTGCACATAGATCGCCGGCTGGTAGTTCTGCGGATTCGTATCCCGGGCAGACAGGCCGCGGCCTCGCAGATCCGGGACGATGACGCGATGCCGATGCTGCAAGTGCGGCGCAAGATCTTCGAAGTCGCGGCTGTTGCGGGTCAGGCCGTGCAGGCATAACACCGTTGCGGCCCCCGCGGCTTCGCTTTCGTAAACTCGGGTGTAAAGGCGCAGCCCATCCAGGCTGGTCCAATAGGTCTCGTTGAAGGCGGTGAGCTGCATTCTTGGTAATGTACCGAAAACCGGTTACCGGTGTCTGAAACCGAGGGGGAACAGGGATTTCCCGTGATATAGGGAATTAAATTCCACCTTTTAATTATTTATGGCCATTTTTACGCAGGTGAATACCACAATGACCAATAAATCCTCAGGATTGTCGTAGAGTGGATTTCGACCTCGTAAAAGGATGGCGATTCGACTGATATGGATCTAACGACGCAAGAACTTGGCTCTTTTAGTACAAAAGTGGGATGTTTTGACTTATGATTGCCCTTCTGCAACGCGCTTCACAAGCCAAAGTCGAAATTGACGGCAAAACTGTCGGGTCCATAGGCCCGGGTTTACTGGTGCTGCTCGGCGTCAGGCCCGCGGATGACGAGGCAACGGCTCTCAAGCTTCTCGGCCGTTTGCTGCAGTACCGGGTATTCGCGGATGAGGCCGGCAAAATGAATTTGAGCCTAACCCAGGTTAAGGGGGGACTGCTGCTGGTACCGCAATTCACGCTGGCGGCAGACACTTCAAAGGGTCTAAGACCCGGCTTTTCCACCGCGGCGCCCCCGGAGCTCGGGCGCCGGCTGTTCGACTTCTTCGTGCAGGCAGCGCGCATGCAGCATGGGCGCGTGGAAACCGGCGAATTCGGCGCTCACATGCAGGTGTCTTTGACCAACGACGGCCCAGTGACGATTTGGCTGGAAAGTTGATTAAAAGGCCAAATGCGACCGAACACGCATCGGTGCGTCACGGTCCAATGTCATAATATCTTTGGCGTATCATTGGCGCCCAATCGGCAACAGCTGGAATCGGAGAAGCGAGATGTTCGACTCAAAAATGCTACTGGTCATTCTGGCCATTGCGTTGGTCATTTTCGGGACCAAACGCTTACGCACCATCGGTTCGGACTTGGGCGCCGCCGTGAAAGGTTTCAAGTCCGCCATGAGTGACGGCGAAACCGAAGAAAAGGCCAAGCAGCTCAAACAGGACAAGGATGCGGACTTCGACCCCAGCGCGGCCGCGCGGGAAAGCGAAGTGAAGGTACCTCCAAAAACCAACGCTTGATGCCGCATGCTTGATGTTGGGTTCTCGGAGATACTGCTTACCTCAGCCATAGCACTCATAGTGCTGGGTCCTGAGAAACTTCCCAAGGTTGCACGACAAGTCGGCAACTGGATGGGGCGGGCGCGCGCGATGGCGCGTCAATTGACCGAGCAATTGGAACGCGAAGTCAGCGCCGATGAACTGATGAAGCAAACCAAATCGACCGGCTCGAACTCAGGCGCCGCACCGACCGCACCGAGCAGCGCGCCGGCTGCTTTTGACACTTCTTACACACCGAACATACCGCCGCCGCCGGCTGCGCCCCCGCCTGCAAGCGCACCTGCCGCCGCCTATTCACCGGAAACGGCGGCGACCGTGCATGGCGCCGATTGGCACGCGAGCCCGCCAGAAAACAAACCCGCCAATGAGTGAGCCCGGCGAACCGGGCGGTCTCGCCGAAGGTACCCTGATCTCGCACCTGCTGGAGCTGCGCGATCGCCTGCTCAAAGCGATGTTGGCGGTGGGCATTTGCTTCGTGCCCTGCGCGTTCTACATGAACCAGATTTTCAGCTTCGTGGCGAAACCGCTCATCGCCAAACTACCCGCCGGCGCAACCATGATTGCCACCAGCGTCGTCGCCCCCTTTACCGTGCCGTTCAAGTTGGCGCTGGTCTTAAGCATTGGTTTGGCCATTCCCATTGTGCTGTATCAGGCATGGGCATTCGTGGCCCCGGGCCTCTACAAGCACGAGAAAAAGCTGGCGATCCCACTGCTGATCTCCAGCATCATCCTGTTTTATCTCGGCGCCGCATTCGCCTACTACGCGGTTTTTCCGGTGATGCTGAGTTTCTTCGTCGCCACCACGCCCCCCGGCGTGCAGATGATGACCGATATGGGCAGCTACCTGGATTTCGTCATGGTGTTGCTGTTGGCGTTTGGTTTGGCGTTCGAAGTCCCTGTTGCTACTGTACTATTGGTGTGGACGGGCTTTGTTAAGATCAAGACGCTGAAGAAGAATCGCGGTTTTGTGCTGTTGGGGATATTCATCTTTGCCGCCTTTGTCACGCCTCCCGACGCGGTGTCGCAGAGTGCCATGGCGGTGCCGATGTACTTGCTCTACGAAATAGGGATCATCATGGCTGGACTGCTACTCAAAGAAAAAATAGCGGCGCGGGAAAAAGAGGAAGCGGAGCAGGCCGAGCGCGAAGCCGGAGCTTGATTTGAGCGCGACATTTTTCGGACATCCTCGCGGCCTCGCGACGTTGTTTTTCACCGAAATGTGGGAGCGATTCACTTACTACGGTATCCGCGCCGTGTTGGTGCTGTTCCTGGTCTCTGCAGTCGCGAATGGCGGCTTGGGCATCGACGACAAAACGGCCGCCGCAATCTACGGACTCTACACCGCCGGAACTTACCTTACCGCGCTGCCCGGCGGATGGATTGCAGACAGATTAATCGGCGCGCGCTTGGCTGTCATGATCGGCGGCCTCTTCATCACGCTTGGCAACGTCTTGCTGGCCATTTCCTCCAGCGCGAGCGGCTTTTACATCGGGCTGTTCGTGATCGTGCTTGGCGTGGGATTGTTGAAACCCAACGTCAGCGCCATGGTCGCCGAGCTTTATCCTGAAGGCGGTGCACGGCGGGATTCGGGGTTTACCGTTTTCTACATGGGAATCAACGTCGGCGCGACGTTGGGCCCTTTGATCACCGGCGCCGCGCAGATCTACTTCGGTCCTCGTGCCGGCTTTTGGACGGCCGCGATTTTCATGGCATTGGGCGTGGTGCAGTTTTTTTTGACGCAGCATTTTCTGGGCGAGGCCGGCAAATTCACAGCGCAGACGACGACCAACGGAGCCGGCAAGCCCTGGCCCGCACTGGCGATCGCGTGCGGCATGACCGCGCTCGTTGTCATAGCCTGCACGGTGGGATGGATTCCCTTGCAAGCGCTGACATTCGCGCACGTGGCGACCGGACTGATGGTCGGCATGGCAGTTCTTTATTTTGCTTATCTATTTTTCGCTGCGGGCCTTTCGGCCGAAGAACGTAAACGCGTCTTGGTGCTCTTGGTGCTTTTCCTCGGCAGCATTCTGTTTTGGTCGGGCTACGAGCAGGCGGGCTCGTCGCTCAATCTGTTTGCCGAGCGTTACACGGACCGCGTGATCGGCATGTTTAACTTCATCATTCCCACGGAATGGTTTCAATCGCTCAATCCCGCGTTCATCATAATATTCGCTCCCGTGCTGGCATGGCTTTGGGTGGCGCTGGCCAAGCGCAATCTCAACCCATCTGCGCCGGCAAAATTCGCCATCGGCATTATGCTGGTGGGCGCCGGATTTCTGGTGATGGCGGCAGCCGCCAAACTGGTGGCCGGCGGATCGAGAGTGCTGCCCACTTGGCTGATCCTGACTTATCTGCTGCATACCTTCGGTGAGATCTGTTTGAGTCCCGTCGGCCTGAGCTACACGACCAAACTTGCGCCCCAGCGATTGGCGGGTCAGATCATGGGCGTGTGGTTTTTGTCGATTTCACTCGGCAATCTCCTGGCCGGATTGATCGCGGGACAATTCGACGCCAAGAATCTGGCCGCAATGCCAGGGCAATACATGGCACTCGTCTATTGCATGGTGGGCCTCGGCACCGTCCTCCTGCTCATCAGCCGGCCGGTGAAGAAACTCATGGGGAATGTCGTATGATCGACGGCGGAACCGCGGCGCCGTGGATTGCGGCAGCGCTGCTGTCCGGTGTTTGCCATTGGGTATTCCGCGTCGGCACGCCTCGCCGCCTCTAGTTTGCGCGACTCGCGTCATTCCACGAAAGTCTTCTTATGCCTCCTCATCGTGTACCTGGTGTGGGGGTCTTCTTTTGTATTCACCAAGATCGCCGTAGCGAATCTTCCCCCCGCGCTATTTGCCGGCAT
>DATHFB010000413.1:0-12953 GCA_035318305.1 Steroidobacteraceae bacterium | reverse complement strand
GGAGCGCGAATTCCTTGAACGAGCGCTCTCGGCGCATTTGCAGCTAGGGGAATGGACCCCCGGCTATTTCAATGCGTAGAGCATGCATCGAGCGTGACGCGCTCGGCGGGATCGCCATTGAGGGTGGAGAGTACCGGGCGTGCGCCGGCGGAAGCCCACTGCAAGTCCGGCCACCACTGCGGAATCACGGGGTGCTGCGTCGGTTCGATGCTCTCGCCGGGACGCGGCGCGAGAACTTCGACGTCGTGGCAGCGAGCCGCCACGCGCACACGCTCAACGGGTTCAGTCCAAGTGTGTTGCGCCAGCTTGATCAGTCCCCAATGCACGGGAATCATGGCGCGGCCGTGTACCTTGATATGAGCTTGCACGGCGAGCTCGGGGCCTAAGTGATTGTCAGTCCAATTGGCATCGTATTGGCCCGCCTCGATCAGCGTGACATCGAAGGGTCCGAAGCGCGCACCGATATTGGGCAGATCGTTGTGGTAGCTGGTGTCGCCTGAGTACCAGGCGCGATGCTTATCGCCGATGATGGCGAAGCCGGCCCACAGCGTGTGGTCGCTGTTGGGTGACAGTCGCCCGGAGGCGTGGCGCGCGGGGGTCGCGACCAGTTCGATGTTGCCCTCGCGCGTGGATTGCCACCAATCGAGTTCAATGATGCGTTCGTTGGGAATTCCCCATCGCGACAGGTGCGCGGCAATGCCCAGTGGCACGACGAACACGTTGTGCCAGGACCTCATGGCGATGATGCTGGCGTAGTCCAGGTGATCGTAGTGATCGTGGGAAATGAGCACGACATCGATCGGCGGCAGATCGCTCAAGGCAATTGGCGGCGGATACCAGCGCTTGGGCCCCGACCAGGCAAACGGTGAGGCGCGCTCGCTCCAGAAAGGATCGATGAGTATTTTGCTGCCATCGATTTCGAGCAGCGTGGAGGAGTGACCGAACCAGGTGACGCGCAGACCCGACTGCGGGGCGCTGGCGAACGCAGCGGCACTGGTGTGCATCACGGAAACGGGTGCATCGGGCGTGGCGGTCGGCTCGGCCTTGCCCAAGGTAAAATGCAGCATCGCACGAAGAGTATCGATCCAAATTGCCTGCGGATCTTTGAATTGATCGCCATGCCACTGCGGCGATTGCCGTGCTCGTGCCAAGCGCTCGCCTTGCGGTTTCGCGCCGAAGGCAGCGCAGCCGGAAATGAGGACTGCGCAAAGCAGGGCGATCAGCAGCGCGAGCGTGATACCTGCCCACAGCAGCAGGCGCGATACGCGCCGGCGCGGTGCGGTATCAGACTGACTTGCTGGCAATGAGGCTCTTGGCGCAGGCAACGAGGGTTTCTGTGGCCGGTCTTGATTGCCACCCTAGCACGCGCTGGGCTTTCGCCGTGCTGTGAACATGCTTACGCCCGAGGCTCGACGTTTGAAGTCCGCAAGAGCGCAGCCAGTGGACCGTAACGGTCGCAGCGCAAGCGATGCGTATGGCTAGCCCCCCAAGAAATCCCGCTTGCCGAGTTCTACACCGTTCTTTCTTAATAGCGCATAAGTCATAGTCATGTGAAAGAAGAAATTCGGCAGCACAAAATTCGTCAAGTAGTTGACGCCCGTAAACTTCAAGGTGCCGGACGGAAACTTCAACTCAATATCCCGCGTCTCCGCTCCTTGAAGCTGCTCAGGCTTGATGCTCTTGATGAATTCCAAAGTCTTCATCACGCGCGCCTTCAGCTCCGGAATGGTCGATTCGGTGTCCTCATGCTTCGGGATTGCAACACCGGCTAATCGCGCCGCCGCGCCCTTGGCGGTGTCGCAAGCAATTTGGATCTGTGCCGACAGAGGCAGCATGTCGACAATGAGACGAGCCGCGGGCATCGCCTTCGGGTCGACCTTCTTCGCTTCAGCGTGGCTCGATGCCTTGTCGAGAATGGCGGCAAGATTGTTCAGACTCAAGATAAAGATCGGAATCGATACATCGTACATAGAAATAGACATGCGAAACCCCGCGGGTTGAAGGATGCGACCGGCGCCACTGTACTGGGCGAATGTGAAATTGGCGAGTGCGGCCCTTTGTCATGCGCCGCAACGCTGCGAATGTTGTGGGATCCGTCGGCGCGCCTAGTCCTGCTCACCAAGTGTTTGGACGTACGTTTTGCCGTAGGGATAGAAGAGTTCCTTGCGGCCTTGCTGCCAAGCCGCTTTGAGTTCTGGAGTTGTTATGTCCCAGTCCGGCCGGCATTTCTTTGTGACGGCACGTAGGTCTTGGCGTAGCTCTTCCACGGTTGGCCGGCCAAAGAACCAGTAGCCGTTGTAGACCTTGTAGATGACAAGGCCTGGCTCGAGGACAATCACGTGCGGAATCATCGGATTGTTGATGGGGTCAGTGTATTCGGCAATATCAAGATCTTTCTGGACAACCCGGCGCACGTCAGAGAGGAACGGCCAGTGGGCACCCACTCCGCTGCGATACTCGTTCGTCTGGGTGATGTTGTCGGTGCTAATGGTGACGAGCCGGCAATAGGCAACCTCGAGTTCACGATGAAGTGCAACAAGCCCTTCAGCTTGCCGGCGATCCTTCGGGCAGAACCCTCCGCGACTGAGAACAAGGACCATTGGATGCGGCCCTTGCAGTTCGGAGATGTTTCGGCGTTTCGCGGCGTGGTCGGACAGCTCATAGTCGGGGAGCATCGCGCCGGGAACAATATCCGATCGCATACGGACTCCTTCAATACATGCACGTCGCTGGGTGACGTCTCAATAGTGGGCAGCTCAAACTTATAGCGGCCCTTGGCTGGAAAGGCAAACGCCCCCAAGCGGGCGAAGGAAATGCGCGTGCATGTGAACGCTGATGAGGCACGGCCAGCGTTCTGTCGGTGCCCGATTGCGCCCCGGGGCAGTTCCGGCTTTCCGCGCTCGAGCGTAAGATGGGTGCAACCTGCCAGCGCGGTCATCGGCGGCGAAAGGCAGATGCGGACAAGCAGGAGGCAACGCACCAATGGAATACTTCTTCGATCGAGAACTGCCCACGGCGCGCAGAAGCAAATATAAAATCCAACGGATCGTGCTCGCTGCCTTTGCGATAACAATCGGGTGGCTTGCGACGGCGCGCGCAGACATTGGCGCTCAGTCGGCGCAGAGCGACCCCCACGTGAATGCGGGCGCATCGCCGGTGATTCCCGATGTAACCGTGACGGCTCCGACCCCTCCCACCGATCAGGAGTTAGCGGGACATAGTTTGGAAGAATTCATACTGCACCACGCCACAACGCACTACGTGAATATGAGTACGGCGGGCAACCTTGCGCGTTGGCGTGGAGGCATGCAGAGCGTTTGCCCGCTAACTGCGGGGCTCACTCCGGGGTACAACGCCTTCGTAACGGCGCGACTTCGCGCGCTCGCCGAGTACGTTGGCGCGCCCGTGGAGTCGGATCCGCAATGCAAAGCCAACGTGCAAATACTCTTCACGAGCAACCCCCAGGAAAAAATGGATTCCGTCATCAAATGGGCGACGGGGCCTGCCTTTCACAACAGGTATGCGGGCGGGGGGCGGGACCTGATAGCGTTTAAAAGCGACCACGCAATTCAGGGCTGGTACATGACAACGAGCGGGGGCTCCATCGTCTTGAATAGTGACGTGGCATTGGTAGGGCTTAGCGTTGAGCCCGTTTGGCCGCAGATCACCCAGAAATACATCGGAAGCACCGCCACAGGCACGCGTGTGGGTGGTGGTAGCGGGAGTGGGAGTGGTATCGGCATCGTCATCCTGGTCGTCGACACAACGAGAGTCGTCGGCTACACCATCGGGACGATTGCCGACTACTTGGCGATGTTGACCTTGTCAGTCGCGCAATCGCCTGACCATTGCGACCCACTGCCGAGCATTTTGGACCTAATGTCATCAAGCTGCGGCACGCGTGAAATGCCTACGGCAATAACAGCCGGCGATTTAGCCTTCTTGAAGGCACTCTATTACAAAAACACAGGGTTGGGCCCATCGCTTTCAAGAGCCGCGATCGAGGGCAATATGGTGGACCAGTTCAAGCTTCGTTAGCTCGACCCGACTTATTTCTTCAGCTGAAACCGAATCCCGAAGGGATAGCAGGAGTTCACGGCCTGACCGTCCTCGGTCGTCGCCCGATAATGCCCAGACCCGGCTCGCGCCAGCTTGAGCGCGGCTTCATCGAGTCGCGTGCTGCCGCTGCCTTTCACGGTGGTTGGCTCGGAAGTAAGGCGGCCCCTCTTATCGACACACACTCGTACGGTGGAAAAACCCTCTTCTTCCAAACGAATCGAAACTGACGGGTAGAAGTCTGCCGTTTCTGGAAATCCGGCGCCGGGTCCCCCGGCAACTTGCTGAACGACATGAGTCGGTGTTACAGGATCTAGCGGCGGCGAATAGGGCTCCGGAGATTTCTCGACAACTTCTGTGGTCGGATCTTTTTCGACCTCGATATTCCGTGGCTCAGGAACAACGGGTTTCGGCACCCGGACCATCCAGTCCGTCACTTCCATCCCCGGCGGTTGCGGCGGCAAATCTTTTGGCGGAACAGGATCCAGCACGATATGCTCCAAATCCGGGGGTGTCGCTAATCCGTGCGTGTGCGACAGCGTTGTGATCAATCCGAAGAATAGCGCGGCATGAAGCCCCGCAATTAAGAACAGCGTCCCGGAGCGAAGGGAGAAGTAGCTGAAGTTTCGATCAATGAGTGTGACAAATCCCCTCGCGGCCGCCACAGGACTCGCCGCTGGAACCCGGCTTCGCGGGTAGTCACCAGCAATCACCATGGTCGCCCAACAGCAACCAACCGCGAAGTGCAGTCTCGACAGTGGCGAGGATCGAGACTCCAAATCCGCGAGCCACTCCTCTTCAAGCCTCGAGGATAAGGATTCCGGCGCTCGCCGGGCCGCGTGATGAATCAACCAATGAGTCACGCCGCCCAATTCGGGTTGCGTCGATCGCTCGTTACGCTGGCTCATGCGAGTACCCCTCGATTAAAGCTTGCGAACACTTCACTGGCACGTCTCAGGCCCGCTGAAGTCAGTCGATACAGCCTACGGCGCGGCCGCCCTGCGCTCGAGGGATCAATGGATTCCCACTGGCTGACGAACCAACCCGCAGATTCGAGTCGAAGAAGGATCGGATACAGGGTTCCCGATGCAATGCCGCAGCGCTGGTGCACGTCCGCGCCGGCCAACTGCTCCGCCGGATTTTCCAAGAAGACTTCCAATACCCGAAGCGTCTGCAGCGACATCCGGACGTTAGCGTCTTTCTTACCCATAGTAGGAACTCTACATAGGGTATAGAATAAAAGCAAGCGATGGGGTGATGGATAGGTATTTAGGCGAGGGGCGACTGCCGTTCGGGCATATGTTAAAGGAGAGCACAATGGCCATGACTGTAGGCAGCAGCAACGTGGGACAGTCCTATTCCGAGATCAACATGACGCCGTTGATCGACGTGATGCTGGTGTTGTTGATCATTTTCATCATCACGCTTCCAAGCCAGACGCACGCCATAAAAATCGACAATCCGTTGCCAGGCCCTCATCAGAAGCAGCCGCCCGAGGTCATTGATTTGCAGATCGATTTCGACGGCACGCTGTTATGGAACAAGACGGCTGTGGACCGCACCACGATGCAGGGATATATCAGTACGGAAGCGACGAAATCGCCGCAACCGGAAGTGCATATTACGGTGGACAAATTCGCCAACTACGAGGTCGTGGCGCAAACATTGGCGGACTTGCAGCATCGCGGCCTGAAAAAAATAGGCTTCGTCAACAACGAGTTCTTCTAGCAGATCCAGCCGAGTTTGCGGCGCCGGCGCGCCATGAAGACGGCCGTCGGTACTGATACCATCGGCGACAACGGCCCCGGCGCCGAATGAGGGGGACTCGATGCCGAGTGTTGCGAAGCAATTGGCCATGGCACTGTTTATCCTTGCATTGCCCGCGTACGCGGCCGACCGGCCGACGACATCCAGCCACTATCTATTTGCTTGGGCCGGGGACGTGTCTCACAAGGGTAACGATTTCCTCGCCGTCATCGACGCGGATCCGGAGTCGGCCTCGTATGGACATCTGATCGCGACGGCTGCGACCGACCAGGTGAGCATGCAAGTACACCACACCGAATATGTGATGCCGGAAGCGGGGCTTTTGTTCGCGAACGACCATCTCGCGGGGCGAACCTTCGTCTTCGATGTGAGGGACCCCTTGCACCCGAAGGTGGCATCCTCTTTCACCGATATGGCGGGTTTTGTGCATCCGCACTCCTTCTTGCGTCTGCCCAATGGCAACGTTCTCGCGACTTTCCAGCATATGCAGCACTCCGGCCGTGACATGCAGATGGGTCTTAACGGCGGTCTGGTCGAAATTGACAACCAGGGGCATGTGATCCGCGCAGCGAGTTCGGCGGACCCGGCGTTCCCCGATGCGCTCCTGATGCCATACGGGTTGCTACCGCTGCCGGAAATCGACCGTGTCATCGTCACCAACTCGTCAATGCATGATGAGGATCCGCGCGGTCATACGTTCCAGGTGTGGCGTCTGTCGGATCTCAAACTGCTGAAAACCGTGTACTTCGACACCGGCGGACGGCGCTACGGCGAGATCGATCCGGAGGAACCGAGGCTCGGGCCCGACGGCTCGGTGTATGTGCAAACGCTCGCCTGCGGCATCGAGCGCATCACCGACATTGGTACGACGCACCCGAAGTCGCAGCTGGTGCACGTTTTCCCCGGAGCCTTCTGCGGGGTGCCCACCATAGTTGGCCATTATCTCATTCAGAGCGACCGGGTCACGCATGGCCTGATCGTGCTCGACATTTCCAAGCCATCAGCACCCGTGGAAGTGTCGCGGCTGACCATCGAAGACGGCTTCATGCCTCACTGGACCGGATGGGACGCAAGAACACGGCGTCTCGTCGTGACCGGATACGGCGACGACCACCGCCTGTTCATGATGAAACTCGACCAGGGTACCGGCGCGGTCACCATGGACGCCGCGTTCCATGGTGCAGACGGCAAACCAGGCTTCAGTTTCGATAATCGGGAGTGGCCTCACGGCTGGACAGGTTCTGCGAACCCGCATGGCGTGGTGTTTTCTCGGTGACGATTGTACACACCGACTCCCAGTGGCCGAACGCGAGGTCCGCCAGCAATTCAAACTGAGGTGTTCCGTGGTGAAACAACCGCGGTTTGGTGCAACGCGGCGGTCGCCAATCTTAACTTGCGATTTTTTCTTCATCTTATGTACGATTCCGCGCAGACAGCTTTTGCGAGAGCTACAATATTCCGGTTGCTCAATCGGTTTTTTCTCGCAGGGAGTGCACCATGGAAGAAGTCACCCGATCCCGGCAGCCCGTGAGCTCGAAACCTCATCGGCATGGTACGCACCAATCAGCGCTATTCCACGTTCCACTATGTGCGGCGGGTGCGACGCGCTCGGCAAAAAACATCACGGAATGGAATTCGTACTTGCCGACGGCATGCGTGAGGGAAATGGTCAGAATGGGTTGGGACTATACGACCTGATCTGATGCGGCTTGATTGATCATCGGCTTGACAACTTTGATGTTTCGGTCTGTAATATCTGTCATGACAGAAATAACAGATACAACAGACTTGCCGATCAAACGATTGCTCTGCCCCGGTCGACCATCGTAACGCTCATGAAGTTGGGCGGCGGAATTGCGCGGTTGCTCGACTGCGGCTCGCAACCGCCTCACGACCATCAATGAATATGAACAATCAATCCGGTAACAGGATCGTGATTCCCTCTGCCGTTGCAACCGGCTATGACTTTCGGATGACGCCTTATCTGGAGCGGCTCTTGCAAGGACGGTCGGCGGATGACCCACTGAGTCTGCAGTTCCTGCCGCAGGAGCAAGAACTGACGGCGCTTGCACACGAAACGTCAGACCCGATTGGGGATATCCCCTTCACGCCGGTTGCCGGAGTGGTGCACCGTCACTCTGATCGCGTTCTCCTCAAGGTGGCGCATTCGTGCCCGGTGTATTGCAGGTTTTGCTTTCGTCGCGACATGATCGGCAGCAAAGGAGAACCCTTGCAAGGCCCCAGGCTGCAGGCCGCGATCGCCTATATACGCGCTCATCCGAAAATTTGGGAGGTCATTTTGACGGGCGGCGATCCACTGTCGCTTTCCGGCAGACGATTGCACGAAATCTTGAGCGACCTGGCGACCATCCCGCACGTCAGCATCTTGCGAATTCACTCGCGCGTGCCGATCGTGGCGCCGCACTCCATTGACGATTCTTATATACGAGCATTGGCGCAGCCATTACCGGTCTATCTCGTGGTGCATGTGAATCATCCGGACGAAATCACCGACGCCGTCGTTACGGCCGTGCGGCGACTATCGGAGGCCGGAATTGTTCTGTTGAGTCAGACCGTGCTGCTCAAAGGCGTCAACGATAACGAGGTCGTACTCGAAACCTTGTTCCGGCAGCTGGTGCGTCTGAAGGTTCGCCCCTATTATTTGCATCACCCGGATCTGGCACCCGGAACATCGCATTTCCGAGTTCCCATTGAAGTGGGACAACACCTGATGCGCTCCTTACGCAGAACGGTTTCCGGATTGTGTCTGCCCGCCTACGTGCTCGACATACCGGGAGGATTCGGCAAGGTGCCCATTGGGCCGATGTACGTCGGCGCAAGAGATGCGTCAGGGTGCAGACAGATCCAAGACTCTGCAGGGATGTCGCATTCTTATCCCGAATGAGATGGCGATTCATAGCGGTTCATCCGGGGAATTGATCTAGAATCGCACGTTATGCGACGGCTAGCGGTTTCTCTCTTATTATTTGCGTCGGTAATGGCGCACGCGGCGGCAACGCCGCCGAACGACAAGCAGCAAGTGCTGTGGGATCACTTGCGTGATGCCATCGTCGATGTCGAGCAGGGGCTCGACGGGGTTCTGGGTGTCGCCATCCTGGATCTGAGCTCTGGGCAGCAACTTCTCATCCATCCGGACGAGGTATTTCCGCAGGCGAGTTCGATCAAGATTGCTGTGCTCGCGGAGCTCTATCATCAGGCGGAGCAGTCCGCGCATGGAGTGAGCGGTAAAGCCACATTGAAGGATCGCTATGTGGTGCGGGCGGCGGATATCGTTGCCGACAGTTCCATCCTCGGTGGCCTGACGCCGGGCGTCAGCGCTCTCACGAACCGCGACCTCGCGACGATCATGGTCGCGGTCAGCGACAATTCAGCCACGAATGTGCTCATCAATCGCGTCGGCATGGACCAGGTGGTGCGTTTGACGGAATCACTGGGTCTTGCCCACACGCAGCTACGCCGCAAGATGATGGATCTGAAGGCGGCGGCTGAGGGACGGGAGAATATTTCCACGCCGCGCGAAATGATGGCGCTCTTGGAGCAGATCTATCGAGGCAAGGTGATCGGGCCACCGCTGCTCGATGATTTCTTCACGGTGTTGGCAACGCGCAAAGAAAGTTGGATACCCCGTGATCTTCCGGCGGACCTGAAGATTGCGAACAAGCCGGGTGAACTGGAAGGGGTGCGCAATGACTCCGGCATCGTGTTTCTCAAGAATCGCCCTTACGTGATCTGCGTCATGACCACATATCTTCAGAACGAGCGTGCCGGCGAGGAAGCGATCACTCGGATATCGAGCGCGGCCTACGGCGTATTCGATCGTCTCAGTCGTGCTTCCGATCTAGGCAGGGTGATTTCGCCCGGCAACGGCGGTGCGCGGTAGGCTGGGATTTCAAGTATCCCAGCCCCCGCGCGTTGCGACCTAACTATCGGCGTCGACCATCGTCCCTGTCATGGTGGCCTCGATAATTATCGTGACGTCCGCGATCGTAATGACGATCGCCCCAATGACCTCGGCCGTAATAGACCGTTGGCGGAGCATAGTAACGCGGCGGTTCATACACCACCGGCGGGGGCGGTCCCCACCAACCGAACGGGTTGATATCGACTCTGACCCGTGCGTCGGCGTAGGCGGCGGCGCTTGCGGTGAGCGCGAGCCCGACCAGGCCCAGTGACAGAATTTTATTTTTCATAAGTAGTTCCTCGTAGCCGCCATGCGATCGAAATGACCGCCGTGGCAAGCTGCAATTATCGACCGGCGACCTTTTTGCCTTCATGGTTGCGGTGACTGAATATCAAGTCCGCTTCCTTCTTCTGGTCGTCCGACATCATGGAATACAGTCCAGAAAAGGATTTCGCGAGCTTCTTGACGCCAGTCGCATGAGCTTGCGCAATGTCCGCATAGGAATTCAAATCATCGATCGCCGTTGCGCTCGCAAGCGATGCGTCACGCTTGTCAATGGCCTTGTCGAGATTCTTAGCGTTGTCGCGCATCGTTTCCGCGACCTCCTTCCACTGAGACTCCTCAGCAGCCGTGATCTTGAGCTTGGCATGCAAGTCCGCTATATGATGCTCCACCGCTTCATCGCGTTTTGCGTCGGACTTCATCATCGCCGAGGCGGGCACATCTGCCGCGGCGTTGGGGCTTGTGGATGGATTTGGCGACTGTGCAATTGCACTGCCAAACGCAAACGTGGATGCAAGTACTGCAATAATCAATTTCATAAGATTACTCCGTAGGGGGAACGCGCTGGCCGCCCGCACTAGGTCATGGCTTTACGCCGGTCGGTGCATTGCGGCGCCCGCAGAAGGGGCCGGCAGTCACGGTAACGCAAGATTCCGACTGACGCAGTCAGACGCAGGCGCAATCGCCCACGTCGATGCGCCTACAAAGCACGCAATACGGAATTTCGACGAGGGGCGAGGGTAGCGTCGTTCGGCGTGGCTAGCTTTTGGACTTGGAGCGCCGGCCCGGCCCCAGCAGCGCGCGGCCTGGGAACACGCCCGGCACGATCTTGCCTTCCTCGACAACGACGATTCCCTGCACCAGCAAAAAGCGCATTCCCACGCTCGGCTCCATGGGTTTCTCATAAGTGGACCGATCGCTGATCGCTCCAGCATCGAACACCGCGATGTCGGCGTCGGCGCCCTCCCGCAATCGGCCTTTTTGCCGGGCCGCTGGGGTCGAACGCTCGAGCATCTGCGCCGGCATCAAGCTCATCTTGCGCAGCGCCTCCATGAGGCTGAGCGTTTTCTTTTCGCGCACATATTGCGCCAAGATGCGCGAGTAGGTTCCGGCATTGCGGGGATGTCCCTCGGCGCCGTCGCTGGCAATCATCACCAGTGGGTGCGCGATCACTTGGTCCACGATTTCCTGCGTATTGGTGAACAGCACCACAAGGTGTGTGGTGCTGGAGTTATGCAACTCATCGAAGCGCTCCTGGGTGAGGCGCTCGCCGGTTTCGGGCAGCAGCAGACTGTCATAGCTGATGCCGAACTTCTCTTTCCAGCCTGGATTAAAGAGCGCGGAGTTGATGGCGGTCATGCCGGCGATGTAGGGATAAGCCTCGGTGGTGACATCGAGGCCGCGGGCGCGCGCTCCTTCGATCATCGACAGACACTCCAACGAGTCGCGCGCGCAGGAGCTGTTGATGTGCACAATGTGCAAAGATGCGCCGCTGATCGCGGCGGCGCCGATGACTTCGCTGATGGACTCGACCGAGGAGCCGGGCTCGAGGCGGCCGCTGCTGCGCACATGCGTGTAGACGGGCAACTTTCGCTCGGCAGCCAGACGAAACATGTCAATCACTTCCAGGCGCGTGGCGCCCGGCGCGTACTGGATACCCATGCCTATACCTAAGCCGCCCGCGTCCAGTTCCCCGCGCAGCCGCCGCCGCATGCCGTCAATTTGTTCGGCTGTGGCGGGCTGATTGGTCGCGGGGCCGCTCTTCGGCAGAATGGCATCGTTTGCCAGCGGCGCGCCAAAGCTCAAGGCCCGCGCTGCCAGGTGACTGGCCGCGGTGCCGTAGTGAATCAGCGAGCGGCCCTCTTTGGCATTCAAAAACTGCGCGACGTCGGGCGCGCCGATTTCCATTTCCAGGGCGCTGGTCACACCATCCAGCGCCTTGACGCGCTGGCTCGCGAGGTCTTGGCCATGCTGATGCAAGTCAATGAATCCCGGCGCAACAATGAGTCCGCCGGCATGAACCACACGCCTTCCGCTCAAGGTCTCGGACGAGATGCGGGCAATCTTGCCGTCGCGGATGCCGACGTTGCGCACGGCATCTACGCCGGTATCCGGATCCATGACATGGCCGCCTTCGAGCACGACATCGTATTGCTGCGCAGAGGCAGTGACAGTCCAGAGCATCGGAAGAAGGAGAGAGACAATCAACTTGCCCATGGTTGCTCCGATGTTATCGATCAGTGGCTAGGAGATTTTCATGCCAACGCGGCGCCAATTGGGCCAATGCGGAAAATCCCAATTCAGCCAGATGCCAACCGCGCGCCCGACGAGGTTTTGCTCCGGAACAAAGCCGACCATGCCGAATCGGCTGTCTTCACTATCGTTGCGATTGTCCCCCATGAAGAAATACTGACCCGCCGGCACAATGGCATCGTAATCGGTGGACGAAAGATTGGCAGCCAACATGATCACATGCTCACGACCGCCAATAGTTTCGCGCTCGAGTTCAGAGCCCGTGAAGTTGCTGCCCACAAAGTTCCCATCGGGTTTGAGCGCAAGCGGTGAGTCATTGATGTAGACCTGGTTGTTGCGTACAGCTACATGGTCGCCCGGCAAGCCAATCAGGCGCTTGATGAAATGCACTGATGGCTTCGCCGGCAGCCGGAACACAATCACGTCGCCACGCCGGGGCTGACCTGTGGTCAGCACTTTTGTATTGAAGATAGGAAGCCTCAGGCCGTAGGCGAACTTGCTCACAAATATGAAATCACCATCGATCAGGCCCGGCATCATCGACTCCGATGGAATCCGGAACGGCTCGAAGATGAAAGTGCGAATAATCAACACGATCAGGATCACAGGAAAGAAAGATCTCGCGTATTGCACGATCTGTGGCTCGGTGACGCGGTTGCCAGGAGCGGCACGA
>DATHFB010000412.1:0-4761 GCA_035318305.1 Steroidobacteraceae bacterium | reverse complement strand
ACCGAAACCGAGAGCGCGCGATTTTGGCCGCTCTATGACGAATATCGTGCCGAGCGGCAGAAAATCGGGGACCGTAGGGTGCGGTTGATCACTGACTTCTTGGCGCAGGAACACTCAATGACTGAGGACGCAGCGCGAACTCTAGCCAATGAAGATTTTGCGATTTTGAAGGACACCGGCGAACTGAAGGCCAAGTGGTATAAGAAGATGACCAAAGAGCTTTCAGAGCGAACGATTGCCCGTTTTTTTCATATTGACGAGAAGCTTGACGCCGCCGCCGACATCGCGCTTGCGGCCAATATCCCACTTATCCACTGAGTTTCGGCCCGACCGCTCTGTCTCTCACCCATTGGGGGGATGGGACAGCCTCATGCCCTGCGCCAATCTCAAGGTCGTGGGCCATCCAATTGCCCCTCATAACGTGGCGGAGATCCCCGTCATGCCCGGAAAGGCGGGTGATGTGTTCGAAATGATCGGCGAGAATCTCTAGCGAGGAGCCAAATCGGTGCCGCGGCGGTGAACACGATACTCATTTGTCGCGATTGCGATACCGTGTATCGTGCGATTCCCTTACGCCGGGGGGATGTGGCCCTCTGCCGACGCTGTGACGCGGTTCTGGCACGCTATTTTGGCGCGCAAGTGGACAGTGGCTTGGCACTCGTCTGCTCCGCGGCGATCTTTTTCGCCATCGCTAATCTCACGCCCATCCTAAGCATCGACGTCGCAGGGATTGAGACCAAGGCCAATATCTGGTTTGCCGTGCGCTCGTTGCAGCAGGGCTGGATTTCAGTCGCTGCCTTAGGATTGGCGTTCACCACCTTTCTGATCCCGGCGCTGCAAATAGCGCTCCTCTTATGGGTGCTGCTGTTCGCGCGCGCCGGGCACCGGCCGCCCGGCTTTGCGCCGATTATGAGGCTGCTGCACCGGATGCGTCCTTGGAGCATGACCGAGGTTTTCCTGCTTGGCGCCCTGGTCGCAATCGTGAAACTCGCAAATTGGGTTCCCATTACGGCAGGGGCCGGCATCTGGGCGATCGCAGCGTTGACAACAGTGCTCGCGCTACTTGGGCGCTGTGACCCGGAGTCGTGGTGGTCGATTGCTCCCGCGGTCAAGACATGACGGCGTTGAGGCAATCACTCGAACTCGGGCTGGTTCTTTGCCGAACCTGCGGCCTTGCCGTGTCGCGCGCATCTCTCAGGATGGACCGGCGCTGTCCGCGCTGCCAAAGTCGAATCGAGCATCGCACGCCCTTAAGCACCGAGATGACGCTTGCCTGGTTGATTGCGGGTATCGTCTTTTACATTCCCGCGAACCTGCTGCCCGTGATGCACACCAGCGGATTGCTGGGCGAGGCGGACAGCACCATTCTCGGCGGGATTCTCGAGTTCTGGCGCTCGGGGGACTGGGATATCGCCCTGTTGATATTCATCGCCAGCGTGGCGGTGCCATTCACGAAGTTTATCGCAATCGGCTTGCTGCTCCTCTCGGTACGCAACAACAGCCGATGGCAGCAACATCAGCGAACCGCACTCTATCGGATCGTGGAGTTCATCGGTTATTGGTCGATGCTCGATGTCATCGTTGTCGCGTTAACCTCGGCATTGATGCAGTTTCAGGTGTTGGGCACCGCCGAACCGCGCCTCGGCATCGCCTTTTTCTGCGCCGTCGTGGTCGTGACCATGTTGTCGGCGTTGAGCTTCGATCCCCGCTTGATCTGGGATCGACGCGCATGAGCACGGCCCCAACGCCACCTTCCGAAGAGGAGCTTCCCACGCCGCGTGTTCAGAACCGGCGTTGGATTCCGCGGTTGGTGTGGGTGGTGCCGATAGTTGCCGCCGTCATTGGTATTTCACTGCTTATCAAGAATTGGGAGAACGAGGGCCCGCAGATCACGATCAGCTTCTTGAGCGGCGAGGGGGTCCAGGTGGGCAAAACACTTATCAAGTATCGGGACGTCACGGTGGGGCACGTGTCGGCCGTCGGCTTAAGCGCGGATCACAAAACAGTTCTGGTGAGCGCCGATTTGTCGAAAGACGCGGCGAGCTTGCTGAAGGCGGACACGCAATTCTGGATCGTGCGACCGCGCATCGGCGTGGGCTCGGTGTCGGGCCTCAGTACTTTGCTCTCGGGCGTGTATATCGGCTTGAAGACCGGAACCGCCACGCTCAGTGAGAGTCATTTTATGGGATTGGAGAATCCGCCCGCTCTTTCCCATGGTCCGCACGGTCGCGAGCTTCAGTTGCATGCCGCTCGCGCCGGTTCCCTCGCGATTGGTGCGCCCGTCTATTTTCGGCAGTTCCAGGTCGGTCGTGTGATCGATGAGAATCTGCTGCCCGACGGCAACACGCGAGTGAGCGTGTTTGTTGAGGCGCCTTACGATCGCTTCGTGAAGCCCGAGACGCGCTTCTGGAATGCCAGCGGAATCAACCTCAGGCTCGGTGCCGATGGCCTGAACGTGCAAACCGAATCGTTGGCGGCGGTGCTTGCCGGAGGCCTCGCCTTCGACGACGGGCCCAACGAAGCCGTCCCGGCGGCGGCCGGCATGCCGGGTGAATTCACGCTGTACAAAAACGAAACCGAGGCGATGGCGCCGCCCGATGGGGACCCGAGCTACGTCCGGATGCGGTTCGCACAAGCGCTACGGGGCCTCGATGTAGGAGCTCCGGTCGAATTTGTTGGCGTGAACATTGGGTCCGTCGTTGCCGTGGACTTGGGATACGACTTTCAAAATAAGTCATTTCCCGTCATTGTGACCGCCAAAGTCTATCCGCGCCGTATGGGTCAAGCCTATGAGGTACTCGCGGCGCAGGGGAAGACCGAGAGCCATGAGACGCTCGCAACGTTCGTGGGTACCTTGGTCAACCGAGGCCTGCGCGCACAGCCGCGATCGGCAAGCCTGCTCACCGGGAAACTCTATGTCGCGCTCGATTTTCTGCCCGCGAGCCCGCGCACCGCCTTTGACGCGTCGATCCGGCCGCTCGAACTGCCGACGGTGAATGGGACTTTCCAAGAACTGGAAGCCGGTGTCGCCCGGATCGTGAAGAAAGTGAATGATCTACCGCTCGAGCAGATCGCGGCGGATTTGCATACGGATCTTAGTGATCTTCACGAAACCTTGAGCGAGCTCCACACCCGGACGCTGCCGAATGCCGAGGATACTTTATCGGCCCTGCATAGGACGCTCGATTCTGCCGACCGGACTCTGGACGTGGAATCGCCCTTGCAACGCGGTCTCTCCGAGACCATATCGGAGAGCCGCAGCACCTTGCAGGCCGTGCGCGAATTGGCCGACTATCTCGATCGTCATCCGGATGCGCTCTTGCGCGGGAGGCGACCGCAGAAGATGCCGCAGAGACCCGCGGCAACGTCATCTACGGAGGCAAAACCGTGAACGGTCACTGTCTACGGTTCGCACTTGCATGTCTCGTGAGCATCGGGGTCGGCTGTACGTCGGCGCCGGTTCGTTATTACACCTTGATTCCGCCGCCCGGCAAGACTTTGCCAGCTTCGGAGACCACCCTCGTGATCGATGTGCGAGTCGTTCATACCCCGCCGCAACTCAACCGCTTGGAGCTGATGGTTCGCACCGGGTCGACCGAAATGACACTTCTCGAGAATGAGCGATGGGCGTCGCCGGTGAAAGATGAAATAAAAAATGCGGTGCGCCTCGAGCTACAGCGCCGCTTAAGCCGCGTGACCGGATTGCACCCCGCCTTTACAAAGCTAACGCTCGATATCGACGTGCAGCATCTCGAGGCGGAACTTGGGCGGCACGCACTGCTCGAGGCGACTTGGAGTGCAACCTCATCCGCCACGGACCAGCAATCCAATGGTGCGCGGGTTACGACCTGTTCATTCCAGGCCGACGAAAAGATCCGCACCGGCTATGCAGGAATGGTTGAGGGGTATCAACGAGAGATCGCGGCGCTCGCCGACGCCATCGTAGCCGTGTTGACGAGCCCCGCGAGCGGTATCGATGCTCCGTGCCAAAAATCGATCGAAGGTTCGGCCGGCGGATCCGGCTCGAAAGACCACTAGATTCAACAACGCGGAGTTAAACATGTTTCGCCGAGTTCATGAAGTCAGGTCAGTTCTTCAGTTTCTGCGTGAGCGAGCGCCACATTACGGTCCGCTCGCCAGAGACGATCTACACAAGTTTCGCGAAGAGATCGTCAAGGCCTCCGTGGGCGCGAGCATCTCAGCAGCCGCAGGCCTCATCTTTGCATGCTTCCTGTCGGTCGCGGTGATTGTCTCGGCATGGGATGGCCTGCATCGGACCGCAGTGGCGTGGGCGGTTTGTTGCGGTTGGGGCGTACTCGCGCTCAGCGGTTTATGGTATGCGCGAAGGGCCATTTTGGGTCCGCCGCCATTTCAGCTCATGGCGGCTGCGCTCGCGCGCGATTATACGAGCCTTCTGGCGCTGGAGGATCGAGAAGAGTCGTAGGTGCGGACGATCGATCAGGGTTTGACTTCCGGGATGTCAATCGCTCCCATGGAAAGCGCCAGCGCGGCCGCGGCCGTGTGTGCATTCGCACGCGCGTCCTCAACCTGCGTGTCGCCTTGGACGACGGCGTTCTCTTCGGTGGCAAGATCCGTATAGGTCCCGACCCCTTGGCGGTACGAACGCAGCGCCGCCTCGTAGGCCGTGTGCGCGGCCTGACTCAAAACCGTGGCGGCGTCATACTCGGCCAGGCTCGTCAACAATCCATTGTATGCGCGCACCACCTGTTGCGAAGCGGAGTCGCGCGCCGCCGCCAGTTG
>DATHFB010000411.1:0-13652 GCA_035318305.1 Steroidobacteraceae bacterium | reverse complement strand
CCATAACTGCGCAGCGATGGCGACTCACCGGCAACGTGCGGCGGCTGCAATGTTTCGCTCAAGGTCCGGCGCAGCCCAAAGCCCACCGGAATGATCACCGCGCCTGCCAGCAGCGCAACGCGCCATCCCCAGCTGTCGAGCTGTTCGGTATTCAGTGCGCCGGCCAGAGCGATGCCGACCACTCCTGCAACCATCACGGCCACATCGGCGCTCATGGCCTGCAGCGATATGTACAAGCCACGGCGCAGCGGCGGGGCCGCCTCCATCAGGAAGGCGGTGCTGGGACCCACCTCACCGCCGAGCGCGAATCCTTGTACCAGGCGGAACCCGACGGCAAGTATGGGCGCCAGCATGCCGATGGACGCGTACGAGGGAATCAGCGGCAGACCCACAACGCCTATGCCGATCAAGGCGAATGAGGCGAGCATGGCCGGCTTTCTGCCGATGCGATCGCCGAGGCGGCCCAGTACGATGGCCCCGAGGGGCCGCGTCAAGAACCCGGCGCCAAAGGTGGCGAGCGATGCCAGCAAACTGGTGCCAGGGGTATCCGAGGGGAAAAACGTGCGGCCGATTTGAGCCGCGAAAAACGCATACGTGACGAAATCATAGAACTCGATGGCATTGCCGAGAGCTACGGCGAATACCTGTCGAGCCGGCAAACCAGTCGGTGCGGGATTCCTTATGCGATTCTCGGCGCAGTCTAAGTGACCGCGCCACTATACTCGTTGATTAATTTGCGTGAGGGAGTTCCATATGCGCTGCCTGATCCTGGTTCTTCTGGGCGTGAGCGGTTTCTTGTCTGCGGCAACGGTCGACAAGTCCGATGCCCTGCTCATCGCGCCGAACGTCTACAAGCTCGCGTTCGAGAACGAGCGCATCAGGGTCTTGAGTTTCACTACCGAGCCGGGGCAGAAATGGCCCTTGCATTCGCATCCGGACAGCGTTGCGATTTCCTTGAGCGAGTACAACGTCCGCAACATCATTCCCGGACAAGCCCCCGCCGAGCGTCACAGCAAACTCGGCGATCTTCGCTGGATTCCCGCGACCGCGCACATGGGCGAGAACATGGGAAGTACGGAAATGCGCGGTCTCATCGTCGAGCTGAAGGATCCTGCCATCGCGATGAGCGCAGAGCAGAAAGCAGCACTTGCGAGCTTTCAGGCCATGCTCGATGGTCTTGGCAAGCGAGACAAGGCCGCGATGATGGCGCAGCTGCTGCCCGGCGGCGGCGCGATTCTGATGCGTAACGGAAAGCCGGCGCAAATGACTTTCGAGGTGCTGACCGACCGTCTGTCGCAGCCGGGCAAGGAGACGCACGAGGAGCGCATTCACGACGCCGTGGTTCACGTCGACGGCGACGTCGGAACCGTGTGGGCGCCTTTCGAGTTTCTGGTGGACGGTAAAATCGACCATTGCGGCCGCGACATTGCGAACATGGTCCGCGTCGACGGCCGCTGGCTCATCGCCGCCATCGAGGACAACGGCCGGACGGAGTGCAGCGATCACTGACGAACCAGTAGATCGTGGACCAGCTATACGGCAACTGCCAGTGCTCGGCCAGTCGGAACAAACCACTGAGCGCCGGGGCGCTCAGCCGCGCGCGCTCGTCCCTGGAAGCAAGGTCGAGAGGGGGCGAGGGTTGATAGCGAGTGGCTGGATAGACTGGCTGAGCCATTTTGATGCGCTAATGCGCAGCGATCACCGCCGCGGCGCCGGCCATCATCGCCGCGCTGCTGCGGTTCGCGATCTTGACGGCCTTGCGGCTGGTGAGCAGGCGGCGCGCGCGCACGGCGAGCAGCGCCCAGGCGATATCCACAGCCGCCAGCACAATGAACATGATCGCCGTCAGCTCGACCCATGCGGCCGCGCCCACGTGGTTTAAATCAACGATCGTCGGCAACAGCGCCAGGTAGAACACCATGACCTTTGGATTTCCGAGCGTGATCGTGAGTCCGGTGCCGAACATTCGCCACGGCGATCGGCCCCTCGGCAACTCGCCGTCAGGCACCTGCGTGGGTGCGAACCACATCTTCCAGGCGAGGAAAAGCAGGTAGGCAACGCCGATGAATTTCAGCGCAGTGAACAGCACGCCGAGCGTGCGCGCCACCACGGCCAACCCGGCCACGGCGCAGCCAAGCCACAGCGCTTCGCCGAGCCACATGGCCGCGAGAAAGGGCAGCACGTCGCGAAAGCCATTCGTGAGCACGCGCGCCACCAGCGCGGCGATGCTGGGCCCCGGCGAGCCGGCAGCGACCATCAGCGCCAAGGCGAATACCAAGAGATTTGAAAGCGTCATTGCGTCGGCTGCCTCCTCGTTTATCTTGCCACCGGCAGATCGATATAGCTCGCCGCGTCCGGTTTGTGAAACACGCGCTGCGTGGCTTTCACATAGTCGGCGGGTTTGGCGAAGAAAATATTGGGCACGAAGGTTTGGGGATTGCGGTCGTAGAGCGGGAACCAACTCGACTGGACCTGCACCATGATCCGGTGACCCGGCAGGAATACATGGTCTGCGTTCGGTAGCTTCAGCGTGTAGCCGATGATTTTGCCCGCCGGAATCGCCGATGGATTGGCCGGATCATCGCGGTAGCGGCCGCGCAGGATGTCCATCGCAACCGGCAATTGATAGCTGCCCATTTCAACGTTGGCGGGGACTTCGTCCGGATACACATCGATCAGCTTGACCACCCAGTCGCCGTCCGTTCCGCTGGTTGAAGCAAACAGGTGCGCCACCGGTTGCCCGGCGATGCGCAGCGGCGCCGTCAACACATCAGACGTGTAGGTCAATACGTCCGTGCGATCCGCGGCAAACCGCTGGTCATCGACCAGCCAGCGTCGCCAGGTCGAATCCGTCGCATAGGTCGGCCGGATCGGCCGTGGCCGGTAAGTGACGGGCTTCGCCGGATCGGAGACGTATTCATCAAACGCCGGCGAGGTCGCCGGTTGCTTGTCGAACGACAGTTTCGCGCCGGCGGCGAGATACAGCGGTGCGGATTTGAACGGGCAGCCGCCGGCGCAGGATTGCGGCCACTGATCGTAGCGGCGCCACACATTTGCGCCGGTCTCAAAGGCGGTCACTCTCGCGATATCGGCTTTCGGGGCGCCGTCCTTCAGATGCGAATCGAAGAACGGCAAGAGCACATTGAGCCGAAACCAGTGGCCGGTGTCGCCGTCGAACTTGATGGCGCCCAAGGACGATCCGTCGCCGTTGCCGCCGCCATGGCGCCAAGGTCCGATCACCAGATAAGAATTGTCATGACCCGCGCCGGATTGGCCCCGGGTGGCGGCAAACGCCGCCGTCGCGCCGTAAATGTCTTCTTGATCCCACTGGCTATGCACATAGAGCGTCGGTACGGTCAGCGGCCGCGCGGCAAGGATCTTGTCCACCGCCTGCTCGCTCCAGTAGTGATCGTACGCGGGATGCGCCGTGAGACGCTGCCAGAAAGGCAGTTGGTCCATGCCGAGCGCCTTTCCCAAGGTGCCTGCCGAGCCGATGGCGAGCCAGGTGCCATAGGCGTCATAGCGGGGCGCAATCCATTTATTCTCCGACGACTTTTCGGCAGTTTGCTCAAAGATGTAGTCGGCATAGGTTTGGCGAAGCGCGCCGTTGTGGAACCAGTCATCGCCCATCCAGGTGTCGACCATCGGATTGAACGGCGCGGCCGCCTTCAACGCCGGATGCGGATTGACCAGGCTCATCAGCACCGTATAGCCGTCGTAGCTGGTGCCCATGGTGCCCACTTTGCCATTGGATTCCGGGACATTTTTCACCAGCCAATCGATGGTGTCCCAGGCATCGGTGGAATGATCCACGGGTGTGTGGTTCAAGTCGCCCGCCAGCGGCCGATTCATGACGTAATCGCCTTCGGATTTGTATTTCCCGCGAACATCCTGCACGACGATGATGTAGCCGGCCTCAGCGAGTTCACCGTAGCTCAAGGGGAGCACCAGCGCGCGGCGGGGGCTGTCGGAACTGGTCGTGAATTTGTTGGCGTTGTACGGGGTGCGGTCCAGGATCATGGGTGCCTGCGCGGCCCCTTTTGGGATGATGATGACGGTATGCAGCTTGACGCCGTCGCGCATGGGGATCATGACGGCGCGTTTCACATAGTCATCGGCCTCGGTCGCAATATTGAAGTTCGCAGGAATGTCGCCGCCGGTCGCCGGCGGCACAGGCACCGGGCTCGCGAGTCCCGCCGACCCGACCATCACCGAGGCCGTCGCGGTGAGGACAGCGGTGAATGCGCGGATCTTTGTAAAGTTCATTGTGCGCTCCCGGTATGAAAGGAGCGCACTAAACCATTATTCACAGGCTTTGGGCAAGCAACGGCGCTTTGGGCAAGCAATTGGGTGCTGCAATAACAGCGTCAAGCCTGCCGCAGTCCTGGCGATGCCACCGTCGCCAAGGCGTCCGACGCGTAGGCAGTCTTGATGCCGATGAAAGTGCTGCGGCCGGAAGTCCGATAGCTCCCCTCCGTCATCTCCGATGCGATGTTCGGGCCGAGGCCATCGAATTGCTCGAGCACCAAGTCGAAGCCGGCGTCACGCAGTGCCTGCAAAAGATACTCGCGCTGAATCCAGAACGACTGCTTGTTGTTCCACGATGCCCAGCGGCGATTATCGCGATCCAAGAAAGCTCGCTTGGTGCGAAATTCCGGCAGCCACCGGCCCGGCAGGCCTTCGTTCTCGCTCAAAAAGGAGAGCTTGTGAGTGGTAGTCCCCGTGTTCTTGAGCGGGAAAACCCGCGCCAATGCGCGCCGAAATCGCCGTGGCTGAATGAAGCTCGGCGAATCCTTGGCCTCGGAAAAGTGTGTTTGAAGAATCAATAACCGTTTGGTCACCTGCGAAAGCAAATTCAAGAATTCCCGCGGCTTGTCCAAGTGGTAGAAAAGTCCGCAGCAAAACACGGCATCGAACGCGCCGTAGGCCGCGATGTTCCACACATCGTCACGAACGAATTCCAAGTTCGGCAAGCTGACCTTCGACTGCACGTATCGACAGGCCTCGATATTCAATTCGCGTACATCGAGCCCGAGTGCCTCGAGGCCAAGCCGCGCAAATTCGACCGTGTAGCCACCCTCGAGGCAGCCCAAATCGGCGATGCGCAAATGCCGCTTATCGCCGGGAAATGTCGCATCGAGCATGCGTTTTGCCGCCAGAAACCAAGGATGCACGTCCATTGAATAACCGGTATCCGGCTTGGTAAAGGAGCCATCATCCAATCTTATGTTATGAGACGTAAAACTGACCGGCATTCGTGCTCCCAGGTAAATGTGCGCGGGAATCTTAACCCCTTTCTGCCGGGCGCATCGATTCAGGTGGGACAGGTAAACACCGGAGATCGATATGAAGCGCGTATGGCTGGGAATTCTATTGATAGGCATTGCACTCGATGCGCAGGCCGTCGGCAGCCTTGCAAATATTCAAATCATCGACCGCGATACGGGCAACGTGCTGCCGACGTATCGATGCCGCGGCGAGTATTGGGTCGCCGGCACACCCGGGGCGCGTTACTCGATCAAGGTTCAGAATCACCGCGGGCAGCGCTTGCTCGCCGTCACCGCGGTAGACGGCATCAATGTGATCAGCGGCGAAACCGGCGCGTGGGGCCAGAGCGGCTATGTGCTGGGCGCGGGTGAAGGTTACGAAATCACGGGATGGCGCAAAAGCGATGCAGAAATCGCCGGCTTTAATTTCACATCGGCGGGCCGCTCCTACGCGGAGCGCACCGGGCGTCCGGCCAACATCGGCGTGATTGGCGTCGCGTTGTTTCTCGAGCGCCCCGCCCAGGTTTCTCAATACGTGCCTCTGGATCAGAAATCCGAGGAGTCGTCGCGCGACCGCAGCGAGGACGCCGCGCGCGCGGCACCGCAGAGTCCGGCCGCATCGCTGTCGTCGCCGAAATTAGCCGGCGCGCAATCGCTGTCGAACATGGCACCTGCGGAAAAACTCGGCACCGGGCACGGAGCGCGCGAGGCATCGTACGTTCAGAACACGCAGTTTGACCGCCTGTCGAGTACGCCGAACGAGGTCATCAAGATTCGCTACGACAGCTTCGAGAACTTGGTGGCGATGGGAGTCGTACCCTCGCGGCCGGCCTGGCGGCCCGGTCCGAATCCGTTTCCCGATTCAAGCTTTCCGAGGTATGTACCGGATCCGCCGGGCGGCTGATAATGGGGTGAATGAGTGAGCCGCAGGAGACTGACGAGAATCTGATGTTGCGCTTCGGACGCGGCGATGCCGCCGCGTTTGAACTCCTATATCGCCGGCACGAGTCACGCGTGTTTCGCTACCTGCACCGCAACCTGCGAAATGAGGCCGGCGCGAATGATCTGATGCAGGAGGTCTGGTTTGCAGTGGTGCGCAATGCGGCGGACTATCAACCCACTGCGAAATTCACCACGTGGCTCTTAACCATCGCCCATAACCGCATGGTCGATATGATTCGCGCCGGTGGCCGGCTGCAAAGCTTGGATGCCGGCGACGCGGCGGGCTCCGACGGCTCGAGCTTGCTGGACAGTCTCGCGGCCGATGCGAAACTCGAACCGCCCGCCGAGGTCCAATCGCAGGAGGAGGCCGCGGCGCTATTGGGCGCCGTGGCACAGTTGCCGCCTGAGCAACGATCGGCATTTCTGCTGCAGGCAGAGGGCGAACTCAGCGTTGAGGAAATTGCCGTCGCCACCGGGTCCAACTTCGAGACGGTCAAGAGCCGGCTACGCTACGCCCGGGCGAAACTCCGTCAGCTCTTGTGGGAATACGCATGACGTCGAAAGAGAGCGCGCAAGACAAAGAGTTGCTGGAACGCTACCGGCGCGCCAGCGACACGGAGGCCGCTGCGCCCAGCGAAGCGGTGCGCGCGGCCATTCTCGCCGAGGGCCGCCGCGTTGCCGAACAGCGCGCGAAGGAAACACGCGGGCAGCCGTTCGATGCATTCCGCCCCGCTGCCAACGATTCCCGCTGGAAAATCACGGCTTTTGGAACCGCGGGCGCGGCATTGGTGGCTGTCCTTCTCTTTGCGCCTCGCCTGTGGGAAAGCGCGTCTCCTCCTGCACGATCGGCCGGCGGCGCAATCGTAGCCGAATCGGCGGACAAGGCTGCCGCCCCCTCGGAAGCAGGAGCCGCGCAGCCGCCCAAGCTTGACTCGCTGCGCACATCTCCTTCCGCAGAGCCTCTGCAGGAAATCGTGGTTACACAGGCGAAGCGCGAGAACTCGAAGGCGGCACGCGCGGCGCCGGAGCGTCAACGGGCCGAAGAAAAAACCTACGTGCAGAATCACGCGCCTGCCGCGCCCCTTGCCGACGCCGCCGCGCCGGCCGCGCCGGCCGCAACCCCGGCCGCGCCGGCCGCAACCCCGGCTGCGCCGGCTCCTGAGATTGCGCCCCGCGTCACGTCGCTGAATGCCGCCCGCGTTGCAGATTCGAAAAACACTCTTCAACCGACCGCGCTGCTGTCCGCCGCGGCGTCGGGGGACACAGTGCAAACGACTGCGCTGCTCAATCAAGGCGCGGCACTCGAGGCGCGTGACGAAGCCGGCCGCACCCCGCTCATGCTGGCGGTCATGCAACGCAAGCCGGAGGTTGTCCGCCTGCTGTTGGATCGCGGTGCCGATCCGAATGTTGCCGACAGGGCCGGACGCACACCGCTGCAACAGGCGAAGCAGGAAAACCTGCGTGAGATTGCAGCCTTGCTGGAGCGAGCAGGAGCGCGCTAAGGTTTTATGCTTTATTTTGACTCCCCGCGGGCCGCGGCGCAGTACTCTAGACAGGCCGGCGGGGTCGTCCTCGTCCCTGGGGAACTTCAATGACGCGGATCAATGGAAAAATAGCGATGGCGCTTGGCCTTGCATGCTTGGGATTTGCATCGAGTCTCGTGCCGGCGGGCGATGCGCAAAAACCCGCCGCCAGGGCGGTGACCGCGCCCTCAGTCACTCTGCCCATCAGCCTGCTGGATGTCATGCGTGCTTCAGTGGAGATTCCCGCCGACGGCATTTGGGCCGCCGAAGGCGCCGACAAATTATCCGAAGACGATTGGCAATTAGCCGATCAAGACGCAGTCAATTTGATTGCTGCGACAACCCTGCTGGCGAGCGGCGGCACCGGTCAGCATGACGCCAAGTGGGTCGCCAATGCGGATTGGCAAGCTTGGGTTCGCGACATGGAGAAGACGGCTTTGCAAATTCGCGACGCCGTCAAGGGAATGGATCAGAAGAAAATGGCCGCAGCCGCGGATCATCTTCAGGAGATCTGCGAGGCGTGCCACACCAAGTATCGGCCTCAGTCGCCCTCGGACGGCGTGAGTCGATATCCTTTCTATCCGAAGCGAGAGCCGGCCAAGTAAGCCGCAATCACGCTTGACGCGTCAAGGAGTCGATTATGAAGCGTCGATATAAAGTGCTGAGCCTGGTAGCGATCCTGCTGGTAGCAGCGGGATCCTCGTTGGCGCTGGTTTTGAGTCATAACTCTGCTTGCCCAGCCGCTCCGCCCCTGGCGGCCGGTGCGTCGCCGATGAAAGCGATCGTCTATCGTTGCTACGGCTCGCCCGAGGTGCTCAAGCTCGAGGAAATTGCCAAGCCATCCGAGGCGGACGACCGAATGATCGTGAAGGTGCACGCGGCCTCCGTCAATCCTCTGGACTGGCACTACATGCGCGGCGAGCCGTACTTCATGCGTGCCATGGCGGGAATGGGGAAGCCCGAAAGCATTCACATGGGGGTTGATTTCGCAGGCACGGTGGAGTCGGTTGGAAAGAATGTCACGCGGTTCAAGCCCGGCGATGAAGTGTTCGGCGGCCGCGACGGCGCCTTCGCGCAGTACGTGAGCGTTGCCGAGAAAGGCTCGCTGGCCATGAAGCCTGCCAACATGACGTTTGAACAGGCCGCGGCCGTGCCCATCGCCGCCATCACGGCATTGCAGGCACTGCGCGACAAGGGAAACCTTCAAGCGGGGCAGAGCGTCTTGATCAACGGCGCGTCCGGCGGCGTCGGCACGTTTGCAGTGCAGATTGCCAAGGTCTACGGCGCCAAAGTCACCGGTGTTTGCAGCACCCGGAACTTGGACTTGGTGCGATCCATCGGCGCCGATGAGGTCATCGATTACACCCTCGAGGATTTCACTCGAGCTGCGCAACGATACGATCTCATCATCGATACCGTGGGGACGCACTCGCTGTCCGACTATCGGCGCGTGTTGAAGCCTGACGGCGCGTTGGTTATCGTCGGATCCGTAGACAAGGGCCGGTGGCTCGGGCCCATGTCGGGCCTCATCGACGCGAAGCTCTATTCGCCCTTCGTCAGTCAGAAATTAATTTTTATACTGGCAGAATTGAATCCCAAAGATCTCGATACCCTGCGCGATTGGATGCAAGCGGGAAAGGTTACCCCAGTCATCGACCGGCGCTACGCATTGAGCGAGGTTCCCGAGGCGATTCGGTACCTGGAACAGGGGCACGCGCGCGGCAAAGTCGTCGTTACGGTGGACTAGGCGAGCAATATTTTCCGGGATGATGTCGAAATGACAGGGGCCCATCCGTCTTCCTTATAGAAACCACTGGAATCCGTAAGAGGAGTTCAAGATGAGCAGTGATCTATCGCGGCGGCGGCCGCCCCGCATTGTGTCGAGAGAAGAATGGCGTGAGGCGCGCATTGCGCTGCTGGCCAGAGAAAAGGAACTGACGGCGATGAAGGACTCGCTGGCGGCCGAACGCCGCTCGCTGCCGTGGGTGCGGATCGAAAAGAACTATGTGTTTGATGCACCGACAGGTCCTAAGACCCTGTCTCAGCTGTTCGACGGACGCAGCCAGTTGTTTGTCAAACACTTCATGATGGGCCCCGGTCAGTCCCGCCAGTGCGTCGGGTGCTCGCTGGAGGTTGACCATCTGGCGGGGATCCGTGTGCATCTCGAGCATCACGATGTCACGTACGCGGCGGTGGCCCGTGCACCTATTGAGGAGATCGAGCGGCTGAAACGCAAAATGGGCTGGGACTTCACCTGGGTGTCTTCCTACCGCAATGATTTCAACTTTGATTTCAATGTGTCGTTTTCGGATGCCGAAATCGCGCTGGGACGCGGCTATTACAATTATCAGGACGTGGATGTGCATCCGGGCATGATCGATCTCTCGGGCGACAGCATTTTTGTCAAAGACGAGAACGGCCAGGTCTATCACACGTACTCGGCGTATGCCCGGGGCGGGGAGCAATTTTTGGGCATCTACGCCTATCTGGACGCCATGCCCAAGGGCCGCGCCGAGAATGGTCCCCATCATTCGCTCACCGATTGGGTCCGGCCCCACAACATGTATGGCCGTGGCGGCGTGGTCGAGGGCACGGGCCGGTATCACGCCGCGGATTGCGGCTGCGCGGCTCATCTTTAAATTACGTCGATGCTTCCCCAGGAGAATTGGCATGAAAATCTATTGGATCAAAGCGCAGGCACCTCGACGCGTACTGGCGCTGGCAAAACATCTCGGCATCGAGGCGGACTTCGTCGAAGTCAATCTGATGACCGGGGGACTGAAGGCGCCGGACTTCGCTGCGCTCAATCCGAATGAAAAAGCGCCGCTGCTCGTGGACGGGGACCAGGTGCTCTGGGAATCGTCCGCCATCATGGCTTATCTTTGCATCAACGCAGGATCCGACATGTGGCCCGCGCGCAATGCCGCTGAGCAGGTCGAGGTATTGCGCTGGTTATCGTGGAACGACGGTCACTGGGCGCCTGCGGTTGGACCGTTCTACTTTGAGCACGTGGTCAAATCGACGTTCGGCCTGGGCCCTCCGGATCGCGAACTATTGAAGTCCAGCGTGCCCGACTTGCAAAAGTTTGCCGCCGTATTGGACGCTCATTTGGCAGGCCGCAATTTCGTCGCGTGCGGACGGCTGACGATTGCCGACTTCCAGGCGGCTTCGATGGCGACCTATTGGCGAGAATCGGAAATGCCTCTCGATGCCTATCCCAACATCGTGCGTTGGATCGATGGGCTGTTGCGCATTCCCGCCTGGGCGCAGCCCTGGCCCGCGAGGCGAGAGGCCCTCGAATTGGCGGCGAGCTGACGATCGGTCTTTGCAAATTGAGAATATTGGCAACTTACAATCTGGAGCAACCATGAAAAATTATCTGGCGATCTTTCTCGGTACGCAGTCTTCACCCAAATTCGCGGAATTTATGGCGATGGAGGAAGGCAAGCGCAAGAAGATCGAGGCGGCGGGCATGAAAGCGTGGGGTGACTGGATGCAGAAGCATCAGTCGGTGATCGTCCAGACCGGAGGGCCATTGGGTAAAACCAAACGAACATCCGCGCAGGGTGTATCGGACACCAAGAACAATCTATCAGGCTTCGTCGTCGTCAAGGCCGACTCCCACGACGCGGCGGCGAAGTTGTTCGAGAAACACGCGCATTTCACGATTTTCCCCGGCGATTCGGTGGAGATCATGGAAGTCCTGCCGATTCCGGGGCAACCTCAGGGCTGATGCCTCGCGGCAGCCGGCCGGATGAAGAACCCAGCTAAGTAGTCAGGCGCCGCTGACCGACCGTTTGCGCGCCTGACTCTGCAGTGCCCACCACTGCTCGACTTGGGCGGTGAGTCCCGCAAGATCGAGTCCAGCATGTGCGAGGCAGGTGTCGCGCGTTCCGTGTTCGATGAAGCGATCGGGAATGCCGATGTGCAGCATGGGCAGCTGCAATCCGGCGGCCGTGAGCAATTCACCCACGCCTGAACCTGCGCCGCCGCTGATGGCGTTTTCCTCGATGGTGATGAGGGCGCGGTGCCGTGAGGCAATCGACAGGACCAGTTTTTCATCGAGCGGTTTCACGAAGCGCATGTTGACGATGGTGGCGTCCAAGCGTTCCGCAATTTTCTGCGCCGAGTCGACCAGCGCGCCGAATGCCAGTATGGCGAGCCCGCTGCGGCCTTCGCGGCGCAGTTGTGCCTGTCCTACGGGAAGCGCCGTCATTTCCGCGGCGATGGGCACGCCGGGCCCGGTGCCGCGTGGGTAACGAATCACCGACGGCGAACTCAAGGTGGTGCCGGTGTACAGCATCTGGCGGCATTCATTTTCGTCCGCCGGCGCCATGATGATCATGTTGGGAATGCATCGCAGGAACGACAGGTCGTAGCTGCCCTGGTGGGTGGCGCCATCGCTGCCGACCAGACCTGCGCGGTCGACGGCGAAAACCACCGGTAGATTCTGCAGCGCGACGTCGTGGATGAGCTGATCGTAGGCGCGCTGCAGAAACGTGGAATAGATCGCCACGACCGGCTTCAATCCTTCCACCGCCATGCCGGCGGCCAACGTGACGGCGTGCTGCTCGGCGATCGCCACGTCGAAATAGCGCGCGGGAAATCGCTTCGAGTATTCGACCAAACCAGAACCCTCGCGCATCGCAGGCGTGATGCCGACGATGGCCGGGTCGCGCTCCGCCATGTCGCACAACCACTTGCCGAAAATCTGCGAATAGGAGGGACCTGAGCTCGCTTCCTTGAAAATCATGCCGCTGGCGGGATCGAACGGCCCGGGTCCATGCCACTTGATCGGGTCCGCCTCTGCCGGCGCATAACCCTTGCCCTTGCGCGTCACGACGTGCAGGAACTGCGGGCCCCGCAGCTTTTGCAAATTCCGCAGCGTATTGACCAAGGCTTTCACATCATGACCATCGATGGGACCGATATAGTTGAAGCCCATCTCCTCGAACAACGTGCCCGGCAGCACCATGCCTTTCAAATGCTCTTCCGAGCGGCGCGCCAGCTCCCAAACCGTGGGCATCTGTCGCAAGACTTTTTTGCCGCTCTCGCGCAGGTGCGAGTACATCTTGCCGGACAACGCGCGCGCCAGATAATTCGAGAGCGCGCCGACGTTCTCCGAAATCGACATGTCGTTGTCGTTCAACACGATCAACAGGTCCGCAGGCAGCGAGCCGGCGTGATTCAGCGCTTCGAACGCCATGCCCGCCGTCAGCGCGCCGTCGCCGATAATGGCGACGACTCGACGATTCTCGCCGCGTTGCGCTGCCGCGACGGCCATGCCGAGCGCCGCGCTGATCGAGGTGCTGGAGTGGCCGACGCCGAACGTGTCGTATTCGCTTTCGCTGCGCGTTGGGAAGGGCGCCAGCCCCGCGTCCTGCTTGATGGTATGCAACTTGTCGCGCCGGCCGGTGAGCACCTTGTGCGGATACGCCTGGTGCCCCACATCCCAGACCAGGCGGTCATCGGGGGTGTTGAACACATAATGCAGGGCAATTGTCAGCTCGACCGTGCCCAATCCTGCGGCAAAGTGTCCACCTCGGGTCGCGACGCTTTGAATCAGAAATTGACGCAATTCCTGCGCCAAAACGCTCAGTTTCGCAGCCGGCAGGCGCCGCAGATCCGCCGGGGAGGCGATGGTTTCGAGCAGGGGATAGCTGGCGGGCGGAACGTCCATATCCCACCAGTTTATACTGCTGCACCCGGAGTGTGGCAATGAGCTACTGTCGATGTTGCGGATTTGCACCATCGGTGACCGGCTGACATGATGCTATTTTTACAGGTTTCCGAGATACTGCCAGCATGGATTCCGTCAGTTCCGATGAGGTCTACCAGGATCAGATTCTGCCGCATGTCTCGCGCACCTTTGCGTTGACCATACCGCAACTGCCGCCTGCGTTGAGCATTCCCGTCACCA
>DATHFB010000410.1:0-4343 GCA_035318305.1 Steroidobacteraceae bacterium | reverse complement strand
ATGTGCAGAAACATCAAGACTCTCTTCAACTTCGAGCCGCCGGTGACGGACGATGAAATCCGCGCGGCGTCGTTGCAGTTCGTGCGCAAGGTCAGCGGTTTTCACAGCCCGTCCAAATCCAATGAATCGGCCTTTCTGGGCGCGATCGGTGAAATCGAGGCCGCCTCCAGAAAGCTTCTTGAATCCCTTCAAACGAATGCGCCGGCACGAAATCGTGAAGAGGAAGCCTCTAAAGCAAAGACGCGCGCGGCGTTGCGGTTTTCGCGGGTAACCTGAACCTCTTTTTCGTACAGGCTGCGGCCGAGACAGGAGTCAATGGCAGACAAATCCGGCCAGGCCGATGTCCTGATCGCCGGTGCAGGGCCGACCGGTTTGGTGTTGGCTTTGTGGCTGACAAAACTAGGCGTGCGCGTAAGGATCATCGACAAAGTCGCGGAACCCGGGACAACGTCGCGAGCACTGGCGGTTCAAGCGCGAACGCTCGAGTTCTACCAGCAGATTGGACTCGCTCAGGCGGTCGTGGACCGCGGCCATCACGTAGCGGCTCTGAACTTGTGGGTGAAAAACGCGCGGGCGGCCCGCGTGCCGATCGAGGATTTGGGACAGGGACTGACTCCGTTTGGATTTCCCATTATTTTTCCGCAGGACGAACACGAACGCCTACTGATCGAACGCTTGAGCGAGATGGGTATAGAGGTGGAGCGCCCGGTGGAACTCACCGCCTTTGAAGATGACGGCAAGCAGATTCGCGCGACCTTGAGCAAAGCCGGATCCGAGGAAACGGGCACGTACGCCTATCTCGCCGGTTGCGATGGCGCTCGCTCCAAAGTGAGAGAAGTGCTGGACACAGGATTTCCCGGCGGAACCTACGATCATCTATTCTTTGTGGCGGATGTCGATGCCGTCGGACCGCCCATGAACGGCGAACTGCATGTCGGACTGGATGAGGCGGATTTCCTGGCCGTGTTTCCATTGGCGGACACAGGCCGCGGACGATTGATCGGCTCGATCCGCGACGATGCCGCGAATGATCATGAGCACCTGCAGTTCGACGATGTCCGAGCCCTAGCCATGCAAAATCTCAAGATTGAAGTCAAGCGCGTCAATTGGTTTTCGACCTACCGCGTTCATCATCGCGTCGCGCAGAGCTTTCGCAAGGGGCGCGCCTTCCTGCTGGGAGATGCCGCGCATATTCACAGTCCCGTCGGTGGCCAGGGCATGAACACCGGCATCGGTGATGCGGTCAACCTCGCCTGGAAACTGGCTTCCGCGCTCAAAGAACCCTACAGCGAGGCACTGCTGGATAGCTACGAGCCTGAGCGAATTGCGTTTGCACAACGGCTGGTGGCCACCACCGATCGAGCGTTTACGGTGGTGATCAGTCCCGGCGCGTGGGCCCGATTCGTCCGCACCAAAGCCGTTCCGGCGCTGGCTCCTGCATTGTTCCGTGTGCCGCTGGTGCGCAGATTGGTGTTTCGCACGATCTCGCAAACAGCCGTGAACTACCGTGCAAGTTCCTTGAGCGTCGGTGCGGCAGGCAAGGTGCGCGGCGGCGATCGATTGCCCTGGGTCAGGGTGGGAACCCAAGGATCGGCTGAGTTCAATTTTGCTGCATTGACTTCACTGGATTGGCAAATTCACATCTACGGTGATGCTGCCGGCGATATCCACGCGTTGTCCGCACGCCGGAGAATCCCGCTGCATGTATTTGCATGGCATCCGGCCATGCAGGCGTCCGGCCTGCGGCGCGGCGCGGTCTATCTCGTTCGCCCCGACGGCTATGTGGCACTGGCCAGCGCCCAGGCCAGCGCGGCGGCGATTGACGATTATCTCGACCAGAGAAAGATCGGAGCAATCCATTAGAGCTTCGCGTAAGGTCGGCCCCAGGGGAAATGCATGAATACTCGGCGCACACTCTTAAAATATTTGGCTGCCAGTCCTTTGTATGCCGGCCTTTCCGGCTTCGCGCAATCTTTCGCCGAGCCCGCCGCATCACAGGCTGTCGATGGCGCCATCATTCGCGCCGGTGATGCGCTGGACGTCTTCGACTTCGAGCCGGTCGCGCGCAAGAATATTCCGCCCGCTCACTGGGGCTACCTGGTTAGCGGCGTTGACGGAGAAGAAACGCTCAAGGCCAACCGCGACGCGTACTCCCGCTACCAATTGCACGCCCGGCGCATGGTAGATGTCAGCAAAATCGATACCAGCGTCGAGTTGTTGGGCGCAAGGTTCGAAAGTCCCATCATTCTCTGCCCATTGGGCGCGCAGAAGGCGTTTCATCCCGACGGCGAAGTCGCCGTCGCCAGGGCCGCGAAAGCCCGAGGCCACTTGCAGATTCTGTCGACGGTCACGTCCACGGGCGTTGAAGAGGTCATCGCGGCGCGCGGCGCGCCGGTCTGGTTTCAGCTTTACACCACCTCTAGCTTCGATATCTCGGCCAAACTGGTCAAACGAGCCGAAGCGGCCGGATGCCCGGCCGTCGCGGTGACCGTTGACTTGCCCGCGGGGAGGAATATCGAGACCGCCTTGCGGTGGGCTCGCACCGATACGAGAACCTGCACGGCCTGCCATGCGCCGGGCGGATCGCCCCTCTTTACCCGACCCATGTTTTCGCAGCTGGACACCACGGGCTTGAGCATCACCTCTTCGTCGCTGACGTGGGATTTCATCAAGCGCCTCAAGGACGTGACGAAAATGAAGGTGCTCATCAAGGGCTTGGAGTCCGGCGCCGACGCCAAACTCGCTGTGGCGAATGGCGCAGACGGAATCATTTTGTCCAACCACGGCGGACGAGCGACGGACACCGGTCGCGGCACATTGGAGTGTCTGCCGGAAGTCGTAGCCGAGGTGCGCGGTCGAGTCCCGGTTATTGTGGATGGCGGTGTCCGCCGCGGCACGGATGTACTCAAAGCGCTGGCGCTGGGCGCCACGGCGGTGGGGATTGGCCGACCCTATATCTGGGGACTTGGCGCTTACGGTCAGGAGGGGGTCGACCGTGTGCTCGAGCTGCTCGACAATGAACTGCGGCTCGCCATGGTCGGAGTAGGCGCACGGAATCTGAACGAGATAACCCGCGCGTCGATCGTGCGGCCTGCTTAACAGAAATCTTAAGGAGCCAATTGTGCTGAAAACGCTTGAGACGGTGCGCCCATTGATGTTGAACGAAATGCAGGAGGCGCGCCGCAGAATCGCGAATAGCATCGTGCGCACGCCGCTTGTCCGCCTGGACCTGGGAGCCGGCTTCCCGGACATCCGCCTGAAGCTCGAGAACCTGCAGGCGACGAATTCTTATAAGTTGCGGGGTGCGGTCAACGCGGTGGCGATGCTGACCGAGTCCGAGCGGCAACTCGGCGTTTGGACCATCAGTGCCGGCAATGCCGGACAGGGCGTCGCGTACGCCGCGAGGCAGGCGGGCGTACCCTGCACCGTGGTCGCGATTGAGACGGCGCCGGAATCGAAGCTCGCGCGAATGCGGGCGCTCGGCGCAACGCTCATCACGGTACCCTACGAAGCCGCGTGGCGCGCACTCGGTGACCGCGCTTACCCCGGAGTGGCAGGAACATTCGTGCATCCATTCGATGATCACAATTTCATCGCAGGACACAGCACCATGGGATTCGAAATCTTGGAAGATGCCCCCGACACGGTCGCGGTGATTGGCGCGATCGGCGGCGGCGGACTCATCACGGGAGTCGCCAGCGCACTCAAGGCGCTGAAGCCGGAGATCAAGATTTGGGGCGCGGAACCAGAAACGGCAGCCCCGGCCGCGCTCTCATTTTCAATGGGATCCGCCCAGGTGTTCACGGACTGGAAGGCATCGTTCGTCGATGGCGCAGGCGGCAAAAGCCTGTTTCCACGCATGTGGGAACGGCTGAAACCCGTCGTTGAGGGTTCAATCGTGGTTAGCCTGGATGAAACCAAGGCGGCAATGCGCCTGATGGCCGAGAAAGCGCGCGTCATCGCCGAAGGCGCCGGATCCTTATCGCTGGCCGCCGCCCTCACCGGCAAAGCCGGGAAAGGACCGATCGTGGCCATTGTCTCGCGGCAACATCGATTTGCCGAAGTTTTGCGACCTCGTCGGGCCGTCTGCACATTGAACCCACCAGGGCCGTGCCGCTCGCCTTCAGCCGGGGCTGGCAGCTTCGACACCACGCAATTTCTCGAGCCCGACGCGCGCAGCATGCTGCAGCAGCATGATTGTCTTGCCGTCCTGGCGCGTCCAAGGACCAACAAGACCTTAAGTCAGGTGCAAGACCGTAGGTCAAGTGGCGGTTTTGGTGGACCAGACTTGCCAGAAACCCTCGAGGGTATACACAGCCAACGCCGACCAAATGACCGCGAAA
>DATHFB010000409.1:0-27901 GCA_035318305.1 Steroidobacteraceae bacterium | reverse complement strand
AGTTTCACGGGTACTGCATCAACGCATGCGAAAGGAAATGTTTACGACGTATCAGTGACATTCGGTGGCGGTGTTTGTACCAATGGAACAAGTACCGTCACCGGCGTCGCGTACTACATAGCTGCGCAGAAGGGGTTGGTTAGCACGGCGTTGAATGCTGGACGCACTAATGGTTTCCTGTTTCTGGGCACGAAACCCTAGCGCCCGCCGCAGACTGCCACCACTTTTGCAGTACTTCTACAGTACTGCTCCGCCGAAAACAGCCTAAGTGCTTGTTTTTATTGGCGCTCCCTATGGGATTACTCGGCCTTCGGCCTCGCCCCTCCGGGGCCGCCGTCGGCAATGCCTCCGGCGTTCAAATCGCCCGGACGGTCGATTTGTCGAACACCCGCGCGTTGCGCGGGCGTTCTCATCCCGTAGGGCGGATCAAAGGAAAAGGCTGATGATGCACCAGCCTTTTCCTTTGATATGGCGCTCCCTATGGGATTCGAACCCATGTACCGGCCTTGAGAGGGCCGTGTCCTAGGCCTCTAGACGAAGGGAGCGGACTGGCGGATCTTTAGGCCTTGGGGGCCCAAGAGGGCTGGTAGTATACGGACCAATTTTTTGGACTCAAGCGGAACCCCCTTTTTTGAACGCATCGTCGACTCCATCCCCCCCGTTAGTGATTCCCAGATCGGAGCATTCCATATCGCGTGCGGCGATCTCGCCGAACGCCTTGAAGGTGCTTTATCGCCTCAAAGAAGCGGGATATCAGGGCTTTTTGGTGGGCGGCGCGGTGCGCGACCTGCTACTGGGGTTGCGCCCGAAGGACTTCGACGTCGCGACCAATGCGCTGCCTGAAGAAGTGCGGCGTCTGTTCCGCAATTGCCGCCTGATCGGCCGGCGTTTTCGTCTGGCGCATGTGTTTTTCGGCAATGAGATTATCGAGGTAGCCACCTTCCGAGCGGCCGCCGCTCCTGAGCGCGAGGATGCGGAAGATGCGGACGTGGAGGGCGACGCTGACGCTGACGCCAGCGCCGAGGGCGGTGCGGATTCGCGTGCGGACCAATCCACCACTGAATTCTCGCCACCCAGCGATTCCGAACATCGGGCCTTCGACCTTCGAGGCCGGATTCTTCGCGACAATATCTACGGCACCATCGAAGAGGATGTTTGGCGGCGCGACTTCGCCGCGAATGGCCTGTACTACAACATCGAAGATTTTTCGATTTGGGATTTCGTCGACGGAGTGAGCGACATCAAGGCGCGGCGCCTGAAGCTGATCGGCGATCCGGAAACACGCTATCGCGAAGATCCGGTGCGCATGCTGCGGGCGGTGCGCTTTGCGGCGAAGCTGGATTTCTCCATCGAGCCCAACACCGAGCAGCCGATCAAGCGCCTGGCGTACATGCTGGACGGCGTACCCGCGGCGCGGCTGTTCGATGAGGTCTTGAAACTATTTTTGTCGGGATTCGGCCTGAAGGCGTATCGGCTGCTGCAGCAATACGGTCTCTTCGAACATCTGTTTCCCCAATCCGCCGCCGCCTTTGCGCTGCCGCCCTATGCCTATGCAGCTGAGATGCTCGAGCGCGGGCTTGCCAACACCGATGAGCGAATCGCCGCCGACAAACCGGTGACGCCGACCTTCTTGTTCGCGGTGTTGCTGTGGAGCGCGGTGCTGCGTGAACTCAACGAGCGGCAGGCAGGGCCGACGCCCGACCTTGCGCTGCTGTTACAGGCCTGCGACACGGTGCTGCGCACGCAGCAGTCGCGTGTGGCGATTCCGCGGCGCTTTGCCATTCCCATGCGCGAGTTGCTGATGCTGCAGCCGAGATTCAATCGGCGCAGCGGCGTGAAAGCCTTGAGCATCTTGCAGCATCCGCGCTTTCGCGCAGCCTATGATTTCCTGTTGTTGCGCGCGCAAGTGGGAGTCGCGGATCCGGAACTAGCCAAGTGGTGGACCGACATTCAAGTGCTGCCGCAAGAGGAGCGGGTGGCGCTGGTACAGGCACGTCCCGCCGAGCCCGCGGCTGAAGGGACTGCTGCAGCACCCGGCCGTCGACGCCGCCGCCGGCGACGCGGCGGAGCGGCGCGCACTTAGCAATGACACTCTGGCGCCCTGCGTACGTGGGGATCGGCAGCAATCTTCAATCTCCGCGTGACCGGGTCCTCGAAGCCATCGAACGCATGAGCGCACTGGAGACGACGCGCGTCGTGCTGCGTTCGCAGCTGTATTTGACGCGGCCCATGGGTCCTTTGGATCAGCCCGATTTCGTCAACGCCGCGGTCGGATTGCTCACCCAATTGGCTGCTCGGGAATTGCTCACCGGGTTGCTCGGCATCGAACGCAGCATGGGCCGCGATCGACAGGAGCGCTGGGGACCTCGCGTGATCGATCTGGATTTGTTGTGGATGGTTGATTCAGCCATCGACGAGCCGGGTTTAACAGTGCCGCACCCTGGAGTGTCGACACGCAACTTCGTCCTGTATCCTCTGGCGGACATTGCCCCGACGATCAAGATCCCGAGGGTAGGCCTGGTGCTCGATCTCAAACGGGACGCGGGCGGCGACGGAATTTCTGTCTTAGATTAAAAGAGTTTCAAATGCCAGCTGCAGCAGCGCATCGATTCATTGTCGTGGAGGGACCGATTGGCGTCGGCAAAACCAGTTTGGCGCGCCGCCTGAGCCAGTCGTTGGGCGGCCAGCTGGTGCTGGAGCAAGCCGACCAGAATCCCTTCCTCGAGCGCTTCTACAAGAATCCGCGCGCGGCCGCGTTTCAGACGCAATTGTTCTTCCTGTTTCAGCGGGCGCGTCAATTGGAGGATGTTCGCCAAGAGGATTTGTTCGGCGCCGTGCGCGTGGCGGATTATCTGTTGGAGAAGGACCGGCTCTTTGCGCGCGTCACCTTGGACGACGCGGAATATGCGCTCTATGAACGCGTCTACGAGCGCGTGGTGGTGGATGCGCCCAAGCCGGACCTGGTCGTTTACCTGCAGGCACCGGTGGATGTGCTGGTGGATCGCATCCACAAGCGTGGGATCCGCTATGAACAGCACATCGAACGCGCTTATTTGGAAAAGCTCACCCAGGCCTATGCACGCTTCTTTCACGGCTACGACGCGTCGCCATTGCTGATCGTGAATTCGGCGGCCATCGATCCGGTCAATAGCGACAAGGACTACGCGCAGCTGTTTACTGAAATCAATAAAGCTCGGCGCGGCCGGCATTTCTTCAATCCCGGGAGCAGCTTGCTGCCGGCGAGCTAGCCGGTTAAAGGGGCCGATGGGTCCTGCGCCGATGGGTCCTGCGCCGATGGGTCCCGCGCCGATCGCGGCTGAGCCGCGCGGTGCTGCTCCAGCGCCCAGTGCACATGCTCACGCACCACGCTGGATGGGTGCTCGGTACGGCTGGTGAGCGCGGCGAGCACGGCGGGTGAGGTGGGCGCGTTCCCCAACGCAATGGCGATATTGCGCAGCCAACGCTCGTGGCCGATCCGCCGAATGGCGCTGCCTGCGGTCTTGCTCAAAAAATCCTGCTCGCTCCAAGCGAAAAGATCGACCAGCTGCGCCTGGTCCAATCCATGCCGAACGGCGAAGTCGTTCTCCACCGTGGGACGCGCGAATTTGTTCCAAGGACAGACCAGCTGACAATCATCGCAACCGTAAATGCGATTGCCGATGGCCTGGCGAAATTCCACCGGAATGCTGCCGGCCAGCTCAATCGTGAGGTAGGAAATGCAGCGCCGTGCATCGAGACGATAGGGTGCGACGATGGCGCCGGTGGGGCAGGCCGGCATGCAGGCGCTGCACGAGCCGCAGTGCGCAGTGCTGGGTTCGTCGACGGGCAGTTGCAGATCGAGATAAATTTCGCCCAAGAAAAAATACGAGCCGGCGTTGCGATCAATTAAATTCGTGTGCTTGCCGATCCAACCCAAGCCGGCGTTGCGCGCCAGCGCCTTCTCCAACACCGGGGCGCTGTCGGTGAAGACCCGGTGACCGAAAGGACCCACCGCGTCATGAATCCGGTCGCAGAGCTTTTGCAGCCGCGAGCGCAGCACCTTGTGATAGTCGCGGCCCAGGGCATAGCGCGAGACATACGCCAGGTTGCCGTTGCCAAGCACGCCTGAGGCGTCGGCCGATTCTTCGGGCCAGTAATCCATGCGCACGCTGATGCAACTGACCGTTCCGGGTATCAGTTCCGCCGGCCGGCTGCGCTTTAAACCATGGCGCGACATGTAGTCCATTTCGCCGTTGAATCCGGCGCGCAGCCAGTCCAGAAAAAAAGCTTCGTCGGCGGGCAGGTCCAGGGTGGCCACGCCGATGCCGGTCAACCCCAACTCCCTGGCCCAACCTCTTATAGAAGCCGACAGCGCGGCCGGCTCGAGGCGTGCGGCCGGGTCGAGGTGCGCGGCGGGTGGTGCGGGAGCAGTCATGACCGCCCGTATAATAATCCGATGTCTAAGACCCTCCTGGATTTTGACCTGCCCGACAGCGCCGTCACTGAAGGCCTCGGCGCGGCGCTCGCCCGTGCCTTCACGGGCGCGAGTGTGGGGGCGAGAGGCGCGGTCCTTTACCTGCGCGGCGAATTGGGAAGCGGCAAGACCACCTGTGCGCGCAGCCTGTTGCACGCACTGGGTGTGACCGCAACCGTGCGCAGCCCGACCTACACCCTGGTCGACACCTACACCGTCGGCGATTTAAATTGTGTGCATGTGGATCTGTATCGCCTGCGCTCCACGGCCGAGGTGGAGGAGTTGGGACTGCGCGATCTGACGGGTCCAGGCTATCTCATGCTGATCGAGTGGCCGGAGAAGGGCGGGGACGCTGTTCCCCATGCCGATGTCGATTTGCAGCTTCAGTACGCCGGCGAATCGCGGGTAGCCAAGCTCCACGCGGTGAGCGCGGTGGGCGATGCCTGGCTGGCGAAGCTAGTACTCGACACTAGCTTAGTGCCCTATGTCTCTAATTTAACTTGAAAAAGAATCTGATTCGGCGTTAACTTCGCGGTATGAAGGGTTTGCTTACGCACTGTTGCTTAGGGTTGTTGTTGGCAACCGTGCTAGGGCAGCCCGCCTTTGCCGTCGATGTGCGCGGCGTTCGGGTGTGGGCAGGACCTGACAACACACGCGTCGTGGTGGATCTGTCCGGCAGTGCACAACACAGTTTAAGTGTGCTGCACAATCCGGAGCGGGTGGTTCTGGACGTGCGCGGGGCACACTTGAGCAAGGGCGCGCGCAGGCCGCCGGCCGGCGCCGGAGCAGTCAAGCAGGTGCGCATGTCGCGCAATCCTTCCGGAAATCTTCGGGTCGTGCTCGATCTCTCGCGCCCAACCCAAGCCAAGAGCTTTCTGACCAGGCCCAATGCGCACTACGGATACCGTTTGGTCATCGATTTAGGTGCCGCTGCTCCCGCGCGCGCCGACAAACCGATCAAGGCGAAGCATGCGCCGTCGGATGCACGCGATCTCATCATTGCCGTCGATGCCGGTCATGGCGGCGAGGATCCGGGCGCGATCGGCAAGAACGGCACGCGCGAGAAAGACATCGTGCTGGCGATTGCCCGCGAGCTCGCGGGCAGGATCAATGCGGAGCCGGGTATGAGGGCCATGCTCACGCGCAACGGCGACTACTTCGTGCCGCTGCGCGATCGGATGCGCCGCGCGCGGGCGCAGCAGGCGGATCTGTTCGTGTCCATCCATGCGGATTCGATTCGCGACCGCAGCATCGACGGCTCCTCGGTGTACATCCTGTCGCAGCGGGGCGCGACCGATGAGGCATCGCGCTGGCTGGCTGAGCGGGAAAATGCCTCGGACCTGATCGGCGGCGTCTCCTTGGATGACAAGGACGATGTGCTTGCCTCGGTGCTGCTCGACCTGTCGCAATCGGCCTCACTGAATGCCAGCCAAGTGGCGGCTGAGCGGGTACTGCATTCACTGACTCAGGCCGGCGAGGTTCGCAAGCACGAGGTGCAGCAGGCGCGATTCATGGTATTGAAATCGCCCGACATTCCCTCGATGCTGGTTGAAACGGCCTACATTTCGAACCCCCAAGAGGAGCTGCGGCTGCGCACGGCCGCGCAGCAGGCGAGGCTCGCCGCCGCGATTCATCACGGCGTGCACGATTATTTTTATGCCAATCCGCCGATGGGTACGCGCGTCGCGCAGCTCGCTGCCGGAGGTTCGGCGCGACCTGTACTCGCCACCGCAGCCGGCGCGGGCGGCACGGGAGAATAGCCGAGGGCTTCGCGGCGCGATGGATCGCGCGCCCTCAATTGCTTCGCTTGTGCGAAAATGCGCGACTCGAGGTCGCCATTGCCCATTCAACTCCTGTCCGATTCTCTCATCAGTCAAATCGCTGCCGGCGAGGTCATCGAGCGCCCGGCTTCCGTGGTCAAAGAGCTGGTGGAGAATGCGCTCGACGCGGGCGCCAAGCGAATTGAAATCGAACTAGAACGCGGCGGCTGCGGATCGATTCGCGTGCGCGACGATGGCAGCGGCATCGATGCGGGCGAAATCGCGTTGGCGTTGGCCCGGCATGCCACCAGCAAGATTGCCTCGCTTGACGACCTGGAACATGTGTCGACCTTGGGATTTCGTGGTGAAGCCTTGCCCAGCATCGCCTCGGTCTCGCGCCTGTCGCTGGTATCGCGCTCTGGCCAGGGAACGCATGCCTGGGGCATCGAAGCGCGCGACGGCGAGGTCAGCGCGCCGGCGCCCGCCTCGCACAGCTTGGGAACCACGGTCGAGGTGCGCGATCTGTTTTTCAATGTGCCGGCGCGGCGCAAATTCCTGCGCACTGAGAACACCGAGTATCAGCATATCGTGCGCATGCTGGAGCGTTTGGCGCTGTCGCGCTTCGACGTGGCCTTCACGCTGGTGCACAACGGCAAGACCATCTGGACGCTGCCGGCGGCGATCAGCGACCCGCAGCGGCTGGGGCGCGTCGCCCAGGTTTGCGGCGAGGAGTTCGCCGGTCACGTCATCGAGCTGCGTCATGAGACAGAATCTTTGGTGCTGTCAGGCTGGCTGGCGCTGCCGACCTTTTCGCGCAGCCAGCCGGACCTGCAATTCACCTTTTTGAATGGGCGCTTCGTGCGCGACAAGGTGTTGATCGGCGCGGCGCGCCTGGCCTACCGCGACGTTTTGTTTCACGGGCGGTTCTGCGCGTACTTGCTGTATGTGAACATGGATCCGAGCCTGGTCGACGTCAATGCGCATCCGCAGAAACTCGAGGTGCGATTTCGCGATTCGCGCCGCGTCCATGACTTTGTGTTCAAGACCTTGGAGAAGGTGCTCGCCGGTACCAGGCCCTCGACGGAATCTGCCGGCAGCGCGCCGGCGGATTGGCTCACCGGCGCATCGCGCTTCGCGGGCGCGGGAACTCCCGCGCAGGCTCGCTTCACCCTGCCGGAAGCGCCGCAACGCCCATCTGCGGATGCCTATCGCAGCTACTTGAGTCCCGCGAGCGCGGAGGTGCGAGAGCAATGGCCGCGCCCGGATGCCGTCAACGGCAGTGCGTCGGATGGCAGTGCGTCGGGCAGCAGCGCGTCGGACGCGGCCGCCGCGCCTTTGGGATATGCCATTGCGCAGCTGCACGGCGTCTACATCTTGGCGCAGTCCGCCGAGGGCATGGTATTGGTGGACATGCACGCGGCGCATGAACGAGTCATGTACGAGAGCATGAAGAAATTGTTGGCGGGGGAGACCGCGCAGCAACAACTTTTGATGCCGGAGATTCTCAACGTGACGCCGGCGCAGGCGGATGCGGCGGAAGGGCACGTGCAGGAATTCGCGGCGCTGGGATTCGGCGTGACGCGATTAGGGCCGGATCAATTGGCCTTGCGCGCGATCCCGACGCTGCTGGCCGGCCGTGACCCGGCCGGCATCGTGCGCGACGTGCTGTCGGATCTGCTGGAGGCGGGTCACTCGCGGCGCGTCGAGGAGTCGATCAACCACCTGCTCGCCACCATGGCCTGTCACGCGGCCGTGCGCGCCCAACGAACTTTGAGCTTGCCGGAAATGAATGCGCTGCTGCGCGAGATGGAAGGCACCGAGCGCGCCGATCAGTGCAATCACGGGCGCCCCACCTGGGTGCGTTTATCCATGAGCGAACTGGACCGACTGTTCCTGCGCGGGCGCTGATGAAGGCGCCGACACGCCGCTCGGCGGTGTTGCTGATGGGTCCCACCGGTTCCGGCAAGTCGGATCTGGCCGTTCAGTTGGCTGAAAAGTTGCCCTTGGAAATCATCAGCGTCGATTCGGCGCTGGTGTATCGCAGCATGGACATCGGCACGGCCAAGCCGACGTTGGCTACCCGCGCTCGCATCCCGCATCACCTCATCGATACTCGTGATCCCAAGATGGGCTACTCGGTGGGTGAGTTCCTGCTCGACGCGCAGCGGGCGATGCAGGACATCTGGTCGCGGGGGCGCCAACCCCTGCTGGTGGGCGGGACCATGATGTACTTCCATGCGTTGACGACCGGGATCGCAGATCTGCCCGAGGCCGATTCCGCGGTGCGTGCGCAAATTGATGCCAGCGCGGCGGAATCGGGCTGGGCCGCGGTACATCAACAACTTGCCGAGGTTGACCCGCAGGCAGCGGCGCGCATCCACGTCAACGATCCGCAGCGCATCCAACGGGCGCTGGAGGTTCACCGCCTCACCGGCCAGACCATCAGTCAACTGCAACAGCACCGCGTGTCGGCGTTTGCCGACGTCAAAGTCATAGAATTTGCTCTTGCGCCCCTTGAACGCGGCGAGTTACACACCAAGATCGAACAGCGATTTAAAGGAATGCTCGAGGCCGGTTTCGTCGAGGAAGTTAGGAGCCTGTACGAAAGAGGCGATTTGAGCGCGGAACATCCATCCATGCGTGCGGTCGGATATCGGCAACTATGGCGATATTTGGCCGGACTCAGCGCGTTGAATGAAGCCACAGAACAAGCGATTGCGGCGACGCGACAACTCGCGAAGCGGCAACTCACCTGGCTTCGTCGGCGCGCCGATGCGCAGTGGATGGATTCCATGCGATCGGACGTTGCACGTACGATTTTTGATGCACTGTCCGAGGGCGGATTTGCATAGTGGTCTTCGATACAACGTGGGCCATTGCGCTGTGCTAGCATTAATCGTGTATGTGCCTCGTGCCGCATGGAAGTGATACGGCAGTACAATTGACTAAAAACAAGGAGCTTTACCCATGGCCCGTGGCCAGTCTCTGCAGGATCCATTTTTGAATGCCCTGCGCAAAGAAAGAGTGCCGGTTTCCATCTATCTTGTGAACGGCATCAAACTACAAGGACAGATCGATTCATTCGACCAGTTCGTCGTGTTGCTGAGAAATAGCGTAAGCCAGATGGTGTACAAGCATGCCATCTCCACTGTCGTGCCCGCACGCAATGTGCGATTGCCGACGGGCGAAGATGGCGAAGTGACGGAACCGGCTATCATCGAAAGAGTGGGTGGCGCTCTGCAATTATTTGAACGCCCGGGGGGCGGTGAGCGCGCCGTTCTGGTCGGCGTCGGCGTCGGGCATCCTGTCGATCCGAACGACATGGCGGAATTCTCCGCACTGGCAGCCTCCGCGGGTACGACCGTGGTGGGCACGGTGCTCAGCACGCGCGCGCGACCCGACCCCAAGTACTTCGTGGGATCGGGAAAGGCTGAGGAGATTCATGCCTTCGCCGAAGCGAACAAAGCCGACTTGGTGCTGGTCGATCAGACCCTGACGCCCAGCCAAGAGCGCAACCTCGAAAAACTCACCGGTCGTCGAGTATTGGACCGTAATGGGTTGATTTTAGATATCTTTGCCCAGCGTGCTCGGAGCTTTGAGGGCAAGCTGCAGGTCGAGCTCGCCCAGCTGTCGCACCTGGCGACGCGCTTGGTGCGAGGCTGGACCCACCTTGAACGCCAGAAGGGCGGCATCGGACTGCGAGGCCCGGGCGAGACCCAGTTGGAGACCGATCGACGCCTGATCGCGAAGCGCATCCGCACCTTGCGGTCGCGATTGGAAAAGCTCGATCGACAACGCGACACCGGCCGCCATGTGCGGCGCGAAGTGCCGGTGCCGACGGTGGCGTTGGTGGGATACACGAATGCCGGCAAGTCGACGCTGTTCAATGCATTGACCGGGTCGGACACCTATGTGGCCGACAAGCTGTTCGCAACGCTCGACCCGACGGTGCGGCGGGTGAAGCTGGAGGGTGTGGGCGAAGTCGTTCTTGCCGATACGGTGGGATTCGTGCGCGCACTGCCTCACGAATTGGTTGCCGCATTTCGCTCGACGCTGCAAGAGGCGCGCGACGCCGACTTGCTGCTTCACGTGGTGGATGCGAGCGATCCGAAGCGCAATGAACGCATCGAACAAGTGCGCGAGGTGTTGCGCGGCATCGGCGCAGGCGAGATCCGCGAATTGCTGGTGTTCAACAAGATCGACCTGAGCAGCGACAAGCCGCACACCATCGATGGCCCCGACGCTGTCGCCGCCCAGGCCTGGGTCTCCGCCGCCAGCGGTGAAGGCTTGGGACTGTTGCGCGAAGCGATGGCCCATGCCGTTCGTCCCAATCAAGTGCGCCGCACATTCCATCTGCAGTTGCAGGCCGCCGCCGTCAGATCCGACCTGTACAAACGCAACGCGGTGCGCAGCGAGCGGCAGTGCGAAGACGGCAGCTGGGATATGGAAGTCGAACTTGATCTCACCGAGGTTGCCAAACTCTCGGGTGCCGAGGGCGTCAACTTGGTGGAGCCGGCCCGAACCCGTGTCCAGCGCGTCGCTTAAGCGCTAGGCTCCTAGGTAAGCTGCAGGCCGGCCTGTTAGAATGCCTGGTTGTCCATGACTCGATACCTCGCAACTCATTATTAGGCATAACGCATGGCTTGGAACGAACCTGGCGGGGAGAAACGCAATCCCTGGAATCGGCCGCAGCAAGCGCAGAACGATCTGGACGATGTTCTGCGAAATTTTCAGCGCCGCTTAAGTGCGCTGTTTGGCCGCGGCGGCAGCGGCGGTGGCTTGGGTGGTGGTCAGGCTTCTCCTGGCTTTGGCCGGGGCCTCGGCAGTATTTTGGTGCTGATCGCCGCCGTGTGGATCGGCAGCGGCGTGTACCGGGTCGACGCGCAGGAGCGTGCGGTGATTTTGCGCTTCGGCAAGTACATGCAAACCACGGGTCCGGGATACAACTGGCATCTGCCCTGGCCGATCGAAAGCAAGCGCATCGTCAATGTCTCGCAGCAGTTCAGCGTCACCGACGATGCGAGAATGCTCACCGCCGACACCAATCTGGTCGAAGTCAAATCAGCGGTGCAGTACACCAAGCCTGACCCGCGCAAATACTTGTTCGAGGTCAACAATGTCGAAGAGACCTTGGTGCAGGTCAGCGAAAGCGCGATGCGCGAGGCAGTGGGCCAGGCCCCCTTGGATAAGGCGCTGGCTTTCGATCCATCGATCACCGACCGCGCGAAGTTGCTCCTGCAACGCACCCTCGATAACTACGACATGGGCGTCTATATCATCAGCGTCAAATTGGGGGACGTCATAGTTCCCGATCCGGTGCAGGATGCGCAACGCGACGCCATCAAGGCGGACAAGGACCGCCAGCGCTATCAACAGGACGCGGAAACTTATCGCAACGATGTGGTGCCGCGGGCGCGCGGCCAAGCGGCCAAGAATCTGTTGGACGCCGAAGCGTACCGCCTGCAGGTGCTGGCCTTGGCGCAAGGCGAGACTTCCCGATTCGATCAGGTCTTGAGTCAGTACGAACATGCGCCCGCCGTCACGCGCGAGCGCATGTATCTGGAGACCATGGAGAATGTGTACCGCAACTCACGCAAGGTGATTGTGGACGTCAAGGGCGGCAACAGCATGTTTTATCTGCCGCTGGAGAAGTTGATCTCGGGGGGCGCGCAGTCGATCAACAATCCCAATGACACGATGACGGTGGCGCCGGCGCGCTTGCCGGAGATTCAGGTGACGCCGGTGGAAGACCCCGCGCGGGCGCGAGGGGTGCGCTGATGCAAAACCGACTGCTCTATATATTGTTGGCGGTGGTGGCCGTTATTTTGATCGTGCGCGCGAGCGTGTTCACGGTCAGCGAGGGCCAGCTTGCCATCAAATCGATCGGCGGCGAGATCGTCGAGTCCAACTATAAGCCCGGTCTGCACTATCGGATCCCGCTGGTCAACGAAGTGAGCCGCTACGATGCGCGGATTTTGACGCAAATGTATCCGGCGGAGCATTTCCTGACCCGCGAGCAGGAACAGCTCAATGTGGATTTTTACGTCAAGTGGCGCATCCTCAATTTACGCCGCTTCTACGAATCCACCGGCGGCACCGAAGAGGTTGCCAATGCCCGCTTGGGCGAGACGGTCAAGGACAGCATCAAGAGCGTGGTCACGCAGCGCACCCTGCAGCAGGTGATTACCGCGGAGCGTGCTGAATTTACCGGCGCCATGATGAAGACGGCGCGGCCTCTGGCGGAACAGCTGGGCGTTGAGCTGGTGGATGTGCGCATCACCAAGATCGATCTGCCGCAGCAGGTGCAGGATTCGGTATTCGATCGCATGCGGTCGAACTTCAAGGCGCAGGCTGCCAAGCTGCGCGCCGAGGGAGTCGAGGCGGCGGAACGCATCCGTGCCGAGGCGAATAAAGCGCAAACCGAAATTCTGGCCGACGCTGCGCGCAAAGCGGGGCAGACTCGCGGCGAGGGCGATGCATCGGCGAGCGAGGTGTATGCCCGCTCGTACTCGAAGAACGCGGAGTTCTACAGCTTTTATCGCAGCATGGAATCCTACCGGGCGGCCGTCGGTACGCAGGGCGACATGTTGGTGATCGCGCCGGACAACGCCTACTTCAAGTATTTCAACAAATCGCAAACGCAACCCCCACAGCGCTAAACCCTCAAAGTCACAATGGAAATTGGTTGGATTGAACTTGCGCGCTACTTGGGCGGCGCCTTCGCCCTGTACTTGGTCCTCGAAGGAATTTTACCCTTCGTCAATCCCACCGCTGCGCAGCGGCTGATGGCCAAGCTGTCGAAGACCGAACCGTCGCAGCTTCGCTGGGGCGGCTTGATCAGCATGGTCGCGGGACTCGCATTGCTCTGGATGGCGCGCAATGGGTAAGAATTTGGTGGTGATCGGCCTGCAATGGGGCGATGAGGGCAAGGGCAAAGTCGTCGACCTGCTGACCGATCAAGCACAGGCGGTGGTGCGCTTTCAGGGCGGCCACAATGCCGGACACACCCTGGTCATCGGCGGCAAGAAAACCATTTTGTCGTTGATTCCGTCCGGAATCCTGCACGCGCATGTGCAATGCCTGATCGGCAACGGCGTGGTGTTGGCGCTCGATGCTTTTTTCAAAGAAGCCGAAATGTTGATCGGGCAGGGCGTGCCGGTGTTCGACCGCCTGCGGGTCAGTCCTGCCTGCCCCCTGATCCTCTCCTCGCATGTCGCGCTCGATAAGGCGCGGGAGAAAGCGCAGGGTGCGAATGCCATCGGCACCACCGGGCGCGGCATCGGTCCGGCCTACGAAGACAAAGTGGCGCGCCGCGCGCTGCGCGTCGCTGACTTGTTTCATCGCGAGCGCTTCGCCGCGAAACTGGGCGAGGTCCTGGATTATCACAATTTCGTTTTGCAGCGATATTTTCAAACCACGCCCGTCGATTTCCAGCAGGTGCTGGAATCGAATCTGGCGTTGGGCGAACGCTTAAAGCCCCTGGTGGCCGATGTCACCGGCATTCTTGAAGAGCTCAGTGTGAGCGGCCGCAATGTATTGTTCGAAGGCGCGCAAGGCGCGATGCTGGACGTGGATCTTGGCACGTACCCTTATGTGACATCGTCCACGACGACGGCCGGCGGCGCGGCAGCGGGTACTGGGTTGGGCCCCCGGCGGCTGCACGAAGTGCTCGGCATCGTCAAGGCCTACGCCACGCGTGTCGGCGCGGGTCCCTTCCCGACGGAACTGTTCGACGAGGCGGGCGAGTATTTATCGCGCGTCGGCCATGAATTCGGCTCAGTAACCGGACGGCGACGGCGCTGCGGCTGGTTTGATGCCGTCGCCTTGCGCCGCTCCATCGTGCACAACAGCTGCTCCCTGCTGTGCGTGACCAAGCTCGATGTGCTCGATGGTTTGGATACGATTCGCGTTTGCGTGGGTTACAAGACCGACGCGGGCATCGCCACGACGCCGCCGCTGCTCTCGGGAAACTTTGCGGAGTGCCAAGCGGTCTACGAGGACATGCCGGGCTGGAAGGAGAGCACCGTGGGAATCAAAAGCTACGATGATTTGCCGGATAACGCCCGCAAGTATTTGGAGCGTTTGCAGTCACTCGTCGGCGTGCCGATCACCATCATCTCGACCGGCCCGGATCGCGAACAGACCATCATTCGCCAAAATCCCTTCGGTTAACCAGCGGGAGGTCTTCATGGCCAGTATTTCCTTAAAGGGCAGCGAACGCGTTGCCATGGCGGGCGCCAGCGTGTTGGCGCCGGCGGACCCTCAAGAACGGTTGGAAGTGAGCCTCATCCTGCGGCGTGGCGCCGGTGATGAATTCCGGGCGCGCGTGACGGAGCTCGCGTCCGGAGTCACGGGCCGAGCGTGCATGAACCGCGAGGAATTTGCGCAGCGGCATGGCGCGGACCCTGGCGATTTGGCCGCGGTGCGCGCCTACGCCTCGAGCTGTGGATTGAGCGTCGTACAAGAGCATGCGGCGCGCCGCACCGTGGTGCTGCAGGGAACGGTGGCGCAGTTCAACGCCGCCTTTCAAGTTCAGTTGCAGCAGATGCGGCACGACCGCTGCAGTTATCGCGGACGCACGGGCAGCATTACATTGCCAAATGCGCTCGATGGCGTGGTCGAAGCGGTCCTCGGTCTTGATAGCCGGCCGCAGGCATCGCCTCACTTCAGAATGCGCCCGGCGGCGAGCGGGGCGACATCGTTTACGCCGCCGCAGGTGGCGGCTTTGTATGGATTTCCGAGCGGCACCGGCGCCGGCGTGTGCGTGGCGCTGATTGAATTGGGCGGCGGTTTTCGCCCCGCGGATTTGGACGCCTATTTCAAAGGCCTCGGTGTGGCATCGCCCACGGTGACGGCGGTTTCCGTGGATCACGCCCAGAATGCGCCCACCGGCGATGCCAACGGCCCGGACGGCGAAGTGATGCTGGACATCGAAGTGGTCGGCGCGATAGCGCCGCAGGCAAAAATTGCCGTGTATTTTGCGCCCAACACCGATGCCGGCTTTTTGGACGCCATCACCACGGCGATTCACGACACCACCAACAAGCCTTCCGTCATCTCCATCAGTTGGGGCAGCGCGGAAGCGAATTGGACTGCGCAGGCCATGACGGCGATGGATGAGGCCTTCCAGGCCGCAGCGGCCTTGGGGATAACCGTCTGCATCGCCTCGGGCGACAACGGCTCCAGCGACGGCGTCAATGATGGCGCCGATCACGTGGATTTTCCCGCATCGAGCTCCTTTGCACTGGCCTGCGGCGGTACCAGTTTGAGGGGGAGTGCCAGCACCATTAACAGTGAGACCGTTTGGAATGACGGCGCCAATGGCGGTGCGAGCGGCGGCGGTATCAGTGGATTCTTCGCGAAGCCGACCTGGCAGGCATCGTTGAACGCCGTCGATGCGCAGGGCAGGTCCGTGCCGCTCACGCAGCGCGGGGTGCCGGATGTTGCCGGCAACGCGGATCCGCAGACCGGTTACGAGGTGCGCGTCGATGGCAGCGCCAGCGTGATCGGCGGCACCAGCGCCGTGGCGCCGCTGTGGGCAGCGCTGATCGCCCGCGTAAATCAGCTTTCCGGCAAGCCCGCGGGTTTCTTAAATCCGCAGCTCTACCAAAACTCCAAGGCGTTGCGCGATATTACGTCGGGCAACAACGGCGACTTTGCAGCGGCCGCAGGCTGGGATGCCTGCACCGGACTGGGCAGTCCGAACGGCGCGGCGCTGCGCTCGGTTATCTGAAATGAAATGAGCCGCCGGTGCCGAACAGGCCCAGCAGACCCACGACAATCAAATACAGCGCAATGATGTAGTTCAGCAGTTTCGGCATCACCAGAATGAGGATGCCGGCGACCAACGCCACGATGGGCGCGAGACTCAAATTGACATGCATGGCGAACTCCGTGTTGCCGGGAGTATCGCCCGGCTGTTATTGAAATAATTTCAACGCGTTTTGCAGCGTTTTGAACGTCCCCCACAATAGCGGAATTCCGACCACGAGCCACATCAATCCGAGTCGAGCTTTCATGATTTACTCCCGGCCGGCAATGCAGCTTGATAGTAGAACTTCGCCTTCACTTCGCGCATCGCGAAATTGCAAATGAACCCGATCAGCAACAGGCCGCACATGATGTACATGGTGACCGAATAGGCCTGTGCCTTGGGCACGCCGCTGTCGATTTGATATTGGCGGATGTAGTTGACCAGCACGGGTCCCAAAACACCCGCCACCGACCACGCGGTCAGCAACCGGCCGTGAATGGCGCCCACCTGATAGGTGCCGAACATATCCCTGAGGTAAGCGGGAATCGTGGCGAAGCCGCCGCCGTACATCGAAAGAATGATGCAGAACGCCGCGACGAACAGCGGAATCGAGCCCATGTGGCCAAAGGACGGCACCAGCGCGTAGAGCAGCATTCCAAGGAGGAAGAACACCATGTAGGTATTGCGCCGGCCGATGAAATCCGAGGTGCTGGCCCAGAAGAATCGGCCGACCATATTGAACAGGCTGAGTAATCCGACGAAGCCCGCGGCTGCCGCTGGCGTCACCCGGCCGGTGAACATTTCCTGAATCATGGGCGAGGCCTGTCCCAACACGCCGATGCCGGCGCTCACGTTCATGCAGAGCACTCCCCACAGCAGCCAAAATTGCGGCGTGCGCCAGGCCACATCGACCGCCACGTTGGCAGTGGTCACCAGTTTTTTCGGATGCGCCTCGGGGATCCAACCTGCCGGCTTCCAGCCCTCTGCCGGAACGCGGACGGTGATGACCCCGATCATCATGAACATGAAATAAATCACGCCCATGGTGACGAAGGTTTCGAGCACACCGCTCGAAGTCGCCGTCGCGAAATTCTTCATCAACAAGACCGACAGGGGCGCGGCGATGAGCGCGCCGCCGCCGAAACCCATGATGGCCATGCCGGTCGCCATGCCGGGGCGATCCGGAAACCATTTGATCAGGGTGGAGACGGGCGAGATATAGCCGATGCCTAAGCCGCAGCCGCCCAACACGCCATAGCCCAGATAGATGATCCACAGTTGGTGAAAGTGGATGCCGACGGCCGAGACCAAGAACCCGCCGGAGAAACACAGCGCCGACGCAAACATCGATTTGCGCGGGCCCACGCGTTCCACCCAGCGCCCGAAAACCGCCGCGGATGAACCCAGAAAAACAATGGCAATCGAGAAAATCCAACCGACGTCCTTCAAATTCCAGTCGCCCGGGGCCGTTTGCGTGAGCCCGATGAGCTTGGTGAGCGGTAGGTTGAAGGTCGAGAACGCGTACGCCTGCCCAATGCACAGGTGCACCGCAAGGGCCGCGGGCGGGACCAGAAATCGGTTAAAGCCGGGGCCGGCAACGGTGTTTTCGCGAGCTAGAAACGTTGATGACATAAGCGGCCCTGTCCTCTTTTGGGGTTTGTTGCGGGGCGGTATAACTCTGCTGTTCCGGCAATATGCTCTATTTCCAGCGATCTTGTCACCATCCACGTTCGCAGGACGGCGCGCGCATGCGAATTGGGTCACACTTGCCCGGCGGCGCGGCATCCGCCGTATATTCCCGCGGTGTAGAAGTTTTAAAACCGTGACATTAGGTAACGAACGGATACGGGGAAACCCGTAATTTCGCTCCAATCATGTGCAAGACCAGCTGTGCGGACCGGCGTGCTCCCCGAACGGGAATGGCGGGTATTTTCGCTGTGCTGATGCTGTCCTGGATCTTCGGCTTGCAGCCGGCCGCCGCCGCATGCCTCCCCAACGCCGATCCGGCCATCCGTGCACTGCAGATTTTGGTCGACCAGGACGCCAATGCGGCCCTGAAAAAAGTCGCACAGCTTCTCAAAACTGAATTGACGGCGCCCATGCCCAATGGACAGCGCCTGGCCTCTCTTTACAGCGTGCAAGCACAGGCCTACAGCATCCTCGAGCTGGAATCAAAGGCCCGCGACGCCGTCTTCAAGGGGCTTAAATATGCGACCGACAATACCGATCCGGTCCGCATCATGCTGCTCTCCCTGTATGCGGAGAACGTGTACGACCAGGCAGGCATAGCCGCGGCCGTCAAAACCACCGAAGAAGCGCAGGCCGTCCAGAAGCGCGGATCTCTCGAAGACATTTGCCTGCTCATCGGGCGCGGCCTTTTGCAGTACCGCGAGGATCGCGAGGACTTGGCCATTGGCAGCCTCACCCAGGCTTACCGCTCCAGCACCACACCGGCGCTCGCCGAGCCGCACGTTCTGGCCGCCGGAGTGCTCGCCACGGTCCTGCGCGGCATGGGCGACTACCCGCAGGCGCTGGCGCTGAATCAGGAAGCGATTGACTGGGACACGGCACAGCACGCGCCGCTCGCGCTGTCCGTCGATCGATTCTTGCGCGGGCGAATTCTCATCTTGATGCAAAAGTACGCGCAAGCGATCGATGAATTCGATGATGCCCGCAAACTCAGCGCCATGTTGAATGATACGCAGGGCGTCGCATTCGCCGATGTGCGAGTTTGCGAATCGCGCATTGAATTGGGCCAGCTCATCAAGGCACGCGCGGCGTGCGAGAACGCATTGTTCACGTTCATCGCATCGAGGTTTTCGGACGAGGTGAAAGAGACCGAAGCCTTGCTGGCGCGTATTGATCTTGCCGAAGGGCATCCAGAGAAAGCACTCGCCACCTTGAACGAGGTGCTCGATCACAGCGGCACCGATGTGCTGCCGCTGCGCGTCGCCTCCTTGTATCAATGGCGCGCGCGCACCAACGCCGCGCTGCATAACTACCGCGACGCCTACAACGACCTGTCCGAATACATGCGGCGCTACGTTTCGACCAATGACGCCGATCGAACCAAGCAGGCCGTGGCGCTGCGCGCTCGATTCGAGACGGATCGGGAGATCGAGCGCAACGCGCTGCTGAAGCGCGAGTTGGACCTGTCTCACGAACAATCACAGCGCCAGGCGCAGCAGTTGCGCTGGAACGCCATCGCCGCGGTGTCCGCCGTCCTGGTGATTGCGCTGCTGATGTATTTCCTGGTCTCCAATTTCCGCTACCGTCAGCAGCTGGTGCGCTTGGCGAGCACGGATGGCTTGACCGGATTGCCGAATCGGCGCCGCACCGCCGAACTGGCGACCGATGCACTCGCGGCCGCGACTGATTCCGACAAGCCCTTGACCATCGCCATCATCGACATGGATCACTTCAAGTTCGTCAACGATCGCTGCGGACACGCGACTGGGGACTATGTCTTGAGAGAATTCGCCCGCTTGGGCCGCGAGTCGGTGCGGCCCGAGGATGCGTTGGGCCGGTGGGGCGGCGAAGAGTTTCTGCTCATCATGCCGGACGCGACTGCGGAAGTGGCCATCGCCACGCTCGAGCGCCTGCGCACCTTGGTATTTGGAATCAACTTGCCGCCGTCCGGCGCAGGATTGCGGGTCAGCTTGAGCGCCGGGCTCGCAACGCGCGACCGCCAAGTACGTTCGCTCGACGAGCTCATTGCACGTGCCGATTCCGCCCTTTATGTCGCGAAGAATGAAGGCCGCGATCTGGTGCGGGTCGCCGACGAGAAGTTCATGACCACGGGCGGCATACGGCGGGCGAACCGCCAGTAATTGCGCGCGCCGATCAAGTTGGATATGGTGCCCAGGAGAGGACTCGAACCTCCACGAATTGCTCCACTGGTACCTGAAACCAGCGCGTCTACCAGTTCCGCCACCTGGGCAAGATGGGTCCGCCTTACGCGAGGCGCAGAAATGTACGCACTGGGTTGGTGGTTGTCAATCCAAGCCCCGGCGGCGCCCAGAGGGTCGCCGGCAACATGCTAGACTCAAGCTGCCAATGAGCGCGCAACCCGTCGAGACCGATTCCGCCCTGCGGGGGCGTTTTCTGCTGGGCATGAGCCATGCGGCGTGTACGGTGAACGTGGTCACGACCGATGGGCCGGCGGGGCGTCACGGGGTCACGGTATCTGCGATGGTCTCGGTCTCGGCCGATACCCCTCAGCCGACGCTGCTCGTCTGCATCCACCACAGAAGCGCGGTTGCCGCCGCCGTTCTCGAGAACGGGGTTTTCTGCGTCAATGTATTGCGGGACGACCAATCGCATATTTCCGACAACTTCGCGGGTCGAAGCGCTGCTCGCGGCGCCGCGAGATTTGATTGTACCGAGTGGACTACCCAACTCACGGGCGCGCCGCGCGTGTTGGATTCACTGGTTGCTTTCGATTGCCGCGTGACGGCCAGCGAACGGGTGGGCTCGCACTTCGTGGTGTTCGGCTCCGTCCAGGATATCTTTGTCGCCGGCGGCGGTGCTCCGCTGATCTACGCGAATCGCGCCTACGGGGTGCCGCGGCGTTTCCACCAGCGACGCACCTCGAGGGGCGCTGCCGCCAAGCTGGCCCTGACCGTCGGCTGTTACCAAGTATTCGCGCCCTTCGTGGTTCCCGCACTCGTGGCGCGCCTGACGAAGCTGCATCCGGGCGTCCATCTGACGCTGTTGGAGGCCGATCAAGACCACCTCATCGCGAGCCTGCGCCGCAGCGATCTCGAGGTGGCGCTGCTGCACGACCTTGGCCTGAACCATGATTTGAGCGTTACGCCCTTGGCCGAACTCACCCCGTATGTGCTGCTGCCGGAAGGCCATCCGCTCAGCTTGGCACCCGCCGTGGCTTTGGAAGATCTGGTCCCGGAGCCATTGGCATTGCTCGATATCGAACCCAGCCGGGATTATTTCCTGTCGCTGTTCAAGGATCGGGGATTGGAGCCGACGATCGGCTTTCGCACCAAGTCGCTGGAGACGGTGCGAGGCATTGTAGGACATGGCCTCGGCTACAGTATTTTGGCGGCCAAGCCTGCCAATAGCATGACCTACGATGGAAGAGCGCTGGTCGCCCGGCCCTTGAGCGTCGCCGTGAAGGACAGCCGTCTGGTGCTCGCGACCTTGGCGAGCCGCAAATTGAGTCCTTTGGCGCTGGAGTTCGCAGCGCATTGCCGCACTTTTTTTGGATCGGCCGACGCTCGCCCGCATACCTAGGAGCCTGGACTTAGGCCTCGTACCCAGGCCCCATCGTCGGCAATAGGCGCCCGGCGACTCGCAAAGCTGCTAACCTGGCATCGTAAATCCCACGGCCGGCCGCGTTGAGCGGAACGTCGAGATTTGCCACCCATCTTACAGGTCTGCCAACGCATGCATTGCCTCCAATCCCGCTTTAATACCGTATGACGCGACGCGGATCGACCGGCTCACGAGGGCCCAAATCAGACCGCGCTGCCAGGGGCGCCACCGATTGGCGCGGCGAGGATCCGAATCTAGAGCTCGAAAAGTCGCGATACTCGGATCCGATCGCAAGCCGCGAGCTGTTGCTCAAGCACTTGGGCGAGGCGCCCGAACCCCTGACCGCAGCGCGTCTCGCGAAGCGGCTGGGAATGACGACGGATGCGCAGCGTGATGCGCTGGCCAAACGCCTGGCGGCGATGGTGCGCGACGGTCAGGCCATCGAGGGGCCGAACGGTTTTGCAACGGCGGGCGAGGGCGAACGCGTCGCCGGTCGGGTGCGCGGCCGCGCCAATGGCGATGTCCTGGTGTTGCCGGATGACGGATCGGCGCCCCTGGTTCTCGCTCGGGCCGACACCGCGACGCTCATGCACAACGACCGGGTCGAAGTGCTCGCCGTCGGCATGAACGAACGCGGGCGGCGCATCGCCCGATTGATCCAACGAATCGGCGATGCACCGAAGCTGATCGGCGGCGTTTGGCATGCAGGACAGACTCGCGGCCGCGTCGAACCGGAGGATCCGGGCCATTGGTATTCCGTCGAAGTATCGATGCGCGACCGGCATGGGGCGAAGGAAGGCGATGAAGTCGTCGTCGAGGTCACCAAGCGGCCGCAAGGCGAAGCCGCGGCGCAGGGCCGGGTCGTCGAAGTGCTGGACAACTTGAGCCCGGCGCACTTGGCCGCGCGTTTTGCCATCTTGAGACACGACCTGCCGCAGGAATTTCCGCCCGAGGTTTTGAACGAGGCGAATTTGTTCAGCCCCGATGTGCCTGCCGCAGACCTTGCGGGGCGCGAGGATCTGCGGCAGCTGCCGCTGGTCACGATCGACGGCGAGGATGCCAAGGACTTCGATGACGCGGTGTACGCAGAGGCTCAGCGCGACGGCGGTTGGCGCCTCATCGTCGCCATTGCCGACGTCAGCCACTACGTGCGCTATGGCAGCCCATTGGATTTGGAAGCTCGGGCGCGCGCCACGTCGGTGTATTTTCCGGATCGCGTCATTCCCATGCTGCCGGAACATCTCTCTAATCATTTATGCTCCCTGATGCCGCGAGTCGAGCGGTTGGCTTTCGTGTGCGACATGCACGTGAGCAAGACCGGCAAACTGAGCAAGTCCCGGTTCTACGAAGCGGTGATTATTTCGCATGCGCGGCTCACCTATGATCAGGCGTGGAGCTACTTGCAGAATCCGCGCGCTCATGCCAAGGACGTGGCGCCCGCGGTCGGCGTTTCGTTGCAAACGCTGTACGCGGTGTACGGCGCGCTGAAGACGGGGCGTGACGCCCGCGGCGCGCTTGATTTCCGCGGCGGCGAAGTCAAGGCGCGCATTGGCGATCAGGGCACGATTGAGGGTTTCTATGCCGTGACGCGCAACGACGCGCACCGCCTCATCGAGGAGTGCATGATCGCGGCCAATGTGAAAGCCGCGGTGGCATTGCGAACCTTCAAAGCCAAGGGCCTGTATCGCGTACATGGCCAGCCCGAAGATAAGCGAGTGACCGAACTGCAGAAGGTGTTGATCGCGCTGCAGGTCGGTGCGGTTTTCTCGGAGAAGCCGACGCCTCGCGAATTTCGCCAGCTGGTGGAAAGACTCGCCGCGCGGCCCGATGGACTGTTGCTCGAGAGCTTGGTGATTCGTTCGCTGGCACAGGCCGTGTACCAACAAACCAACATTGGGCACTTCGGTCTCGCGCTGCAGGAGTACGCCCACTTCACCTCGCCGATACGGCGCTATCCGGATCTGCTGGTGCATAGAGCGATCAAAGCGGCGGTGTTGCCGCAGTCTGCATCCGGGCATGCCTACACGGCCGCAGAGCTGCAAGTTTTGGGAGCCGAAAGCTCGCAGCGCGAACGCCGCGCCGATGATGCGTCGCGCGATGTCATGGGATACCTCAAGTGTCTGTACATGCAACCGCGAATCGGCGAGACCTTCGATGCGACGATTTCGAGCGCGCTGGAATTTGGATTATTCGTGCAGCTGAAGCAAATGCCCATCGACGGCTTGGTGCATATTTCCGCCATTCCGGGAGATTATTGGGAACTCGAAGACGGCGGCATGGGGCTGGTGGGGCAGCGCACCGGCCGGCGCTGGCAGCTGGGCGACGCGGTGCGCGTGCGCTTGAATCGGGTCGATCTTACCCAGCGGCAAATCGATTTTGAGTTGGTCGATGTCAATGCCTCGGCAAGCCGCGGAACGGTGCGCGCGCCGCGGCGCGGTGCCGACAGCGCGGCACACGCGCGGCGCAATGCCGGTCAGAGCCGGCAGCGGCGCGGCGGCGCCAAACGCGGCGGGCGCGGCGGTCGCAGCTAGTTCGGGCGCGTTGTGGCTGATTCGAAGCGCAACTTTGTCTATGGATTGCACGCCGTCAATGCCGCGCTCGAACGAGCGCCGGAACGCGTGCTGGAACTTTGGCTTGTGCAGACTCGCGATGACGCTCGCGCGCGCGATCTGAAGGAACGCGCGGAGAGGGTCGGGGTGCATGTGCATGCCGTCTCCGGCGATGCGCTGGCCAAACTGGTCGGCGATGTGGTTCACCAGGGCGCGGCGGTGGCGATGCGTCCCTTGAAGGCCTGGGACGAGCACGATCTGACGCAGGCTCTAGGTCATTTGACGGTGGATCCCCTGCTGCTGATTCTCGATGGGGTCACCGACCCGCACAATTTGGGCGCCTGCCTGCGGACGGCCGATGCGGCTGGGGCTCATGCGGTGGTGATCCCGAAGGATCGGGCCGCCTCGGTGGACGGCGTGGTGCGCAAAGTGGCGGCCGGCGCCGCGGAATTCGTCCCGGTCGCCACGGTGACCAACCTCGCGCGTACCTTGGAAGTACTCAAGGAGCGCGGTATTTGGGTGGTCGGCACCGACGGGGAGGCGGAACAGGCGCTGTATTCGGCGGATCTGAAGCGGCCGCTGGCCCTGGTGCTGGGGGCCGAGGGCACCGGCATGCGCCGTTTGACCAGGGATAGGTGCGATTTCCTGGTGCGGATACCCATGGCAGGGCATGTTCAATCGCTCAATGTATCGGTGGCGGCGGGAATTGCCCTATTTGAGGCCCTGCGGCAGCGGAATGGTTGACCAAAACCCCTATTAAACGTATCCTTCGCGCTCTTTTTTGCCGGGCAACCGGTTTCGCTCCTTGCCTCACCGCTCGCAACGGGAGGCTAAACCCTTAGGGAGATACAATGCGGCATTATGAAATCGTGCTTCTGGTCCATCCGGACCAGAGCGAGCAAGTTCCTGCGATGGTCGATCGCTACAAAGGCATGATCAGTGCCGGCGGCGGCGCGGTGCATCGCTTCGAAGATTGGGGCCGGCGCCAGCTGACTTTCCCCATTTCCAAGGTGCACAAAGCGCACTACATCCTGCTGAACGTCGAATGCGATCAAAAGACGCTGGCTGAGCTCACCGGTTCGTTCCGGTTCAGCGATGCGGTGCTGCGCAGTCTGGTTGTCAAAATGGACGAAGCGGTCACCGAGGCCTCTCCGATGGCGCGAGCCCCGGATGAGAACGCCCGCCGTCATGATGACTTCGGCGACGATGGCGACGACGATGACATGCCCGTGGGCATGCGGTAAAGGAGAGCAAAATGGCACGTTTTTTCCGTCGCAAGAAGTTCTGCCGATTCACGGCAGATGACGTCAAGCAGATCGATTACAAAGATCTCGCCACGCTCAAGAGCTATATCACTGAAACCGGCAAGATCGTTCCGAGCCGCATCACGGGCACGCGTGCGCACTATCAGCGCCAGCTGCAGCTCGCGATTCGCCGTGCACGATTCCTGGCTCTGCTGCCCTACACAGATCAGCACTAAGGCGTCGTAAATACATGGACATCATATTGTTGCGGAAGGTCGCGAACCTCGGTCTGATCGGAGATCGCGTCAAGGTCAAGTCCGGTTACGCGCGAAATTTCCTGGTTCCCACCGGCCGCGCCACCGTGGCGACCGCGGCGAATATCGCGCAGTTCGAAGCGCAGCGGCACATACTCGAAGCCAAGGCGGGTCAAGACCTGGCCGCGGCCCAAGCGCGTGCCTTGAAGTTCGAGAACTTCAAGCTGGAACTGAGGGCCAAGGCCGGCACCGAGGGTAAGCTGTTCGGATCGATCGGCACCGCCGATATCGCCGAAGCGGCGGTCAAGGCTGGCCAGCCCATCAGCCGCAGTGAAGTGCGCATGCCGACGGGGCCGATTCGCTCTACGGGCGATCACCAGGTCCAGCTGCACTTGCACACGGACGTTGATGTGACCCTGACGGTCACAATCATCGCCGAAGAGTAGCTTCCGGCATCGCGTCCCGTTAGGGTAGCGCATGTCCGCTCGCGTCATAAATCGAACCTTGGGTGCCGGCGACGGCCTGCGGCTGCCGCCGCATTCCATCGAGGCGGAGCAATCCGTACTCGGCGGCCTGATGCTGGATGCCGCTGCCTGGGATCAAATCGCCGATCGCGTCATTGCCGAAGATTTCTACCGCAACGATCATCGGCTGATTTTCGAAGCTGTCGCGGTCTTGATCGAGCGCAGCCAGCCCTGCGACGCGGTAACCCTCTCGGGACATCTGGAAAGTCAGGGGTTGCTGGATCAGGTCGGCGGCCTGTCCTACTTAGGCTCGCTGGCGCGCGACACGCCCACCACCGCCAATATTCGAGCGTATGCGGACATCGTGCGCGAACGCTCCGTGCTGCGTCAGCTGATTACCGCGGGCAATCAGATTGTGGGTTCTGCTCTGGAGCCCGAGGGGCGCGAAGCGCGTGAGGTGGTCGATGAGGCCGAGCGCGCCGTGTTCGAGATCGCTGAACGCGGTTCGCGCGGCAAGATCGGCTTTCGCACCGTGAAAAGTATCCTGCCGGATGTGGTCAATCGCATCGATGAGTTGTATCACTCGGATGGCTCGATGACGGGCATCTCCACGGGATTCAAGAAACTCGACGAAATGACTTCCGGGTTGCAGCCGGGCGATTTAATCATCATCGCCGGCCGCCCCTCCATGGGCAAGACTACGCTCGCGGTGAACATCGCCGAAAATGCAGCGCTGGGCTCGAACAAAGCGTGCGCGATCTTCAGCATGGAAATGTCGGCCGAATCGCTCACCCTGCGCATGATTTCCTCCTTGGGACGCATCAATCAAACTGCGCTGCGCTCCGGCAAACTGGAAGAGCAGGATTGGCCGCGCATCGACTCGGCAATGACCCAATTGGGCAGCGCCAACATTTTCATCGACGAAACGCCGGCGCTGACGCCTACGGAAATTCGCGCACGCGCACGCCGCTTGAAGCGCGAACGGGGGCTGGATTTGATCGTGGTCGATTATCTGCAGCTCATGCAGGTTGCCGGCACCAAAGAAAATCGGGCGACCGAGATTTCTGAAATCTCGCGATCGCTCAAGGCGCTTGCGAAGGAATTAAAGGTTCCTGTAATCGCGCTCTCGCAGCTCAATCGCGGCGTCGAGCAGCGAGTGGAAAAGAAGCCGGTGATGTCGGATCTTCGCGAGTGCGTGACCGGGGAAACCCTGGTGTGTCTCGCGGATGGCCGGCGCGTTCCCATTCGCGAGCTGGTCGGACAGACACCGGAAGTCTGGGCAATGAGCGAGGATCAAAAGATCATCAAGGCGCAAAGCGATCGAGTCTGGTCGAAGGGTGTGCGCGAGATATATTGCGTGGCGTTTGCCAGCGGCCGCTCGCTGCGTGCGACGCCGAGCCACCGGGTGTTTACGGGAGATGGCTGGAAGACGGTGGGCGAGCTCGCCGCGGGATCTCGAGTTGCGATTGGGCGGCAGTTCCCGAAGGTCGCAAACCCGGTGGTCTGGTCGGACGCGGAGATTTGTCTGCTGGGCCATTTGGTCGGTGATGGCAGTTATCTCAAGAATCAGCCACTGCGTTATACAACTGCGTCGGAAGCTAACAGCAAGTTGGTAACTGAATCTGCGATCGCGCTGGGCAGCACCGTGAAACGCTACGCCGGCCGAGGACAATGGCATCAACTACTGATCTCAGGCAATGGCAACCGCTGGCACGCTGCGGGTGTCGGAGCGTGGCTGAAGAAACTAGGAATTCACGGGCAAAGATCGCATCAGAAGCATCTGCCTCGCGAAGTTTTCCAGCTTAGCGATGCGCAGATCGGGTTATTGCTAAGGCATCTCTGGGCCACTGACGGCTGTATACATGTTCGGCCAGTGGGTCAGCGCGGTAGTCCGAGGGTGTATTACAGTACTTGTAGTAGAGAGCTTGCGCACGACGTTGCCGCACTGTTGCTTCGGCTCGGCATCGTGGCGCGTACGAGTCAAGTGCGGCAGAAAATCGGATGGCCCGTCTACACGGTCGGCGTCAGCAGTTCCGAGCAACAAGCTCTGTTCTTAGAAAGGGTAGGCGCCTTCGGGCCGCGCGAAGCTCCTGCGAAAGCTCTCGCTACGAGAGTAGCAGCTATCCGCTCGAATCCGAATGTAGATACGCTG
>DATHFB010000408.1:0-11359 GCA_035318305.1 Steroidobacteraceae bacterium | reverse complement strand
CGCTGCGAGCCGCCTTCGCAAATAGGATCGCAAATGCGTCGTCAGCTCGTCCAAGAAAATGCGGTACGCCGCTGCGTCCCCGGCGAGACTCTGTAACATCAGGCTTCGGAGGCGCTCCTCAATCAATTGCATCTGAACCTTTTAGTTACCCTCGCACAATTGACCGACCGGCCAGCCCGTTTATTGCAGGTGGATTTGTCTGCGCCGCGTGGCGCCGGTGATCTTCAGAACAGTCCTCCGTTGACGTCGAGAATGGCGTAGGAGTGCCGACCCGACGTTCTCTCAAAAAGGCAGGTCCGGCGCTGTAGGTGCGTGTGCACTTTTGCGCCAGACCGGCCTGCCCGCCTATTTAGAGGCTAGTAGGGATTTATTCCAGTGCTCGGGCTCGAAACCGGGCCCAGCTGCATCACGGCATTGGTAGTGTCATCGTTGAAATAGATGATCTGGTTTCCCTGATCGTTTACCGTGGCTGCAAGCCCGAATAGCGCACCTTGGGCGCCGGTCTCAACCTGCACCGGCTGGCCCACGAAGCCGCCCGGCAGTACCGGGGAAATTTCGATCAGCAAGTTGGTGGTGGCGCTGGGAGCATTCACACCGATATCGCCGTTGCCGACCACCAGATCGCCATTCTTCAGGAGAGCCGCACTGATCGGCGTGACGAAGGGCGCGCCGTGGGCGATGACTTTGGCCGAAGCCGCCGAGGGTCCCGAGAAAGTCGGTACAGGCGTGGGAGTCGTCGGGCTGCACTGTCCGTCGACCACGATGCCGTCCTTCGGGATGCTGGACACGGCCGCGATGGCAATCACGCTGGCCGAACTCGAGTCCACGACGTATAGAGTATCGATTGAGGCATCGTAGGTAAGCCCCGCCGGCCCGAAGATTGATCCCGGTGAGCCGCCGGCACAAAAGCCGCTGACGATTTCCGTGAACGATGTCTGCGCATTGTTGGCGTCCAAGCTGATGCGATCGATGGTGCCGCCGGTGCCGACGACGCCGTTGTTGGCGGGTGCGTTCGACACATAGAGTGCGGCGGGCTGCGTGCCCTTTGCGGCTACAAACGCCTCTCCCCACGGCTGAGCGAAAGTGTCGGTCGCGAAGGGCGCTCCGATGGCGCCGGTCGCGCTGACCAGCGGATTCAGATTCGACGACCATGCCGCTGCGGAAATGCTGTCGTCCGGCAGCATGGTGAGCGCATTGCAGCCCTTCAAGTCCGCCGATTGAGCGATGAGGTAGGGCGTGGCGGGCGTCGCTCCGGGATGCAGTCCAATGATGGTGGTTCCATTCCCTTCCGCGCCTGCAACATCATTGAAGTTGCACACCACGAGATCGCCCTTGGCGATTGTCACACCTCCGGCCGTGGGCGCGGTCGCGGTCGCCGGCGCGATGGTGAGTCCGTAGGGATTCCCTTCGAGGAGCGTCGTATCGGTTGTGGAACCAACAGTCAGGGCCGTGCCGGTCGGTGCGAGCGCGGCGAGCAGGTTGGGCGTGACCGTCACGCTGACGGATCCTGCCTTGGTGCCGCCGGCTCCGGTGCAGCTGAGGGTGTAGGTGTAGCTTCCGGCAGCGGTCGGTACGACCGTCACCGAGCCGCTGGTCATTTGCGCACCCGTGAATGCACCGGCGGCGGCGGCCGAGACTGACGCGGTGCACGAGGTGCTATAGGCCGATGTCCATGCCACGGTCATGGCCTGACCGAAATTGATGGTGGCAGCCGCTGCGGGCTGCGAGAAGTTCACGGTGGGAGCGAGCGTCATTGAACCATAACCGCCGCCACCGCCCCCGCCACATGCCGCGAGCATGCTGACGAGCAGTCCGGATGAAACTTGACCCCATGTTGAAACGCGCATCTTCATGCAAAGACCTCTTTTGAGTGGGCAATTTGGATAGTGAGTACTTCAAATTTCAAAAATTGTTACGCGATCAATGGACACGACAGTTCCGTATTTGGGGTCGCGTCCACCGAACGGACGTGGACGGAAAGCGCAGGCTGCGATTTCTCTTGTAAGAAGAGACTCGGGCGTGCGCGTTTTATTCCGTCAGATCGGAAAGATCTGAAGATAAAATGCCGCGCATTCGGCGGCGCTGTTTAGGCTTCCCCGTAGATTTACGCGCCCACAGGACGACGCTCCTGTACGGTTGTAATAATTACCCTGCATACGTCGACGTCTTCTTGCGCCCGAACACGTGCCAAGGGTAGATAAATTACGGTGTTGCCGCTATCGTGTATTCGCCTGAATTCACCGCGCCGCTGGCCGCTACCTACTAGTAAATATCCGTTCGGCAGCGGGCTGGAACACAAAGGCATTATTGATCATAAGCGCGCAGGAATGGTTAATCTAAGAAAGAGCACTCTATGGTCCATCGCGGAATTTACCGCGGTGGTCCTGATCCAATTGTTCGTCATGCGCTATATCGTCGTCGTGCTCGGAGTCAGGGCGCTGGGCATCTGGTCGGTTCTCATGTCCGCTGCGCAAATCGCGCGCTTTTTTGATCCTGGAGCATCTGCCGGAGCGGGACGATTTTTGGCGATAGCCAGTATGGAGCGGAATATCCGCCAAATAGAAAATATTTTGGCGACGATCGTTTATATAACCTTGCCATTGTATCTGTCGCTTTCGGCGATTCTGTTTTTCCCTCTGCGCGGAGCCTTGACGTTCGTCTTGAAGGATCAGGCGCTGATTGAAGGCCGTCATTTATTGGTTTACGCTCTATGTTCCTATATTGCGCAAGTCCTATCCGCCGCATTCGCCGGCTCTCTGATAGGACTTCACCTCAGCTTTCGCAAAAGCCAAATAGCAATTTCGGCGATCGCGCTTCAAGCGATTGTATCCGTGACTCTTATCAGACGTTACGGACTGCCAGGACTCGCGATTGCGCAGATCGCGAACTATTCTTTCACTATCTTCATGTCGGTCCTCATTATGAAGATGAGCGTGGGCGTCCGATTGAAAGGACTGTTGCGTTTCAATTGGGACACGATTCGAAGGATCATGTCCTTTGGAATCGGGATTCAAGCATCTTCGCTGGCGTGGGGTGCGTTCGAAACTTCCATCCGTTTCATCATGTCGCGGTTCGCCGGCGTCGAACAGGTCGGCACTTATGAAATTGCCTACAGGGTATCCAGCCAGGCGCGCGTACTGGCTTATTACGTCAGCCAGTCGCTTGCTCCCATGTTTGCGACTCTCGGTGCGAGTGACAAACAGGGATTGCTGGCCTTTTACCGCCAGATATACGCTCGCTATGCTTTGTTCGCAGCATCGGCGGCCACCGCCATCATAGTTTTCTCGCCGCTTACGAGCTTGATCATGTTGGGTCGACTCGACGGAATGTTCCTGCTGTTCTCGGCCCTCACTGCGTTGGGCACAATGGCCCACATAGTGGCGTCTCCATCGGAGCTTACGGCAGTCTCCATGGGCCTATTTCGGTACAACATTGCAGGAGTAGTTGCGGCGCTGATTGTCATGTTGCTGTTCGGTCCCTTGCTTGGTTATTTCTTTCAGGGACCTGGTGTGGCGTCGGCAGTCCTATTGGCGGCGTTGATTGCCGTTTCTATTCCGCTGGTCTTCAATAACGGGGCCTTGAATTTGCCGCGCATCCCTGCGTTCCGCCGAGATTTGAATCTCGCGGGATTGATCGAGGGTATTCGCTGGCCAAGCAGACAGTGATTTGCCCCTGGTTCCGTCGCCTACGCGAGCAGGATTAATTGGTTGGCACTTTCGAGGTGTCCAGCAACTCCCTTAAATACTGCTGCCAAACGGCCGCCCAGGTGTGGGTACCGTGACCATGTGTTTGATCCGAGGCCGGCAACAGCACGAAGCGCCCACCCTTGACGCGCTTGATTTCCCGCTCCGCGATGCCGAGTTCCGGCGGGTTGATGAAATCATCGCCCGAATTGATATGCAGCAACGGCGCTTTGATCTTCTCCAGCCCCGGCGACGGGTCGTAGTCCCGCGAGGCGTTGACCTGGTACAGAAAGTCGTTGGCGTCCAGGCCTTCCAATTGGCGCTGCATATATTTTTGAACGAACTCATCGGCGTCATCCCGATTGGGGAGGCTGAGTTGCATTTGAATCGGCGCGCTTCCCGCGATCAACAGCAAGCCCGCGACAGTGCGCATCCCAGCGATGGGTTGGGTTACATACTCGCCCTTCAACCATTGCGGATCGTTGCGAATCGCCTCGATGGTCAGTTCGCGCCATACCCGATTGCGTCCCGCAATCTGCACCGGCAGGCAGGCGAGGGGCATCAGGGCGTCCATGAAATCCGGATAGGCCTCTCCCCACATGAACGTGTGCATGCATCCCATCGAGGTGCCCATGACCAGCCGCAAGTGGTTCACCTCGAGGCCCTTCGTCACCAGGGCATACTGCGCGGCCACCATGTCCTGATAGGAATATTGCGGAAAGTGCGCGCGCAAACCGTCGCTCGGCTTGCTGGATTTTCCGTGACCGATACCGTCGGGGAGAATGATGTAATATTTTTCAGCATCCAGCAGCTGTCCCTTGCCGAACAGCACGCCGGAAAATCTCTCGTTGATCAGGCTGCGGCCGGAACCCCCGGTGCCGTGCATGATCAGCACCGCGTTGGTGACGCGCCCCTGTGCATCTTTTTTCGCCTTGCCGAGAAACGTGTAATGCATTCTCAGTTCGGGCAGGGTTTCTCCCGATGCAAAGTGGAAATCATGAATGACATAGTCGCCCTCGAGCGGGCGCGGGTCCACCGTCGCGGCATTGCCGGCCGCAGCAAGCCCGGCGCAGAGCAACAGCGTCATGGCGCCCGAATAGAGTTTGCGTGTGTGCATCCTTGAGAGTCCTCGAAAGTTATTGGGCGTCAATGAATTGACCATCAATACCGCGGCCGCGTGCGCTGAGCAAGTATAAAAAGGGACCGCTGACGGATTCCGCCGTGGGTACGGTATTCGGATCCTCCGCCGGATAGGCAGCCGCGCGCATGGCGGTGCGCATCCGGCCGGGGTTTATGCTGTTCACGCGAATGTTCGCCTCACCCTCCAATTCTTCCGACAGCATGCTGCGAACCGACTCCAATCCGGTCTTGGATACCGCGTAGGCGCCCCAGAAGGGCCGCGATTGCTTCACCACGCCGCTGCTGACGAAGATGATCGAGGCGTCCTCGGACTTGCGCAGGTTCGGCAGCAAGACTTGGGTGAGGATAAAGGGGGCGGTCAGATTCACGTGCAAAACCTTACACCAGGTCGGCACATCGTATTGCTCGAGCGGCGTTCGATCGCCGAGTAAACCCGCAGCGTGGACCAAGCCGTCCAGTTTGCCGAATTCCTGGCCGATCACGCGCGCCAGCGCGTCGTAATCCACCGCCGTTGCGACCGCCAGATCCAGCGCCGCGATTGCGGGCTGCGGCGCACCCAAGGCCTCGATTTCATCGTACACGCGATCGAGCTTGGCGCTGTTGCGCCCCGATAGGATCACATTGGCTCCGGCGCGCGCGCATTCGATGGCCAGCGCGCGCCCGAGTCCGCTGCCGGCTCCGGTAATCAGAATGGCGCGTCCCTGCAGCAGGTCGCGGTCTGGGATGAAATCACTCGGAATCATAAGGGTCTTTTGTCCATCAGTGGGCGGCGCGCCGCGCCGTCGACCAGGCCAGCAGCATATCCCGCATGCCGGTCGACTCGAGCGTCGGTGTACCTCGGTTCAATTGCTTCAGTCCCAGGGCTGCCAGCACCAGCAGGTGCCGCTGTTCGGAGCGGCATGCGCCGGGCAGCGCCTGCGCCGCGATTGCATAATCTCGAGCAGCGCGCTCTCGAAGCCGCTGCAGATAGCGTGCCAGCTCTGCCGGCGGATGATCGGCGCACAGGCCGGCATTGTCGATGCCTGCGGCCAGAAGCTCGTCCACGGCAAACGGCACGCGTCCCAAACGCACTTCGCGCCGGTAGTCGCGTATCGACCGCGACAGATAGTCGGCCACCGCCAATGCCCGGGCGCACTCTTCCAAGCTCGTTTCGTCGAGATCGCTCGAGGCCAGCCGGGATGCCACCAATAACGGATAGGCGCGCAGGGCGCAGGCGTGGGGCACGAGGTGCGTCCCTCGTTCCAGCGGCGCGCCGTCGGTTTCAGTGACCGCCGCATCGATCGACAGTGCCAGGGGGGTGAAATTGACTTCGCCGGCGCGCGGCAAGGATGCGAGATATGCGCCGATGGGATGCACCGGAACACCGGCCGCCAGACGGCGAATTTCCTCCTGCCACCATGCCAACTTGATGCGTGCCGCGCTGTGTTCGGTCGCCGGATCCATCAAGGCGTTCCACTCGGCGAGCAGCGCATAGATCCCGAGCAGCGGCGCGCGCGCCGCTGCAGCTGCGAACAACCAGCTCCAGTAGCGCACCGATCCTCTAGGGATGGCCCGCGCGCGATACGTCTCATCGAGTGCTTTCAGGACCTGGCTCATCGGCGGGGCGGCGCTCGGCGCTGTTATCGGCGATGTTGCCGGTGTCCGTGCCGTTGTCTTCTGCGGCGTAGTCCGGTGCGCCGTTGTCCTGCACGGCATCGACGCGCGGCGTGCGGGTGAGGCTCGACACCGGTTCGATGGGTTCGATCTCACGATTCACGCGCAGCCCCAGGCCCTCGAAACGCCGCGCGGCCGGCAACACCTGTTGTTCCAGGGAGCCCACCGCACGGTTGAAGGACTCGACGCTGCCGCCGAGAGATTTTCCCAATTTGGCCAGATGCTCCCCGAATACCGCCAAGCGCTTGTAGATCTCTTCACCCAGCTGCCGCACCTCGGCGGCATTGGCCGCGAGGACCGTTTGTTTCCAACCGTACGAGACCGCTTTCAAGAGCGCGACCAGGCTGGTCGGGGTCGCGAGCATGACGTTTTGGCGCATGGAATCATCGATCAGGCCCGGATTTTCCTGCAGCGCCGCCGACAGGAATTGATCGCCGGGCAGGAACAGGACGACAAAGTCCGGACTGCGCTCGAATTGCGACCAGTATTGTTTCGAGGAAAGCTCGCGAACGCGTGCGCCGACGATCTGCGCGTGCCGGCGCAATTGCGCGGCGCGCTCGGTTTCATCCTGAGCCTCCACGGCCGCGAGGTAGGCCTCCAGCGGAGTTTTGACATCCACCACGATGTCGCGCTGCTCCGGCATGTGCACGATCATGTCGGGCCGTATGGAACCGGTGTCGGTCTTGCGGTGCTGCTGCTCGGTGAAATCCACATGCATGGTCATGCCCGACAGTTCGACCAAGCGGCGCAGCGTAATTTCGCCCCATTGGCCGCGCACGTCCGGGCGGCGCAGCGCCGTCACCAGATTGCGCGTCTCGCGCGACAGCGAACTCTGGCCGCTCGCCAATACCTCCATTTGCACCTTGATGGTCGCAAACGAATCGATGCGGTCGCGTTCGATGGCCTGTATCTGGGCTTCGGTCTTGGCCAGCGCCTCGCGAATCGGTTTGACCAACGATTCGATGGCCGTCTCGCGTTCTTTCAATACCTGCGAAGCATCCAATTGTTGCCGCGACAGCCGTTCGCGCGCGAGTTGCAGGAACACCTCGCTGTTGCTCTGCAGACTTTCACGCGCGAGTTCACCGAATACGCCCTGCAGTTGGTCGCGCGCCCGCAGCAGAGATTGTTCGCGTTCCGCGCTCAACATTTCTTCGGTCTTGAGCCGCGCGCGCAACAGTTCCGCATCGATGCGCAGCGCTTGTTCGCGGCGTGCTCGCCACAATAGTGCCGCCAACCCGCCGAGCACGATGCCGGCAATCAGCGCCGCCCAAAACTTGATGTCGCTCATAGCCGGCCGCTGGCCTTCAGCCAGTCCAAAAGATCCAGCGGTCGATTCAAATAGCCGTCGCCGCCCCAAACGGTCGAGTCCTCATCGGCGCGCAGGTAGCCGTAATTCGCGACCAGTGCCGGCATCTCGGCCGCATGCGCCGCCTGCACATCGCGTTGCGCGTCGCCTACGTAGACGCATTCGCCGGGGCGTACGTCGGCGAGGGCCGCCGCGTGCAACAACGGCAAGGGATGCGGTTTGCGCTCCGCCAGGGTATCGCCGCTGACGACGCAGGCGAAGCGCTCGCGGATCCCTAGGTCCGTGAGCAAGGGATCGGTAAGCCATGCCGCCTTGTTGGTGACGATTCCGCTTTTCATGCGCCAGTTCGTCAATGTGTTCAAAACCTCGTCCATGCCGGCAAACAACCGCGTTTCGCGGCAAAGCGCGCCGCGATAGATCTCCAGGAAGCGCTGCTGTAGCGCCGCCAGGTGTTCCGCCTCGGCATGCGGAAATCCCATCTTGACGACGCGGGCGGCGCCGTGGCTCACCGCGCCGCGCACGGCATCGAAGGGCAGGGGCGCCAGTGCGTTCTCTTCGAGCAACCGGTTCAGCGCACCAACCATATCCGGCGCGGTATCGAGCACGGTGCCGTCCAAATCAAACAATACCGCCCGCAGCGTAAGCGCCATGTCAACCCGGACGTCTAAAGTGCGCAAGATAGTTCACATCGGTATTCGGCGAGAGCCGAAATGCGCGCGTCAATGGATTGTAGGTAATCCCGGTCAGGTCGATCAGTTCAAGGCCTGCCGCGCGTCCCCAGCGGGCAAGCTCCGAAGGGCGGATGAACTTCAAGTATTCGTGGGTGCCTCGCGGCAGCATGCGCGCAATGTACTCGGCGCCGAGGATCGCGACCGCAAAGGCCATCGGCTTGCGGTTCAAGGTGGAAACGATGACATTGCCGCCGGGTTTCGCCAGGGTCGCCAGGGCTGACAGCATTGCGGCCGGATCCGGAACATGTTCGAGCATTTCCATGCAGGTGACCAAGTCGAATGAACCGGGGGTTGCGGCCGCCAACTCTTCGGCGGCGATCGCCTTGTACTCAACCGCCAGCTTGGCCTCGAGCGCGTGCAGCTCCGCCACGTCGAGAACAGCCTGCGACAGGTCGATTCCCAACACGCGCGCGCCGCTGCGCGCCATCGCTTCGCTCAATATCCCTCCGCCGCAGCCGACATCGAGCACGCGTGCGTCTCGTAAGGATGCCGCACGGTCGACGTATCGCAGACGCAGCGGATTGAGTTCATGCAGAGGTTTTGAAGGGCCGGCAGGATCCCACCAGCTCTGCGCCAGTGAGGCGAACTTCGCCAGTTCGTTGGGATCTACATTTCGCCTCGACGCGTCCATCATTCAACCTCTCGCGTTCAAGCGCATGGGCCACGCCGCCGAGCGGGCAGCGACATCGGGCCAATCGAGGCGGGTCAATTCGCCGCCCGAGAGCAGCTGTCGGCCCGCGACCCAGACATCGCTTACGATGTCACGGCCGCCGCCGAAAACCAATTGCGCGAGCGGATCGCCCAAGGGTTGAGTGGCCGGACCCGACAAATCGACGCAGCACAGGTCGGCCCACTTGCCGACTTCCAGAGCGCCCACTTCAGCCTCGAGCCCCAAGGCGGCGGCGCCGCCCAAAGTGGCAGCGTGCAGCCCATCCCAGGCGCTGGTCAGCAGCGCGACTATTTTCATGTCCCCCCACACGTCTTGGCTCAAGGCAGCGCCGCCGCTGCCGAGTCCCAGTCGAACTCCCGCCGCGGCAATCGCTGCGATTTGCGGCAAGCTGCCGCCAAGTTTCAAGTCCCATTGCGGGCACAGCGTGATCGAAATGCCGGTGCGTTGCATCAGGCTCAGATCCGCAGCCGTCAAGTGGACCATGTGCAGCGCATTGAGCGCCGGCGTCAGCAGGCCCAAACGCCATAGGCGCTCGATCGGCCGCATCCCGTGCGTCTCCAGGCACGCCGCGATTTCATGCTGCGACTGATGCAAATCGATCAAGATGCCGGCGTCGAGCTCATCGGCCAGCGTGACCAGCCGCGCGAAGGTCTCGTCGCTCAAAGTATTCGGCGCGCGCGGCGCGAAAGCGGTCGACACCAGCGGGTCACCCTTGTATTTGTCGCGCAAGCCCAAGGAGCGCGTCAAAGACTGCGCCGCACTGTTCGCCCAGGGTGTCGGGGTCTCGGTCACCGGCATGCCGACCACCACGCGCATGCCTTGCTCATTCGCCGTGCGCAGCGTTTCTTCGGGAAAATAAGAGCGATCGCAGAAACAGCTGATTCCGGATTTCAGCATTTCCGCGATTGCCGCCAAGGTGCCGTCGCGCGCGAAATCCGGATTGACGACACGATCGATTGCCGAGGTCTGCTGCTTCGCGCCGCGAAACAGCAGCGAGGCGGCATCGGTTTGCGCGTTGACCAAGCCCGGCATTAGAAGATGTGAATTTCGCTGCAGCACCGCCGTCGCGGAATAGCGCGTGGCGGCCACGGAACTCGGCAAAATATCGAGAATTCGGCCATCGCGAACCACCAGCGAATGATCTTCGAGGAGCGCATTTCGCGCACTCATGCAAGCGATCCAGCGGACCTCGATACGTAAATCGGCGGCAACAAAGGGCATGCAGGAAGTATATCGGCAAAAGCCGCGCAGTAGGCTTAAGAACCAGAGGGATATGTGCTAGAATTCCACCATGTTTCAGACCTGTCTCGTCCCCTTTAAAACCCCTCAATAGAAGCCGATAAGAGGCACCGGACTCTCGCAAATGGCCGAGATCGCACGCGAAATATTGCCCGTAAATCTCGAAGACGAGATGCGCAAATCCTATCTCGATTACGCAATGAGCGTGATCGTCGGACGCGCTTTGCCCGACGTTCGCGACGGTTTGAAGCCGGTGCACCGGCGCGTGCTGTATGCCATGCGCGAGTTATCCAATGACTGGAATCGCGCGTACAAGAAGTCGGCGCGCGTGGTGGGCGATGTCATCGGCAAATACCATCCGCACGGCGATTCGTCGGTCTATGAAGCCATCGTGCGCATGGCGCAAGACTTTTCGATGCGTTACATGTTGGTGGACGGGCAGGGCAATTTCGGTTCGGTGGATGGCGATCCGCCGGCTGCGATGCGCTACACCGAGGTGCGCATGTCGCGCCTGGCGGGCGAGTTGCTGGCCGACATCGACAAGGAAACCGTCGATTTCAATCCGAACTACGACGAGTCCGAGCACGAGCCCGCGGTACTGCCGGCCCGCATCCCGAACCTGCTGATCAACGGATCTTCAGGCATCGCGGTGGGCATGGCCACGAACATTCCGCCGCACAATCTCACCGAGATCATCAATGCCTGCATCGCGCTGATCGAGAAGCCTGAGCTGACATTGGCCGAGTTGCTGCAAATCGTGCCGGGCCCGGATTTTCCGACCAAGGGGTTCATCAACGGCACGCAGGAAATCGTCGCCGCCTACAAGACCGGCCGCGGCCGCGTACACATGCGTGCGCGCACTCACTTCGAGGATGTGGGCAAGGGCGAACGCCAAGCCATCATCATCACTGAATTGCCCTACCAGGTGAACAAGGCG
>DATHFB010000407.1:0-18329 GCA_035318305.1 Steroidobacteraceae bacterium | reverse complement strand
GCAACAGCCAAACCGATGCAGGCACCGAAATTGAATCGACTCATGTTCGTCCTCCAAGTGATTTTTTATCGCTCTTCGCAGCGAAGTCTAGCGGGACCTCGGGGCGGAAGTAAGCCGGGGTTTTGCTGAGATGTCCTGAATTAGCGGGTGCGCGCATGTGGTGACGGCCGGCTGGTATGTGCGACACTGGCGTGCTTTGGAGCCTGTCTGAGTATGACAGGCTCCCAGGAGATGACGATGAAGCTGATCACTTGCATTGAGGTGGTGCTTGCCTGCTCGCTCGCTTGTTATTCGGCTGCGAACGCCGGGGCCCCCCAAGCAAGGGACGGACTTTATTTTCCGGCGGCCATCGGCCAGACCGAGGCCGACGAATACACGCGTTATGAGTTGTTGGCGCCTGAAACCGCCAGTTTCAAGATTGTTTATGAAGTATCGGCGACAACGCCGGGAGCCAGATTTTTTTACAATCCTATTCGCAAAGGCAGTGCCGCCAGTGATGAAAGCGTTTATGACGCGATGCTCGGGAAGCCGCTGCATTTTGAAGTGGTGAGCGGTGCCCAGGCACGCATGGATGCCTTGATGCCTGATGCCGACCTGGCGACCAACTACATCAAGGTAGCGCTGGCGCGCCCGGTGCCGGAGCATGGACAGGGTCGCGTGGTGATCGTCAAGACTTACAAGGATCCGAAGAGCTATTACCTGGATGGCAAAACGATCGTCTTCAATCGGCCATTGGGCGTCAAGCGCAATAAAGTGGTGCTGCCGCCTGGATATGAGGTGGTCGGCTTGACGGTGCCCTCGCAAATTCTGACGGAGAAAGATGGCCGCATTGCCATCAGCTTCCTGCATGCGGGGACAGGAGAGGCGCCGCTGATATTGCGGGCAGCCAGGGGCGCGCAGGTCGGCGAGGCGGCGCTACCGAAGCCTTTGACGGCGCAACGCAGCTGGGAATCACCGTTCATGGGGGAGACGGAACAGGAACGGTTGTCGGAGCGCGCGCATCAGGATCGTGTGATCGTATACTTTCTGCAGCAGCCGGAAACGCACGCCTTTAGCCTGTATCACGACTATACGGAATCGAGAACGGGCGTGAGCGGCTATGCGAACGTCGTGCGTGAAGGCAGTGTGGCAAGCCACCCTGCGGCAAGCATCTTGGATACTGGAGAGCAGCTCAAGACGCTCGAGATGAGCGGAGCAGAACTCACGGCATCGAAAATCAATGTCGGCGAGGCCGTCGCAGCGACCGCCCGCGTCGTCGTGATCCCATTTGCGAAGCTTTTGGAGGGACAGACATTGCGGCTGCGCATCGCGGAGACGTATACCGCGCCGGCGAGCTACCGATTGGACGGCGAGGATCTGGTTTTCGACCGCAGCCTGGGAAGACCTCGCAATGCGGTGGTTTTGCCGTCGGGGTGGTACTGCACCTTCAGCGCCGCTCCGGCCACCGTGACGCAGTTGCCCGATGGCAGAGTACGCCTGGATTATTGGGACGATCGACCCGAGGCCGTGGATGTGTTGCTGAAAGCGAGACGACGCCTATCAGCTGAGTGAGACAGAACCTTACGGGTTCGTCTGGCTGACGGTCGGCGACTGCGGATCCTTGGGCGGTGGTGCCGGTTCCACCGGAATCACGGGCAAGTTATATGCGTCGACCTTGGGGTTTTTGGCTTCCTGTTCCTGACGTTGCTTGTCATGCAGCATCCGCAGTTGCTCACGGCTTTTCTCAAAGTTCTCGGCCCGCTTTGCCTCTTCGGCCGGGTCGACTTGCGCTGCGAGACGCTCGATCGCGATTCGTGCATTGACGCAATCCGAATTGGAGCGCGCGTAGCCCGGATCACGGTTGCACTTCATGAGCACGCCATCGAGCAAAACGCGATCTTCCATCAGATCCGACACGGTCATCGGGGGAATGCGCCGGGGCTCGCAGGCCGCGGTCAGCACTGCCACGGCGGCGATGCAACCGCAGGCGATCATTGATTTGATTGAAATTGGCATATAGCTTCCCACGACCAGTGTTACCCAAAATGGGGCATCAGGCGACCCCATGGTTGTGACGCGTCTCACGACTTGACAATGTTCCTGCCCGCGTCCTACACGCGCGGTGCGTTTGACCCAGCCGAAGCGCATGTGTACCGTTCCTGACCATGCCCGCACCGAAAGCCGCAAATCCGGAAACACCCGACTTCGAGACAGCGATGCGCGACCTGGAAGAACTGGTCGACCGCTTGGAACACGGCGATTTACCTCTGGAGGAATCTCTGGCGGCATTCGAGCGGGGCGTCATGTTGACACGCGCCTGCCAGAGCGCGCTGAAGGAAGCCGAACAAAAAGTCGAGATCCTGCTGAAAAAGGCCGGTGAACCTGCGGTTGAAGACTTCATGCCCGACGAATCGAAAAACGGCTGAGCCTGACGTGAATGCGGACGCGATGGAAGCGCGAATGCGCGGGTACCAGTCACGCGTACACGCCGTTCTTGACGCCGCACTTCCATCCGCGGATTTGGTACCGCAGCGGCTGCACGCCGCGCAGCGCTATGCGGTTCTAGGCGGCGGCAAGCGCCTGCGGCCCTTGCTCGTCTATTGCACGGGAGAGGCGCTGAATATCCCCGTGAGCGTGTTGGATGCACCTGCCGCTGCCGTGGAACTCATTCATTCTTATTCCCTGGTTCACGACGATCTGCCGGCGATGGACGACGATGATTTGCGCCGCGGACAACCGACGACTCACCGTGCCTTCGACGAGGCAACCGCCATCCTCGCGGGCGACGCGCTGCAAGTCCTGGCTTTTTCGCTTCTCTCGCGCGATCGCACTGCCGGCACGACTGCAGAGGCGCGGCTGAAAATGATTCAAATCCTCGCCGATGCCAGCGGCACCGCAGGCATGGCGGGCGGCCAAGCCATCGACCTGGCGGCCGTCGGACGCGCCCTGACTCTCGAGGAACTGGAGGCGATGCACCGGCTCAAGACCGGCGCACTGATCCGTGCCAGCGTGCTGATGGCCGCAGCCTGCTCGCCTGCTTCGAGCGCCGCCGCTTGGGATGCGCTGGATGGCTACTCGCAGGACATCGGTCTGGCCTTTCAAATCCAAGATGACATTCTCGACGTCGAAGGCAAGACCGAAGAGATCGGCAAAACCAGCGGCGCAGACGCGGCGCGCGCCAAGCCCACCTACCCCAGTGTGCTGGGTCTCGAGGCCGCCAAGATCCACGCTCGTGAATTGAGACAGCGGGCCTGCGAGAGGCTTGCGCCGCTGGGCAAGCCAGCCGACGTACTGGCATGGCTTGCCACTTATGTGATCGAGCGGCGGGTTTAGCCCCCCATTCGAGGGATATGGGCGCCGATATGGCGCTAAAACCGCGTTTCTGCGGCGATTTCCGCCTGTCGGTCGCCGCCTACCGTCACGGCCTCCAGCCAAATGCAGTCGAATGGTCTAAGATTCTTGAGTTATGCGAATTCGGCACCATCCTGGGCCTGATCGCATCAGTAGGAAACAATTATGAACGTCGCTGTGCCCGCCAAGAAACCCAACGCGAACCCCGTGGAGGACGTCCAAGGCTATGCCGACACGCGGCAGATTCCGATCAACAAGGTCGGCATCAAAGACATCTTTCACCCGGTAAAAGTGAAGGATCGGTCGCGCGGTGAACAACACACCATCGCAAATTTCAACATGTACGTGAATTTGCCGCACAATTTCAAGGGCACGCACATGTCGCGCTTCGTGGAGATTCTGCATCATCACGAGCGGGAAATCTCTGTCGAATCATTCGGCAAAATGCTGGCGGAAATGACCGAGCATCTGGCCGCCACCTCCGGTCACATCGAAATGACCTTCCCCTACTTCGTCATGAAGAAGGCCCCGGTATCGGGCGTCGAGAGTCTGATGAACTATCAGGCGACGATTTTCGGCGAGCACCGCAACGGCAAAACGGAAGTCTGGCTCAAGGTGGTCGTGCCTACCACCAGCCTATGCCCGTGCTCGAAGGAAATCTCGGCCTACGGTGCGCACAATCAACGATCGCACATTACCTTGACGGCGCGCCTGGTCGAGCACATGTGGCTGGAAGAACTGATCGAAATCGCCGAGCGCGAAGCGTCATGCGAGGTTTTCGGTATTTTGAAGCGCCCCGACGAGAAATTCGTCACCGAACGCGCCTACGACAATCCAAAATTCGTCGAGGACACGGTGCGGGACGTCGCGGTGGCGCTCAACAAGGACAAGCGCATTTGCGCTTATGTGGTCGAGGCGGAAAATTTCGAGTCGATTCACAATCATTCGGCCTATGCGATGATCGAGCACGACAAGGGAGCAAGCGTTTAGGAGGCGCCGCGCTCCGCGCTTTGCAGACGGGCTATCATGCTGCGCAGAAATACTTGATTGAAGCGCAGCTGACACTCCGCGGAAACCTGCTCCAGCAGCGTTGAACTGACCTTCATCACCGTAACAGGACCTGACGCGAAGATCGTGGCGGTGCGCTTCGCGCCCCGCACATAACTGGTTTCGCCGAAGCAGTCGCCGCTATCCAAATAGCCCAACGCCTTGCTGTTGCGCTGCACGCCGACCCGTCCCTGAACAATGATGTAGAACCTGTCGTCCATCTCGCCTTCCTTGACGATTTCCTCGGCGTCCGCATAGTCCTGCCAGCTGCTGGCGCGCAACACTTCCCAGATCTCGCCGTGCGAGAACTCATGGAAGAATTTCAGCTTTCGCAGCAAGCTGAACTGTTCCTGCTGATCGATTCGGTTGTACTGCGCGCGCAACTTCTGATGCACACGAGTCAGCTCTGCGGCGAAGTCCAGACCCGTCTTGTAGCGTTTCTCAGGTTCCTTCTGCAGCGCCATGGCAGTCACGTTCTCGAGTTCCTCTGGAATCTCGGGACGCAGCGTATGAATCGGCGGCGGGGTGGCGAACACGATCTGATGCAGCAGTTTCTGCAAATTGCCGGCCCTGAAGGGCCTGTTTCCCGTCAGCAGTTCATACATGACGGCGCCCAGGGAATACAGGTCGGAACGATTGGTCAACTCGATCGACTGGACCTGCTCGGGAGACATGTAAGAGGGGCTGCCGGCAATTCCTTCGATCCGCGAAATCTCCGAATCGGCCACCAGCGCGATGCCGAAATCGATGATGCGCACGTCGCTCTCGAGGGTGAGCATGATGTTGCTGGGCTTGATGTCGCGGTGGATCACGCCGCGGCTGTGCGCGTAGTGCAGTGCGCGCGCCGCTTTGTATACCAGCTCGACGACATCGTCGATGCGCAGCAAATTGTCAGGACGGCAGTAGGCAGCCAGGGTGCGCGCCCCATGCACGTGTTCGGTCACGATGTAGCAGTGGCCATTTTCCTCACCGGCATCGTAGATCGGCAGAATGTTCGGATGCTGCAGCATGCCGACCATGTGCGCTTCGGACAGAAACATCTTGCGGGCGATGCGCTTGCGATTTTCATCGCCGCTGGCATCGACGTTGTAAACCTTGATGGCCACATCGCGGCCGTAGTACGGATCATGCGAGAGATAGACGACGCCGGTGCTGCCGCGCCCTACTTCGTTGATGATCACATACTTGCCGATTTTCTCAGGCAACGATGCACGGCCCGGTGGGGCTTTCGCAAGACTGGTGGAACGAGTGTTGGTCAAGGGTAACCGTGCGCGGCAGGGCGTCATTCGACTTCGATGCGACGAGGATACTGGTGTGGCTGCGCCTAAACTGTGATTTGGGTCGAGGCTTGGGCGAAGTGGTCAAAACCTGAGACGCTGGGTACAAATTCCTTGCCATTTCGTGACCACGTCACGCTCGCCCCGACGCTCAGCTCACCAATCGTGGTCAACATTAAGTTCAATCGATCAGCGGCCGCCTTGAGTTCCGCGAAACGCTCAGGGTGTACCGCGAACAGCAATTCGTAGTCATCGCCGCCGGCGAGCGCCCAATCAAGGGCTTGGCCGGGGTTGACTGCCGCTTTCATGGCGGCCGACAAGGGCAGAAGATCGACGCTCACGCGCGCAGCGAGGCCGCTGGCCAGCGCCAATTTCGGCAAGTCTCCGACCAGGCCGTCGGACAAGTCCATCGCCGCGCTCGCAATGCCGCGCGCCGATAAGCCAAGCCGCACCCGCGGCTCTGCGTATTCAAAGCGACGAATGAGTTCGTCCACCTCGCAGCTGCCGGCGCGGCGTGCTGATGCCTTGAGCATTGCCAGGCCCGCGGCGGCATCCCCAAGCGTGCCGCTCACAGCCAATAAATCGCCGGCCTGGGCGCCGCTTCGGCGCAGTGCGGCTCCGTGCGGAACATGCCCCAAAATCTGCACGCTGATGCTCAGCGGACCACGCGTGGTGTCGCCGCCAACCAGTGCCACCGCGTGCGCATCGGCAAGATCGAGAAATCCTGCTGCAAACCGGGTCAGCCAATCAGGATCGACACTCGGCATTGTCAAGGCCAGCGTAGCCCACAGCGGGGTCGCGCCCATCGCCGCGATATCGCTCAAATTCACCGCGAGGGCGCGATGACCGACCGAACGCGCGTCGGCGTCCTCCGGAAAATGGCGGCCCGCCACGATTGTATCGACGGCGGCCACCAAATCCGTGCCCTTGGGAAGATCGAGGAGCGCCGCGTCATCGCCGATACCTAAGATCACCCCCGATTCGCGCCGCGACTTTTCATCGCGAATAAAAAACCGGCGGATCAACTCGAACTCGCCGAGATCCGATGGCGAGCTCATCGCCTCACTCGACCGCGCGACCGTACTCGTGCGGTCGCGATTCTTTGGCGGCTCGGTCCAACACGGCGTTGACGAACTTGTGCCCATCCGTCGCCCCAAACTGTTTGGCCAGTTGCACCGCTTCTGCGAGCGCCACCCGGTACGGCAATTCGGGGCACGACTGCAGCTCATGCAACCCCAGCCACAGGACAGCATGCTCAATCGGATCCAGCTCCTGTGGCGGAATCTCGCACAGGCCCGACAACCGCAAATCCAGCGCCTCGCGATTGGGCGCTACAGCCTCAATCAACTCGCGAAAGTAGTCCCGATCGACCCGGTCCGCCTCGGGATCCGCGGCGAACTGCAGTTGCACGTCCTGCCACGGAAGCGGATTGATCTGAATCTGATACAGGGCCTGCAGCGCAAGGCGCCGCGCGAGACTTCGAGCCCGATGGCTTACGTCTCCTGAAGCCACTCAATTATCCAGGCGGCGCAACAGATTTGCCATCTCGATGGCAACCAGCGCGGCATCGGCACCCTTGTTGCCGGCCTTGCCCCCGGCGCGATCCACCGCCTGTTCCACGGTGTCGGTGGTGAGTACTCCGAAGGCGATCGGCACGCCGGACTCCAAGGCGATGCGCGCAATGCCGCCTGCGCATTCGCCGGCCACATAATCGAAATGCGGCGTTTGACCGCGGATCACGGCCCCGAGGGCAATGAGCGCTTCGTAGCGATGCGACATCGCCAACTTGCGGGCAACGATGGGAATGTCGAAAGCCCCCGGTACGCGCACGATCTCGATCTGCTTCTCAATCACACCGTGCCGTTTCAAGGCATCGAGCGCACCGCGCAGCAACGGCTCGACCACGAAATCATTGAACCGCGCGGCGATGAGCGCAAAGCGCAAATCACGGGCCAGCAGTTCTCCCTCGACTATCTTCGGCTGATCATTGGGCACAGGTCATTCCTCGAGTTGGCAGACCGGAAGTATAAGCCGAGGCGGCTCATTCATCGCCGTCCACATAGCTGGTAATTTCAAGGTCAAAGGCAGCCAGCCCCTGCAGCTGCTTGGGGGCGCTCAAGACCCGCATACGCTTCAATCCCAGATCCTTGAGTATCTGCGCACCGATTCCATAGGTTCGTACCACGGTGGCACCCGCGTGCCGGCGGGCGGCGGGTTTGGCCTCGAGCTGCCTCAGGCTGTCCATGAATTCTCGTGCAGATTCTTCCGGCCGCAGTATCACCACGACACCCGAATCCTCCTTGGCCACCCGGCCCATGGCCGCGCGCAGCGGCCAGCCAAGCTTCTCGCTGTTGACGCCCACCACATCCCGCAACGTGTCTTTGATATGTACGCGCACCAGCGGCGGCAAGCTGGAATTCAAATCGCCCTTCACCAACGCAATGTGCACGGTCTTGTTTACATGATCTTCGTAACAGCAGAGTCTGAAGCTGCCGTACTCGGTATCGACGGGCTCATCGTAAACGCGCTCCACCGAGCGCTCATTCTTCAACCGGTAGCGGATCAAGTCCGCGATGGTGCCGATCTTCAGGCCGTGATTCTGCGCGAACAGCTCGAGATCCGGCCGCCGCGCCATGGTCCCGTCATCATTCAAAATTTCCACGATCATCGCGGCAGCGGAGAATCCAGACAGGCGTGCAAGATCGCAACCGGCCTCGGTGTGCCCGGCGCGCGTCAAGACCCCGCCCGGTTGCGCCATCAGCGGGAAGACATGGCCCGGCTGCCGCAGATCTTCGGGCCTAGCGTTGGGGGCCACGGCAGTCTTGACCGTGTGCGCGCGGTCGTGCGCGGAAATTCCCGTGGTCACGCCTTCCGCGGCCTCGATCGACAATGTGAAATTCGTACGGTGCGAGGAGTCGGTGTCGCTCACCATCAGCGGCAGCCGAAGCTGGCGACAGCGCTCGCGGGTCAAGGTCAGGCAGATGAGGCCGCGGCCGTAGCGCGCCATGAAATTTACATCCTCGGGCCGAACGCATTCCGCGGCCATGATGAGGTCGCCCTCATTTTCCCGATCCTCATCGTCCATGATCACCGCCATTTTTCCGCGGCGCAGGTCTTCTAGAATTTCATCGATGGTGTTGAACGCAGCCATGTGTTGCCTTAGGTTTGAGATTTCGTCATGAGTTTTTCAAGGTAGCGGGCAACGACGTCGATCTCGACGTTGACCTCATCGCCGGCTCGAAGCTCGCCAAGTGTCGTGACCGCATGTGTGTGCGGAATGATGTTCACATCGAATCGCAAGCCCTCGACCTTGTTGACGGTAAGGCTGACGCCGTTGAGGCAGATCGAGCCTTTGGCAGCCACGAACCGCGTCAGCGATGGCGGCAATTCGAATTCCAGGCGCCAGGAGCGGGCATCCTGATCAACGCGCCTGAGATTGCCGACCGCATCGACGTGACCGCTGACCAGATGACCGCCCAACGGGTCGCCGGCGCGCAGGCTGGGCTCCAGATTCACGCTCGAGCCGACTTTCAACTTGCCCAAGGTGGTCTTCGCCATGGTCTCGCGCGATACGTCCGCAAAAAAACAACCGTCCTGTTTGCGGGTCACGGTGAGGCACACGCCTTGGACGCAGACGCTGTCGCCGATGGCGATGCGCGCCACGTCGAGCCCCGCGGCATCGACACCCAGCTCCAAGTCGCCATCCCGCTCCGTCAGCGACGTGACGCGGCCCTTTGCCAAGATAATTCCGGTAAACATCGTTATGACTTCTTGAGCTTCAAAATCAGGCGCACGTCCTCTCCCATTGGCTGCACATCGCGGAATTCGAATTCCGGCAACGTGTGGTTGCCGAGCTTGATACTCATCAGCGGCGCCGCGTCACACCCTAGCAGCTTCGGCGCGGCGTACAGCACCAGTTCGTCGACCAGCTGCTTGGCGACAAAGGCCCCCGCCAGCGTCGGGCCGCATTCAAGCAGCAACTCGTTGACTTCACGCGCAGTCAAGTTTTGCATGACCGCGTCCAGATCCAAACCACCGCCGGCGCGTGGAATTCGGTCCACCTCGAGATCCTTGAACAATCCCAGCGGCGCTTCCGCCGCGGCAAACACCAGGGCCTCGCCGTTGTTGAATATCCTTGCACCGCGCGGGGATGTCAGCATGGTATCGAGCACCACGCGAAGCGGCTGGCGAACCCAGGGACCGTAGCTCAAGCGCACGTTGAGCTGCGGATCGTCGGTACGCACGGTGCCGGCTCCGGTGAGCACGGCGGAACTGCGGGCGCGCCATGTTTGCACGTCCGCACGCGAAGCTTCCCCGCTGATCCACATTTGGCCGCCGCCTGCGGGAGCCGTGCGCCCATCCAGACTCATGGCCATCTTCAGGCGCACGTACGGGCGGCCGCGTTCGCAGCGCGAAAAAAAACCGGTGTTGAGCCTGCGCGCCTCATCGGCGAACAGACCCACCTCCACGGCAATGCCGGCGCGCAGCAAGCGCTCGATCCCGGCGCCGGCGACTTTGGGATTGGGGTCACGCGTGCTGCACACAACGCGCGCGACGCCGGCGGCAATCACGGCGTCCGCGCAAGGCGGCGTGCGTCCGGTATGGCTACAAGGTTCCAGCGTCACGTATAACGTTGCACCCCGCGCCTGGAGCCCGGCTTTACGCAGGGCCAAAACTTCCGCGTGGGGCTCGCCGGCGCGCACATGCCAGCCTTCACCCAGCATGCCGCCGGCATTCGCCACCACGCATCCCACCCGTGGATTCGGATCGGTGGTGTACAGCCCGAGTGCGGCCAGTTCCAGCGCGCGCGTCATATGCGCCCGGTCTTGCGCAGCGGATTGCTTACTCATGATCCTCATCATCGCCCGCATCGCCGGGAAGCAGCGGCAATTGATCCTTGCTCGGTTCCCGACGCCTGCGATGCTTGCGCAGCTGATCGATTTCCGTGCGGAAGGCGTCCACATCTTGGAAGCTGCGGTATACGGACGCGAACCGTACATACCCCACTTCGTCCAAATGGCGCAGTTCCTCCATCACCATCTCCCCAATACCGCGCGAGGCGATTTCACGCTCTCCCAGGCTGCGCAATTTGTGACAAATTCTTGCCGCTGCCGCTTCAATCGCTTCGCGCGAAACGGGACGCTTTTCAAGCGCCTTCTGCATGCCGGTGAGCAGTTTTTTCTCATCGAAAGGTTCGCGGGTACGGTCGCCCTTGACGACGGTCGGCAACAGCAATTCTGCCGCTTCAAAGGTGGTGAATCGCTCGGTGCATGCCAGACATTCGCGGCGCCTGCGAATTTGCCGTCCCTCGCCGGCGAGGCGAGAGTCGATCACCTTAGTCTCCGTGTGGCCGCAAAAGGGGCAATGCATAGGCTCCTCGGCTACTCATCGATCTCAACCGTAGACCGGGAATCGCCGGCATATCGCCACCACCTCGGCGCGGGTACGCTGCAGCGCAGATTCATCACCCATGCTATCCAGCACGTCGGCGATCCAGTTGGAGAGCTGCTGTACCTCGGGTTCCTTGAATCCGCGCGTCGTCACCGCAGGCGTGCCGATGCGCAGTCCGCTGCTGATCGAGGGCGGACGCGGATCGTTGGGCACCGCGTTCTTATTGACCGTCATGTGCGCACGGCCCAATGCAGCGTCGGCATCCTTGCCGGTGATGTTCTTGTCGATCAGATCGAGCAGAAACAAATGATTGTCGGTGCCCCCGGAAACGATTTTGTAGCCGCGCTGCTGCAGCACTTGGGTCATCGCGCGCGCGTTGGCAACGACCTGCGCAGAATAGGCTTTGAATTCCGGTTGCAGGGCCTCCAGAAAAGCAACGGCCTTGGCTGCGATCACATGCATCAGCGGGCCGCCTTGAATTCCAGGGAACACCATGGAGTTGAATTTCTTGTGCAAGTCGGCATGCGGCCGCGCCAGAATCAAACCGCCGCGAGGACCACGCAAGGTCTTGTGCGTGGTCGTGGTCACCACGTCGGCGAACGGCACCGGATTTGGGTAGACGCCGGCGGCAATCAGTCCCGCGACATGCGCCATATCGACGAACAAGTAAGCGCCGATCGAATCGGCGATGGCGCGAAAGCGCGCAAAGTCGATGACACGCGAATACGCCGAGAATCCCGCCACGATCATCTTGGGTCGATGCTCCTGTGCGAGGCGGTCCACTTGGTCGTAATCGATGATGCCGGTCTCTGGAACGATCCCGTATTGCACCGCCTTGAAGAGCTTGCCGGAGAAATTGACCTTGGAGCCATGGGTCAAATGGCCGCCATGATCGAGGCTCATCCCTAAAATCGTGTCTCCGGGACTCAGCAGCGCCAGGTAGACGGCCGCATTGGCCTGCGAGCCCGAATGCGGCTGAACGTTGGCGTAGGCTGCGCCAAATAGCTGCTTCGCGCGATCGATGGCCAGCGTTTCGGCGATATCGACGAATTCACAGCCGCCGTAGTAGCGCTTGCCGGGATAGCCTTCGGCATACTTGTTGGTGAGCACCGATCCTTGGGCTTCGAGAACCCGCGGACTGGCATAGTTCTCCGAGGCGATCAGTTCGATATGATCCTCTTGGCGGCCGCGTTCGCTCGCAATTGCTTGGGCGAGCTCAGGATCGAAGCCGGCAATCGCCATTTGGGCGCTAAACATGAACGATTCTCCAAAGATAGCCGGTAATTGTAGCTTATCCGGCTAGGGTTCCCTAGCGAGAAAGCCGCACCGTGACAAGCGCGCGCGAGTCGCGGATAATTCATGCGGTTCCCCGCGAATTCACGCGATTACTTCATTACAGGCAATAGATGGCTCAGTTCATTTACACCATGAACCGGGTTGGCAAGGTCGTGCCGCCCAAGCGCATAATATTGCGCGATATCAGCTTGAGTTTCTTTCCCGGCGCCAAGATCGGCGTGCTCGGATTGAACGGTTCCGGAAAATCCACGCTGCTCAAAATCATGTCCGGGGTCGACAAGGACATCGAGGGCGAGGCGCGGTCGCAGTCGGGCATCAAGGTCGGCTATTTGCCGCAAGAGCCGGTGCTCGACGAGACCATGACCGTGCGCCAGGTGGTGGGCGAAGGCGTCGGCGATGTACAGAGCTTGATCGATCGCTTCAATGCCATCAGCGACAAATTCGCGGAACCCCTGTCGGACGATGAAATGAACAAACTCATGGAGGAGCAGGCCAAGATGCAGGATAAGATCGACGCCGTCGGCGGATGGGAGCTGGAACGCAAGCTCGAAATCGCCGCGGACTCGTTGCGTCTGCCGCCCTGGGATGCGGTCGTGGGCAAGCTTTCAGGCGGCGAGAAGCGCCGCGTCGCCCTGTGCCGTTTGCTCTTGTCCAAACCTGACATGCTGCTGCTCGACGAGCCGACCAATCACCTGGACGCCGAATCGGTGGCGTGGCTGGAACATTTTCTGGAGGAATATCCAAGCACCGTGATCGCAGTGACGCACGATCGCTACTTTCTCGACAATGTCGCCGAGTGGATATTGGAGTTGGATCGTGGGCACGGGATTCCATGGCAGGGCAATTATTCCTCGTGGCTGGAGCAGAAAGGACAGCGCCTGGCCCAGGAAGAGCGGCAGCAAGACGCGCTCGCAAAGACTTTGAAGCGCGAGCTGGAGTGGGTGCGCACCAACCCCAAGGCACGGCAGGCAAAATCCAAGGCCAGGTTGCAGCGCTATGAAGAACTGGCCTCTCAGGAATTCCAGAAACGCAACGAGACCAACGAAATCTACATCCCGCCCGGGGACCGCCTGGGCGATCTGGTCATCGAGTGCAAGAACTTGAGGAAGGGCTACGACGACCGCTTGCTGATTGACTCCTTGAGCTTCAATTTGCCCCCCGGCGGGATAGTGGGCATTATTGGTCCGAACGGGGCCGGCAAGACCACGCTGTTTCGCATGCTGTCGGGCATCGAGAAGCCGGACAGCGGCGAGATTCGTTTGGGGCCCAGCGTCAAACTTGCCTATGTGGATCAGTCGCGGCAGGCACTCAACGACAAAAATACCGTGTGGCAAGAGATCTCAGGCGGACTGGACCTCATCAAAGTAGGCAACTACGAAACTTCCTCGCGCGGTTATGTCGGCCGTTTCAATTTCAAGGGCGTGCAGCAAGGGCAGATGATCGGCGAACTCTCGGGCGGCGAACGCAACCGGGTACATCTCGCCAAAGTATTGAAAGCCGGGGGCAATGTTCTGCTCCTCGACGAGCCGACCAACGACCTGGATATCGAAACACTGCGCGCTCTGGAGGACGCATTGGTCGCGTTTCCGGGGTGTGCCGTGGTCATTTCGCACGATCGATGGTTCCTCGACCGCATCGCGACGCATATCCTGGCGTTCGAAGGCGACTCGCAAGTCGTTTGGTTCGAGGGTAACTATCAGGAATATGTCGAGGACTATCGAAAACGCAAAGGCGAAGATGCCAATCAGCCTCACCGAATTCGCTACAAACCACTGACGGGGTGACCCATGAGCATCTACATCACACCGCAAGACGAGCTGCATGTCGATTATCAAGGCATTGCCCTGACCTGCCCCCACTGCCAGACCCTGACCCATCTGACCCCGGTTGCGGTACCCAAGTTCGATGATCTGAGCCGGCGCAAGCCGAAGAACATCGGCATCGTGTTCCGCTGCGACACCTGTATTGAGCCTGTATTCCTCAAGTTTGCCGCCAAATCCTATACGGCGCTGCGGATAGAACTCGCTCCGAACTTCATGGAAATCGAGCGCGCGCGCGAGAATTTCCCGTTGACGTATCTGCCCGAGGAGGCGGAGGGCCTGTTCAAAGAAGCGCTCAACTGCTATTCGGCCGCCTGTTTCAGCGCGTTTGGCTCGATGAGCCGGCGCACGGCGCAATCATTGTTTCGCGAACTCGGCGAGCGCGGCAAGTTGGAGCTGTTCGATACGCTTCAGGAAATTCGCTCTTTGGTGGATCTTGACGACGACACGTTTGCAACCTTGCGCGCAGTGCTATTCGGCAGCGATAGCGATCCTTGGCCCAGTCAGCCCAACTTGGACGCGGAACTCGCCGGAATCATGCTGGAAGTCATGCGCGACCTGCTCTACCAAACCTTCGTGCGCAAGGCGCGACTGGTCCAGGCGATGACCTTTCGCCGCTTCGTCGCTCCCAACCACGCGGAAGCCGGCTGACGCGACGCGACGCTGCGTCGAGCAGGCCCTACCCGACGAATACCCGCGCGTTTCGGAACAGGCGCATCCAGCCGCCGTGTTCCGACCAGTCCTTGGAGACCCAGGAATTCTGCACGCTGCGAAACACCCGTTCCGGGTGCGGCATGATCGACGTCACGCGTCCATCGGCGCTGCACAGTCCCGCCAACCCCAGGGCCGAACCGTTGGGATTGAAAGGATATTTTTCCGTGGCTTGATCGCGATGGTCGACGTATTGCAGCGTCACCAGATTCTGCGAAACCAGTGCGCCCGCGCTCGAGGTCCCGTCGAATTCCGCCCGTCCCTCGCCATGCGCGACGGCAATGGGCAACACCGAACCATGCATGCCGGCGAACATCACCGAATTGGAGGCGGGGACGCGCACCAGCGATAAGCGCGCCTCGTACTGTTCCGATCGATTGCGCACGAAACGCGGCCATGCTGCAGCGCCTGGAATCAGGTCCTTGAGCGCCGACAGCATTTGACAGCCATTGCACACGCCCAGGGTAAATGTCGCCTCACGCGCGAAGAAGGCGGTGAACTCCTCGCGCGCGCGCGCGTTGAACAGGATGGACTTGGCCCAACCCTCGCCGGCACCCAAAACATCGCCGTACGAGAAGCCGCCGCAGGCCACCAGTCCGTGGAATCTGCCCAAGCGCACGCGACCGGCCAAAATGTCCGTCATGTGCACATCGTAGGCATCGAACCCTGAGCGGGTGAACACCGCCGCCATTTCAGTATGGCTGTTGACCCCTTGTTCGCGCAGCACCGCAATCGCCGGCCGCACACCGCTCAAGATAAACGGTGCGGCGACATCCGCTTCCGGATCGTAACTCAAGGCGGCATGCAGCCCGGGATCGCCCGCATCTTCGAGTCGCGAATATTCTTCCTGCGCGCACTGCGGATTGTCGCGCAGCTCTTGCATGCGAAACGACACTTCGCTCCAGCGGCGATGCAAAGCGATGCGCGAGCCGGAAAAAACCACATTGCCATCGGCGCTCAACAGCACCTCGTCCCCCGCTGCAGGCTCGCCGATGTCGCGCGTGAGCGCACCCAGGGCATGGCGCTCCAGAATACGCCGCGCCTCGGCAATGCGCGCCTGCGGCACTTGAATGACCGCGCCCAGTTCCTCGGAAAAACAAGCGGCGATCGTGTCCGCCGCGGCGCCCAGGTCGATGCGCAGACCGCAATGGGCGGCGAACGCCATCTCGAGCAACGTGACCAACAAGCCGCCGTCCGAGCGGTCATGATAGGCGAGGATCAACCCGCGATCTTTCAGCTCGCGCAGCGCGGCAAAAAGTGCGCTCAGGAGACCGGGACTGTCGAGATCCGCGGGACTCCCGCCGCTCTGCAGGTGCACCTGCGCCCAGCACGTTCCTCCCAGGCGATTCTTGCCGCCGCCTAGATCGATGAGCAGCAGACGCGAAGGCTGAGACAGATCCAGTTCGGGCGTCAGCGTCGAGCGTGCGTCCTGCACCGGAGCGAATGCCGAAACGATCAGCGACACGGGTGCAACGACGGCATGCTCGCCGCCGGCATCCCGCCACGTGGTCTTCATGGATAAGGAGTCTTTGCCCACGGGAATGGTGATGCCCAGCGTCGTACAGAGTTCACTGACGGCGCGCACGGTGGCGTACAAATCGGCATCCTCACCCGGCTCTCCGCAGGCGGCCATCCAATTCGCCGATAAACGAATGTCGGTTAATTGGCGAATGTCCGCCGCCAGAATATTGGTCAACGCCTCGGCAACGGCCAAACGTCCCGATGCCGGTGCATCGAGTACGGCCACAGGCGTTCGTTCTCCCATGGCCATCGCTTCGCCGCTATATTCTTCGTAGCTACTCAACGAGACGGCGGCGTCGGCGACCGGCACCTGCCACGGCCCCACCATTTGGTCGCGGCTGATCAAGCCGCCGACGGTCCGATCTCCGATGGTGATCAGGAAAGACTTATCGGCAATCGTCGGCAGACACAACAAGCGATCGAGCGAGTCGCCAATGGTTGCCGCGCCGGTCGCGAACGCAGAGGTAATCTTGGGCGTGGATCGTACATCGCGCGTCATGCGCGGTGCCTTTCCCAGCAGCACCTCAATGGGCATGTCGACCGGCGTGCCGTGGAGCTGCGGATCAGAGACCACAAGCCGTCCATCTGCGGTGATTTCACCCACCGCCGCAAAGGGGCAGCGCTCGCGTTCGCAGAGTGCCGCAAATTGCGCGATGCTCCCCGGTACGAGCGCGAGCACGTAGCGCTCCTGCGCTTCGTTGCACCAGATCTCCATCGGCGAGAGTTCCGATTCCGCGCTGGGAATCTTGCGCAGGTCGATGCGCCCGCCGCGATGACTGTGTGCGATGGCTTCGGGCAACGCGTTCGACAGTCCGCCGGCGCCCACATCATGAATCAACAGGATGGGATTCGCATCTCCCAACGCGACGCAGCGATCGATCACTTCCTGGGCGCGGCGCTGAATTTCGGCGTTGCCGCGCTGCACCGATGCAAAATCCAAATCGGACGAACTTTGACCGCTGCCAACCGAAGAAGCTGCGCCGCCGCCCAATCCAATCAACATGGAAGGACCGCCGAGCACGATGAGAGGAGCGCCGATCACGACGTCCTTTTTTTCCACGTTTTGACGACGCACGCTGCCAAGGCCGCCGGCGACCATGATGGGCTTGTGATAGCCCCGAACAGCCGAGCCGCTCGCGGATTGCTGCTCGAAGACGCGGAAATATCCGCAGGTGTTCGGGCGTCCGAATTCATTGTTGAAAGCGGCCGCACCCACGGGTGCTGCGATCATGATCTCGAGCGCGGAGGCAATTCGGTCGGGTTTGCCGAAGTCGATTTCCCAGGGCTGCGGCATGCCGGGAATCTTCAGATTGGACACCGAGAAACCCGTCAACCCGGCCTTAGGCTTGGCCCCGATTCCCGTGGCGCCTTCGTCGCGAATCTCGCCACCCGAACCAGTGGCGGCTCCAGGAAACGGCGAAATGGCGGTGGGATGATTGTGCGTCTCCACCTTCATCAAGATATCCATGGGCTCGAAGCTGCCGACGTAGCGCTGCGTGAGCGGGTCCGCAAAAAATCGGGTGGCGCGCGCGCCCTCGATGACAGCCGCATTGTCGCGATAAGCGGATAGCACGCCTTGAGAATTGCGGGCGTAAGTGGCGCGAATCATGGCAAACAGCGAGCGCGGCATCGTTTCACCATCGATGACGAAATCCGCATTGAAGATCTTATGCCGGCAATGCTCGGAGTTCGCCTGTGCGAACATCATCAATTCCACATCGGTGGGATCCCGTCTGAACTTGTGAAACGCCCGCACCAGATAGTCGATCTCATCGCTTGACAGCGCGAGGCCCCAGTCTCGGTTGGCCCGCGCCAAAGCCTCAGAACCATGCACACCCAACGCGACGTGACGCAAGGGACGCGGCGGGGCGGCATGAAACAGTCCCACAGGCTCCACGGAGTCCGGCCATGCCGATTCCGTCATGCGATCGTGCAG
>DATHFB010000406.1:0-5603 GCA_035318305.1 Steroidobacteraceae bacterium | reverse complement strand
GGCGTTGGCGCGGGCCGCGCACCAGTTGAAGGGCGCCTGCGCGAATATCCATGCGCACGCGCTGAAGGCTCTGGCGGAGCGGATGGAAAATGAAAGCGCTGCCGGCGACGCCCATGCGCTGGAGCGCTGCAATGCGCTGCTGCGGCAGGAATTCGAACGCGTCAAACAGTTTTTGAGCGATCCTTCAATCGTGCCTCAGCCGGCCAAGGCCGCGTCCTAAAAGCCTGTCTCCTAATAACGCCAACTCTTGAGATCTGCGCCTGCAGGCGCCGATGCCTTGATACGCTGCAGAATCAGCGGCAGGTACTGAAAATTATAGTGCAGCCGCGAATAGGCATTGGCCGCCTTTGGATCCCCGTTCCAGCAATGCTCGGCCCGATCGCCGTATGCCACGCTGCCGCCGTAAGGAGGCTGAAGCGATTCGAGCGTTTCTTGGGCGAAATACACCGAATCCGTCAAATAGTAATTGTCGCCGTTACCCACGTAGAGATGTATTTTCCCTTGAAGCTTCGGCGCGAGCGTCGCCCAATCGCGGGCGATGATGTGCGTCAGGTCGAAATGCTCGCGCCAGTAAGCCGCCACGCCGGAATCGATGACGCCGGTAACCTTGTCGAAGATCGGCTTCGGGTAACCGTCCGGCCCAACCGGGCTGAACACTGCTTGCCAAATATCGTACTGACCGCCCGAACGGCTGCGATCTCCTTGCGTCAATTCCATGTAATTCTCATCACGCTGGGTTGCGAACACTTCTCCCAAGTAATTGCGGAACGCCGGCCGCTCCACCGTCAAGGACTCACCCTGCAGCGTGTATGCGTTGCGGTCCTTGTATAAGTTGATGATGGTGTAGGCGTGAAAGTCGATCGGATCCGGACACGCGGCAAACGCGCCGTTGTACATGTCCGGATAGAACACCTGCGTGGCCAGTGCCTCCCAGCCGCCGGTGGAGCCGCCATAGGTGAAGCGTGCCCAGCCTGCGCCGATGCCGCGAAAGCGCCGCTCGATCTCGGGAATCAGCTCCTGATTGATGGCGTCGCCGTAGGGGCCGAGATTGGCGGAGTTCACCGCATAGCTGTCATCGTAGAAAGGATTCGCGTGTTCGATTTCGACCACCAGAAACCGCGGGAAATCTGCGGAAATCCATTTCTGATAGAACGCGTAGGCCTCCTGTTGCTGTATGCGGTTATAGCCTGCCAGATGAAAGCGCTCGGAGTAATCGGGCGCGAGATGCGGGTCGGGCGGTGTTGTGCGGAATCCTGAAATGTCGTCCGGGTAATGCCCATGGAACACCATGAGCGGATAGTGAGCCTGCGGATGCGCGTCGAAGCCTTTCGGCACCAGGATGTGCGCGCCGATGAAGACGTCGCGCCCCCAGAAGTGCGACAGCAACTCGCTGCGGATGCGGATGTGGCGAATGAACTCGCTGTCGGTTTTCGGTGCAATGGCCGGGATCTGCTGATCGAGAGTCAGCGCGGTTCTCTCCGGATGCGATGCATCCACATGCAGCTTGAGCGGCGTCGAGTACAGATTGCCGGGCTTGTTTGCCCACTGCTGCCCCTCGCCCTTGTCGGGCGGCAGCTTCAACGTCCGTCCGTCCGCAAGATGAAACGTCTCGTAGCGATTGAGAACGGCTTGCACATAGTAGTCGCCGCTCGGAATCGCTGAAAGATGTGCGGCCGGCCAGCCGAACGCATTGTCGTTCAGCGCGGCGTTGGAACCGGGCGTCAGCCCCTCGACGTTGAGACCGAACAGGTAAGGCGTTGCCAGCGGCTCATTGGCCTCGACATGCAGGCGCGGTTCGCGCGTCAGATCGCGGCTCAACAGCAGAATCACCCGGCCGTCCAGCGGAACGCTGCTCTGCGAAGCCGGAAAACTGACCGCAAATTCCAGCCCTTTGGCAGGCGCGCCCGCCGCGCTGCCGGTTACCGTCCCGATCAACGCCAAAGCCGCCAACGCAACGACAACTCGCATCGAGTTCTCCTATTTTCCATCCACCGAAAAAACCAAAAGCACATTGTCGGGCGCCCCACCCAAGGCACCGGCATAGCCCGAGATGATGTACATCAATCCGCCTGCCAATACCGGTCCGGCCACATCGAGCGACCCGCCGCTTTGGTCTTTCACGCCATTGATGGTCTGATACTTCTCTGCGGCGGTATCAAAATCCCACACGATCTTTCCGTCATTCGCGTTGTAGGCCCGCAGGTGCCCGTCGATCGTGGTCGATAGCACCAACCCTGGAATCACAGTGGGTGCCGCAGATTGTCCAAGGAGGCATCTTCCGCTGTAGCTGCAGTTCACCTTCGGCGCCGCGGTGTACCACTGTTGATCGCCGGTGCCAGGATCCAGCGCAAACAACCCGGCCTTGCCCTTCGGCGGCGGCATGCCCAAATCAGCGACCGCAACGTACAGTCGCTTGGCATCCGCGGCCATGCCCCACTCGATGCCGCCCAATGCGCCGCCATTGCCCACCTTGTTGCGCCAGATCGTCTTGCCATCGTTGTCCGGGTCCATCCCAAAGGCGACGCCCGATTTCTGACCCGCGAGAATGATGTCCTTGCCGTTGGGCAAAGTGAACAGGATGGGCGATGCGCCGAAATCGTGATCGGGACCTAGTACGGTGGGGCAATTCACCGTGCCTCCCCGATTGCAGCCCATCAAGAAACTGTCGTTTTCCGTAACTTGGTTTCTCCATTTGATCTTGCCGCTCGCAAGGTCCAACGCCATGATGGCGTCGGAACCATTTTCCTTGACGTCGGTATACGTATCCCCTGTGCCGATGTAGACCAGACGACGCTTGGCATCGATGGTGGGGGCTGACCAGACTGCGGCTCCTGCCGGCCCGTACATCTGCGTACCCGCGGCATTCTTGACGGTCGGCTGCGGCTCCTGCTCTATCGCGTAGGTCTTCCACACGAGCCTGCCGTCCTTGGCGTCGAGCGCGGCCAAGCCGCCGCGAGCTGTGCAGCAGCCGTAAGAGCCGACGCCGCCCGCGGTCTCTTCCCAGGACGAGAGCGGCACATAGAGCAATCCCTGGTACAACACCGGCGCGCCCGTGAGCACGCTGCGCGGATGCTTTTCGATGTTCATCTTCCACTGCAATTTTCCGCTGGCTGCATCCAGTGCGTAGACATTGCGCTGGAAGTCGCCGAAATACATCAGATAGCCGCTTGGCGCGCCGCCTTTCAACCGGCCGATCATCGGGGTCGTGCGCACGCCCGCATCCGCATCGAAGCGCCAGTGCATGCATCCGGTCTTGGCGTCCAATGAGTAGATCCGGCCGCTCGAACTCGTGAGGAACAGCCGTCCGCCAACGATGATCGGTTGTCCATAGCGGCCGCCGGTATAGGTCATCGACCATTTCACTTTCAGCCGCGGCACGCTGGCGCTCGACAGGCCGGGATCAGGCTGGAAGCGCGAGTTGCGCGCATCGATGCTCCATCCGTTCCATGCGGGTCCGGAGAGGCTGAAATTTCCGCTCGACGCACACACCGGAGGATCGCCGGCTTGTTCGGTCATGCCGTCGGCGCCCAGATAGGTCGCGATGGCGTGAATATCCTCCTCGCTCAAACCCGCGGCCATGGGCTGCATGACGCCGGTTTTTAACGCCGTCGCGATGTCGTCCGGAAAGCGCCTGGCCAGCGCCGCCTTTGGGGGAGCTCGTTCGACGGCAGGATCGTGGCAGGACGCGCACCGGGCTTTGAACAATGTTTCGCCGTGGGCCACCACCGCGGCGGCCGCGGCGGCCGAATTGGTGCTTGCGGGCCGTTCGGCGATCTCCTGGGCGAGCGCGGCGGGAGCCATCGCAATGGAGGAAACCAAGAACCAGGTTGGTAGACGCATATCCCCCCACGACGCTTTCTTATTGGCAGATCCTACCTTAACGGCAGAATAACGAACTCTGATCGAGCTTCTTACTCGAACCATAGTATATTTGTTGGTTAGTCGAGGATGGACGTTCGACAGCCACTTGAAACTATCGCGCGTCGAGACTCCGAATTGCCCAAATCAGCATCCTTGCACAATGCACCTGTGTAAATCGCACGTGCCGCCTGTCATGGCGGGCCTCATGCTGCTCATGGCCGGATGCGCCGTGGGTCCTAACTTCAAGAGGCCTGCCCCTCCGGAGGTGAGCGACTACACGGCCCAGCCCTTGGCAGCCACCACCGCGACGCCGAATGTCTCGGGTGGACAGGCGCAACGCTTCGCCCTAGGAGCCGACATCTCGGCGGACTGGTGGACGCTGTTTCATTCCGTACCCCTCAACGAGCTGATCGAGCAGTCACTGTCGAACAATCACGACCTGAAAGCGGCGCGGGCAGCGTTGACGGTGGCACGAGAAAACGTCCTGGCTCAACGGGGAGTCTACTATCCCAGCGTCGAGGCCGATTTTTCGGCCACTCGCCAGAAACAATCTGAACAAATTTCGCCGGCGCTGAATTCAAACACGTTTCTTTACAATCTTTTCACGCCGCAAGTCAGCGTTTCATACGTACCGGATGTGTTTGGCCTGAATCGCCGCACGGTCGAGTCGTTGGCAGCGCAGGCACAAGAAGTTCGATTTCAAATGATCGCGGCCTACACCACGTTGACCTCCAATGTGGTGGTCACGGCTATACAAATTGGCGCCGTGCAGATGCAGATCGATGCGACCCACGAACTCATCGACAGCACGGCCAATACCGTTAAAATTCTCCAGTACCAATTTGACAAGGGCTACGCCAGCCGTCTGGATGTCGCCGCCCAAGAGGCGCTGCTGGCGCAAGTCAGCGCCACGCTGCCGCCGCTCATCAAGCAGCAAGCCCAGCTGCGCGACCTGCTTGCAGTCCTGGCCGGCCGTTTTCCGAATCAAGCGCCGGTGGAAAAGTTCGAGCTGTCGACTCTGCAACTGCCTGAAGACCTGCCGCTCAGCCTGCCGTCTGCGCTCGTGTCGCAGCGCCCCGATGTGCTCCAGGCCGAGGCCAATCTGCACGATGCCAGCGCCAAGATCGGCATCGCCATAGCGAATCGGCTGCCCAATATCGTATTGACGGCCAATGCGGGCAGTACCGCGACCGCCATGAACCAGTTGTTCACGTCGGGAACGGGATTTTGGGGCGTGGGAGCGGCGGCGACGGCGCCGATTTTCCAAGGCGGCACATTGTTGCATCAGGAGCGCGCGGCTAAGGCCGCTTACGAGCAAGCGGCCGAGCAGTACCGCAGCACGGTATTGACCGCATTTCAGAATGTCGCCGACACATTGACGGCGCTCGAGCAAGACGCCGAGGCGGTCAAGGCTGCGGCAAACGCAGCCGATGCGGCCAAGGTGACGCTGGATTTGGCGCAGCGCCAATGGCAAGGCGGCTACGCGAGCTATCTTGCCTTGTTGACGGCACAACAAGCCTATCAACAAGGGCGGATCAATTTGATCCAGGCTCAGGCGAACCGTTTTGCCGACACCGCGGCGCTGTTTCAAGCACTGGGTGGTGGATGGTGGCACCGTACGGAGTTGGCCAAAGAAAACCATGAACAATAAATCGATTCCGGCTCGCGCAATTGCTTATGTGTGCCTGGGCGGCACCCTGTTTATCACCGCCTGTTCACCCAAAACCGGCGGCGTTGCACAA
>DATHFB010000405.1:0-4226 GCA_035318305.1 Steroidobacteraceae bacterium | reverse complement strand
ATGGTGGTGCCGTCGCGTGAACTTGCCGCGCAAATCAAAGCTCGATGGCCCATGCACCCGGTGTCGCAAAATTACCATGGTGAAGTCGCGCAACGCTGGCGTTTCGATGACGGCGGCGGCGAAGTCGGCTTTATTTCGTCCGTATCGCAGCCATTTTGCGGTGCGTGCAGCCGCGCGCGCCTATCCTCCGAGGGCAAGTTCTACACCTGCCTGTTCGCGACGCAGGGAATCGATTTGCGGGCCCCGATGCGAGAGGGTGCCGATGATGCCGAATTGCTGCGCATCATTCGCGGCGCCTGGTTGGGGCGCACCGATCGCTACAGCGAACTTCGTGAGGAACTGAGGCGCGCTACGCCCGAGACGAAGAAGATCGAGATGTACTACATCGGCGGTTGAACCCATGTCCTTTACCCATTTGGATGCCGATCACCGTCCCACCATGGTCGATGTCAGCGACAAGGCGGCGACGAAACGAAGCGCCACCGCCGAGGCGCGCGTAAAATTTCCCGCCGCAGTCGCCGCGGCGTTGCGCGCCAGCGGCCTGCGCTCGCCAAAAGGGCCGGTTTTTGATACCGCAATCGTTGCCGGAGTCATGGGCGCAAAGCGCACTCACGAACTCATCACGTTTTGCCATCCTTTGGGGATCGAGAATTGTCACATCGCCATTGATTTGGAGGGCGACACCGCCATTATTCGCTGCACCGTGACAGTTCATCACAAGACCGGCGTCGAGATGGAAGCGCTTACCGGCGCCAGCATCGCCGCGCTGACCGTTTACGATATGTGCAAGGCGTTGTCGCACCGCATCGTCATCGGCGACGTGCGCTTGCTGGCGAAAGAGGGCGGCAAAAGCAGCTACGCGGCGGCCGAATCGTGAGCGAATTCCCCTCCCCGGTATACGGACTCATTCTCGCCGGCGGCTCGAGCCGCCGCATGAGGCTCGACAAGGCGGCCCTCAAGTACCGGGGCAAGACTCAGCTGGATCGAGCATTCGAACTGGCGAGCCGGCATGTCATGAATGTGTTCGTGTCGGTGCGTGCCGATCAGACTTTGGACCCAACGCGGGCGCAGCGGCCGATGATTGTGGACTCGGTGGCGGGAGAAGGCCCAATTGCCGGCATCCGCTCCGCGCTCGCCGCGCACCCCAAGGCGGCCTGGCTGGTGCTCGCCTGCGATTTGCCGTATCTGTCGGATGCCGCGCTCGATTTTCTTCTGCGCCGGCGTGATGCGGCCGCCCTCGCCACGGCCTACACGAGCGCGCACGATGGGTTGCCAGAACCGCTTTGCGCCATTTGGGAACCCTCTGCCGCCGAAGCGCTGGCCGACTATCAGGCCGGCGGCGCGCACTGTCCCCGGAAATTTCTCATCCGTCATGGCGCGCGGCTGCTCGAGCCGCAAGACACTCGCGCATTGGACAATGTGAATACACCCGAAGAATACCGTCAAGCCGTAGCCACTCTCGATAAAGCTCCCATGCAACTGAAAATTCAATATTACGCATTGATGCGCGAACAGGCTGGGCGTTCGGAAGAAACGCTCGAGACTTCCGCCTCCACGCCCGCCGGCCTCTACGAAGAACTCGTCGCGCGCTACGGCTTCACGTTGTCGCGCGATCAACTCAAGGTGGCGGTTAACAGTGAATTCAGCGACTGGTCGCGAAAGCTCAACGTTGGCGATGCCGTCGTGTTCATCCCTCCGGTGGCGGGCGGATGATGCATTTTCGTTTTACTGAAGGCGCAATCGACACGCAAAGCGCGCGACGCGAGCTTCAGACTTCGAGCGCCGGCGGCTACGTCAGTTTCGAAGGCTGGGTGCGTGATTTGAACGAGGGCCAAGAAGTCACCAGGCTGGAATACGAGGCTTTTCAGGAACTCGCGGTCAAGGAAGGCGACCGTATCGTCGCTGAAGCGTTGCGGCGATTCCCGGTAAAACACGCGCTGTGCATCCATCGCGTGGGCTCCTTGAGCGTGGGCGACATGGCGGTCTGGGTCGGCGTCAGTTCCGCGCATCGCGGCGAAGCTTTCGATGCATGCCGGTTCATCATCGATGAGGTAAAGCACCGCGTACCGATCTGGAAGAAGGAGCATTACCGCAGCGGTGATTCAGGCTGGGTAAACTGCGAGCGCTGTGCGGCGGCGCCGCAGCATGCGGAACACGCGGAACACCATCATCATCGCGTCGCGGTGCCCAATCCCACGGAGCCCGTCTGAGTATTGATGCAGCCCGACTATTCCCGGCAGTTGCTGCTCAAAGAGATCGGCGCAAAGGGCCAGGCGGCTTTGGCGCGCGCCCGTGTCCTCATCGTTGGCTTAGGCGGCCTCGGTAGTCCGGTATTGCAGTACTTGGCCGGCGCGGGCGTGGGTTGCCTCGGGCTGGTAGACGCCGACGTCTTGGATGCCAGCAACCTGCATCGCCAACCGATCTACGCATTGTCCGAAGTCGGAAAACCCAAAGTGGACTTGGCGCGCGCGGCCGTGAGCGACATCAATCCTTGCGTGCAGGTAGAAACGCACGGCGCCGGACTCAATGCCGACAACGCGCTTGAATTGATTCGCACCTATGACATTGTCGTTGATTGCCGCGACAATTTTCGGACCAAGTACTTGATCAACGATGCCGCCGTACTCGCGCAAAAGCCGGCTATTTTTGCCAGCGTGTACCAGTACGAAGGGCAGCTTCAGGTCTACAAACCCGACCTTGAGCACGCGTGCCTGCGCTGCTTATGGCCGGATGCCATTGCCGATGGCGTGGTCGGCAATTGCGCCGAGGCCGGCGTGCTGGGCCCGGTGCCTGGTGCGTTCGGCACTTTGCAGGCGTTGTTGACCTTGAAAATCCTGTTGCAGATGAATGGCCAGCTCGAGGGCGAACTGCTGCTGCTGGACTTCATGAATTTCTCCAGCCTGAAGATCAAGGCGCCGCGGCGCGTCGAATGCGTGGCTCCGGCGTGCGCGCATATCCATGAGCTGACTCGCGAAGATCCGGGCATTGAGATTGCGTTGAGCTCGCTGGCTGCGGCCGCAGAGCGCGGCCTCGAGGTAATCGATATTCGCAGCCCTGAGGAAGTTGCCGCGCGGCCCGCCGGCGCCCGGCACATACCCATGGCGAATCTGCTGGCGAACCCCGCTCTGCTCGAGCCCGCGCGCGACGTCCTGCTGGTGTGCGCGACGGGCAAGCGCAGCCTGGCCGCTGCACAGCAGTTGCGCAAGCGCGGAATCAGCGCGCGCTCGCTGGCCGGCGGACTGCAAAACCTGGAGCGTTGATTTGCGATTCAGCAGCAAATTACCGGATGTCGGCACCACGATCTTTACCGTGATGTCACGCCGCGCAATCGAGGAAAACGCCCTGAACATCGGCCAGGGATTTCCAGATTATGCCATCGACCCGCGCTTATCGACTTCGCTGACCGAGGTCATTGCGGAGGGACGCAATCAATATGCGCCGATGGAGGGCACCTTGGAGCTGCGCGAGCAAATTGCCGACAAGCTCGAGGTTTGTTACCAGCGTCGTTTTGATCCGTCTACCGAGATCACGGTGACCTGCGGCGGCACCGAAGCCTTGTATGACGCCATTCAAAGCGCCGTGGGGCCGGGCGATGAGGCGATCATTTTCGATCCCGCCTACGATTCGTATGAGCCGGCGGTGCGCCTCGCCGGCGCCCGTTGCCTGCGTATTGCACTGGCGCCTCCGGCATTTCGCTTCGACTGGGATGAGGTGCGCCGCAATTTGAGCGATCGTACGCGGCTCATCATCATCAACAGTCCGCAAAACCCCAGCTGCACTGTGGCCACGCGCGAGGATCTCGATCAGCTTGCCGCCTGCATCCGCGATCGGCCGATCACAGTGATCGCCGATGAGGTGTATGAACACGTGCTGTTCGACGGGCGCCGCCATCAGTCGGTGCTGGCCCACTCAGAATTGCGCGAGCACAGCTATGCGGTGTTTTCTTTCGGTAAAACGCTGCACGCGACGGGATGGCGCGTGGGCTATTGCGTCGCGCCGCCCGCCATGACGCGCGAACTTCGCAAAGTGCATCAATTCAATACGTTCAGTATCGCCTCACCGCTTCAATATGCGATCGCCCGCTATCTTTCCGCATACCCCGACGCATGGCAGGGGCTCGCGGCGTTCTTCGAGGCCAAGCGTGATTTGCTGGCCGGATTCTTGCGAGGTTCCGGACTCGAGCCGCTGCCGGCCGGCGGCACCTATTTTCAATTGGTGGACTACGG
>DATHFB010000404.1:0-2341 GCA_035318305.1 Steroidobacteraceae bacterium | reverse complement strand
ATCTTGCGACCCTGGTCGTGATTAATTTCCTGCTCACCGTGGTGCTGCTCGAGAAGCGCAACGCGTTTCAGCTGTTGCATACCAGCGATGAGCGATATCGCAACTTCATCGAACACAGTTCGGAGGCCGTGTGGCGTGTTGAACTGTCGCAACCCATGGATCCGAATCTGCCGATGGGCGATCAAATCGCCTGGCTGCAGGCGCATGCCTACATTGCCGAGAGCAACTTGAGTTACCTGCGCTTGAATCGGCACATGGGCGTGCCAGAGGCGGATGCGCGTCAGTGGCGCAGCGACGCACCCTGGGTGCGAACCTTCATCGATCATTTGGGCGCGGCGCCGCATCAGGGCTATTTGATGGACGGACTGCAATTCACGATGGCGGTTGAATCGCAGCAGCGCACCTACATCACCGGGTTTCGCGGTGTCATCGAACAGGGCAAGCTGGTGCGTCTGTGGGGCGTGGCGCGCGACGTGACGGAGCTGGTCGCACTCAACGAGCGGCTGCGCCAAAAGCAGGAGCGATTGAAAATCTATGCGCGCGAATTGGTGGGTGCCGAAGAGCGGGCGCGGCGGGCAACTGCCGTGGACCTGCACGATGGCATTGGCCAGCAGTTGGTCGGACTGTCGATGACCCTCGATTCCTTGGTGCGGCGTTCGCCGCCCGAAATCCGCCTGCTTCTCGGCGAAGCGACCAATACCGTGCGCGAAGTGCAGGCCATTGCGCAACGGGTCATTGCCGACTTGAGTCCTCCGGGTCTTTATGAGCTGGGTTTGGAGCCGGCGCTGAAGTGGCTCAGCGTCTACATGCGAAGCAAGGACAATCTGCAGGTTGAATTATGTGTCGACGCGGATGAGACCGGCATCGATATCGACATGCGCGTACTCGTGTTCAAGGTCATCCGGGAACTGCTGCGCAACGTCATCAAGCATTCCGGCGTGCAAGCGGCAATGGTCACGATCACGCGCGCCCCCGACGAATTGCGCGCCGTTGTCGAAGATCGCGGTGTCGGCTTCGAGTGGCAACTGAGTTTATTCGAGCCGCGGGCGCATGGATTCGGCCTGTGGAGCGTCGCCGATCGCGTGCGGGATGCCGCCGGTGAAATGACCGTCGATACCGGGCCCGGCCGCGGATGTCGCGTGACCGTGATCTTTCCGCTCGGCGCGGCCAAGCCGCGGGCTCAACAACCCGACCTGGGCCGCGACAGGGCGGTTGCCGGACGCGCCCGATCCGCCTGACGTCAGGTCTTTGCCAAGTGCCGCGACATTCGCAGCGCCGCCTCGCGGCCCTGGTAGTAGCCCTGCACAATGCCCAATTGATCGAAGCCCAAGCGCGCGTAGAAAATTCGCGCCGCATCGTTGTGGGTGCGCAATTCCAGATTGATGCGAAACACGCCGGCTTCGAGCGCGGTCCGGGTCAGCCAGTCCATTAGCTGGGATCCGATGCCCTGACGCCGATGTTCCGGCGCTACCGCAAGCAGGTTCAAGTGCGCGACGTCGTCGCCGAAATGCATGATGGCGAATGCGGCAATCCGTTGCTCGCGGCGCGCGACCACCACGGATGATTCGGGCCCTGCGATAAAATGCTGCACTCGCGCCGGCGTCCACGACCAGGTCAATCCCTGTTCAATGAGATCGCGGGACATCTCCGCAATTTCGCGGGCATCGGTCACTCGCGCCAAACCAATGGAGGCGAGTTCCGACACGCTCAATGCACCTCGGATTTGATGGGTGAGACGGGTCGACGCGGCAGGCCGCCCGGCGTCGCCGGCAGAAGTTCCAAGAGTTCCTGAATACCGCGCTCCAATTGGGGGTCATGTCCATTCAATACAGCCACTGGATCCTGCTCGACCACGATGTCGGGATCGACCCCGTGTCCTTCAATTATCCAACGGCCGTTTTCATCCGCCGTACCGAACTCTGGCACAAACACCTTGCCGCCGTCGAGTAATGTTCCATGGTCGCTGATCCCCACCACGCCGCCCCAGGTGCGCTTGCCGATCAGCCGGCCGATTTTCCATTGCCGAAATTGGTAGGAGAAAATATCGCCGTCCGACGAGGTGCCCTCGTTGATCAGTGCGACTTTGGGGCCGGGCTGCACGACGCTGGGATACGTGCCGGCAGCCGCATGATTGCGCCCGAAGCGGGTCTCCTGCAGAACGCCTGCCAATCGCTCGATGAGCATTTCTGAAACGTTGCCGCCGGCGTTATCGCGCACGTCGACGACCAGTCCTTCCTTGCGCACCTGCGGATACCACCACTTGATGAACTCGCGAATTCCTGCGTCGCCCATGTCAGGCAGATGAATATAGCCCAAGCGGCCGTGACTCAAAGCGTCGACA
>DATHFB010000403.1:0-10898 GCA_035318305.1 Steroidobacteraceae bacterium | reverse complement strand
GCGGTCGTCACGATGCCGTCCGCCTCCACGGCGTAGGAGATGACGGTGGCCTTGCGTTCGAGCGTGATCTGAGCGCCGTCGGGCTCGACGGCGGCCTCGCTGGATCGGACATTGCCGCCGGCCTGGCCCTCCGTGGTCGACGACGCCATGAGCAATTGCTCGCCGGCGATGCGGCGTAAAATGCGCTCATGGGGGGGGTTGTTCTTGAAGTGACGCACGATGCACGCCATCTTGATTTGGTGCATGGCGTAAATCAGGCCCGTCGAAGAGCAGGACTGGCCCAGGATGTAGCAAACATCGGCGATTTCCGCGATGGTGGCGCCTTCGCCCTCCAGGGACTGCGGAACCTGGATGCCGAGCAGGCGCTGCTTGCGAAGCTCCGCGAAGGCTTCGCCGGGGAACCGGGCTTCGGCGTCGACCGCCGGTGCATTGGCCTTGGCCACCTCGGCAGCGGCGCGCGCGCGCGCCGTCAGGTCGTTTTGCCGGGCATTGGGAATGCGGGTACCGGGGAGCCGGTGAGTCTCTATTGCCATTTCAAACGCCTCAAGAGCCAATTAACCGGGCGATTATGCGGGCCCGTACTCAGAGGGACAATAACTTGGGGGGTAAATATATCGTTACCTAGAGACGCTACACTCTTTTACAAACATATGTAAAACCTGGTTTGTATTCCGTATCCTGCGCTACGCGGTATGATCCGGCCCTGGTTTCTTCGGGAGAAGCATCGAGTGGATTCGCAGTCGAAGGAAGGGGTGAGCGACCGGCTAATTTCGCTGGTCAGGGCGGTATTGGGGGCGGGCAGCGTCATGCCAACGCCGTTTCCGCTGGATGCTCAACTGAGCGATTTAGGGATCAGTTCCTTGAAAATGGTGAACCTGATGCTGGCTGTCGAGGTGGAATTCGACATCGCCATCGCACAGGGGGACATCACCCCGGAGAATTTTCACTCGCTCCAATCCATCGAGGCGCTGGTCGACCGCACCTTGTCGCAGCGCGCTCAGCGCGCTTAAGGGCCCAGGCTCTCAGGGCCCTAGGCTCTCAAACCCCCTCATTGAGCGCTGCGATCAGCGCATTCACGTCTTCGGTCCTGGTTTCGCCATTCGTCGCGCATATCCGCACCACGTCCCGGCCCTCGAACAGCGTAGGAGCGACCCAGGCTCGACCGGCGGCCACCACCCGACGCACCAGGGCTCGCACATCGCCAAAGCCGGCGGGGGGTATGGCGTCGAGGACTGCCAGAGGCGAATCGTTGGCAATTGTCCAGCCCAAGGCAACCAGCCCTTCCTTGATGCGCTCGATGACTTCCACGCCGCGTTCCACATGCGCGCCCAGGCCCTCCCAACCGGCCGCCGTCAACGCCAGGAACAAGCGCAGACCCAAGAAGCGTCGCGACCATTGCACGCTGTTCAAATACGGATCCACGCCCGAGATGCTCGACGGCATGAAGCTGGTCGAGGCGTGAAAGGCCTCGGACAACAGATCGGCGCGCCGGGTCAGGAATATCGCGCATCCCATCGTCGTCGCCAGCCATTTGTGAGCATCGATGGTAATCGAGTCGGCACGCTCGATGCCGGCGAGCACGCTGCGCAGGCGATTCGAGGCGAGTGCGGCGCCCCCCCAGGCAGCATCAACGTGGAGCCAAAGGTCCTGCTGTTTCGCGATGTCAGCGCAAGCATGCAAGGGATCGATCATTCCGCCGCCCGTGGTTCCGGCCGTCGCAACCACCATCAGCGGAACGGCTCCTGCGGCGCGGTCCGCGGCGATCGCCCGCAGCAGTGCCTGCGGATCCATCCGGCCGCGGCCGTCCGTATCGACCAGGCGCAATGCCTCGCGTCCCACGCCCGCTTGATGCGCTATTTTCAGCCACGCGATGTGGCAGTCGCGGGAGGTATAGAATTTTACGGGCCCCGCAAAAGCGCGCACGCCTTGGCTCGAGAAATTCGCATGAGCGGCGGTCAGTGCACAGAGCAGAGCGGTGTAATTCGCTTCGGACCCGCCCGTCGCAAAGTGTCCCGTTGACTCTTCGCCGAGTTCCGCGCGGCGCGCCACTGCTCGAATGACATGGCTTTCCAATGCCACGGGCACCGGCGAGGAAGCCGAACTGGCGAGCTGCGGATTGAAGGTTCCGGCGATACGATCGGCGCATTGCGAAGGAAAATTCGCGCCCGGATTGAACAGGCCAAAGTAGCGCGGGTTCGCCATTTGCACGATGCCATGTTCCATGCGCTCGATCGTCCAGCGCAATGCATCCTCGAGCGGCCGCGGCTTGCTGAAATCGAAAGTTTCCAGCTCGGCGCGAAATGCCGGCATGTCGATGGTCGGCGCGACCGGTCCGGCCTGCACACGCCTCAAGGATGCTTCCAACTCGAGGGTGAGCCAGCTGCCGATCCGATCCCGGTCCGAAGCTTTCGGAAATAACGCCGGAATCGCATCCGGCAATGATTTCTGGTTCAAACGGCGGCGCCGAGTGCTTGATCCAAATCGACCAGGATGTCATCGATGTGCTCGATGCCCACGCTCAAGCGAATACTGCCGGGACCGACCCCGGCGGCCAGTTGTTCCTGCGGCGACATTTGGCGATGCGTGGTCGATGCGGGATGGCACGCCAGGGATTTGGCGTCGCCCAGATTGACCAAGCGCTTGAACAGCTTGAGGGCATTGTAGAAACGCATGCCGGCCGGCAACCCGCCGCGTATCTCGAAGGTCATGAGAGAGCAGGCCCGGCCGCCGAGATATTTTTGCACAAGAGGGTAGTACGGATTGTCGGAAAATCCGGCGAAATTCACCGATTCCACCCGCTCGTCGGCGCGTAGGAAATCGGCCACCTTGCGGGCATTCTCGACATGCCGGTCGACACGCAAGGCCACCGTTTCTATGCCTTGCAGCAGCAAGAACGCACTCATCGGGGAGAGTACCGCCCCCACCGTGCGTTGATACACGCTGCGACAGCGGCCGATGAACGCAGAAGCGCCGTAGTGATCGGTGTAGACCAAACCGTGATACGACTCGTCCGGCTGCGTGAACATGGGGTAACGCGCCGCATGGGCAATCCACGGAAACCGCCCGCAGTCGACAATGATGCCGCCGAGCGTGGTGCCGTGACCACCCATGAACTTCGTCAAGGAGTGAACGACAACGTCCGCGCCATAGTCGACGGGCCGAACCAACATCGGCGTCGCCACCGTATTGTCGACGATCAATGGCATGCGGTGGCGATGTGCGAGGGTCGCGAGCGCCTCGAGATCGCAGACATTGCCGGCCGGATTGCCGACGGTTTCGCAGAAAATGGCGCGTGTATTCTCGTCGATCAACGCTTCAAGATCGGCGGCACGGTCGGATTTTGCGAATCGTACCTCGATCCCCATCTTCGGCAGGATGTGGGCGAACAACGTGTAGGTCGTGCCGTAAAGCTGCGGCACCGAGACGAGATTGCGGCCCATCTCCAGCGCATTCATCGCTGCATAGAAAAGCGCCGTTTGTCCCGAGCTGACGCTCAACGCGCCGATGCCGCCCTCGAGTTCGGTGACCCGCTGCTCCAGGACATCGGTGGTCGGATTGCTGATGCGCGAATACCGATATCCCGGCACCTCCAGGTTGAACAACGCGGCACCGTGCTCCGCGCTATCGAAGGAATACGCGGCCGTTTGGTAGATCGGCACGGCGACTGCCTTGGTCGTGGGGTCGGAGTCGAAGCCCCCGTGGATTGCGATGGTTTCGCGCTTCATTCTTGCAAATTTTAGGTGATGAGGTTGCGTCAGTGTATATCGAACGATGCAGGTAGTCGTGGTATGGTTCGTAATTCCCAAGATGACGTTCAAATGGCCATTTCCGTGACGCAGCCCGGTGACGTCGATTCAAAATTCGCCCGCGACGCTTGGCTTCGGGCGCTGGCAAAGACGGCAACCATCGGCGATCAGGGTGTGACGCTTCCCGACCTGATCGCCCGCTTGAGTCTGGAATTCGACGCCGCGCCCGCACTGGTCTCCACCGAATCTGCGATGACTTACCGTCAAATGGGGGAGCGGTGCAATCAATATTCCCGCTGGGCCATCTCGCAAGGCCTCGAGAGCGGAGATGCCGTCTCGCTGCTGATGGCGAACTGCGCCGAGTATCTGCCCATCTGGCTTGGGCTGACGCGCATCGGCGTCGTGGTGGCGCTGATCAATTCTCAACTCGCCGGCGACGTGCTGGCGCACTCGATCAATATCGCATACCCAAAGTATCTGATTGCCGGCGCCGATCTCGCGCCCCGTGTCGCAGCAATTCGCACGCAATTGCCGCCGGGCCTTGCCTGCCGGGTACTGGGATCGAGCACACTGGATCTTGCACCTCTCGAGGCTGAACTTGCGGCCGTGGCGGGAGAGCCGCTGCTCGCATCGGAGTTCGCAGCGCCTGGCATCGACGCGACTGCGCTGTACATTTACACCTCCGGTACGACCGGCTTGCCGAAAGCGGCGAGGGTGAGCCATTACCGTTTGATGCAATGGAGCCATTGGTTCGCCGGCATGATGGACACACGGCCGGGCGATCGCATGTTCAATTGCCTGCCTCTTTATCACAGCGTCGGCGGCGTGGTGGCGACCTTCGCGACGCTGGTGAGCGGCGGGGCGGTGGTGATCCGCCGGCGATTCTCGGCAACTGATTTTTGGCGCGACGTGCGCGATGAACGCTGTACGCTGTTTCAGTATATCGGCGAGCTGTGCCGCTACCTGGTCAACACGCCGTACCAGCCCGTCGAGATCGAACACTCGCTGCGCATGGCGTGCGGCAATGGCTTGCGGCCGGAAGTCTGGGAACCATTCAAGACGCGGTTTCGAATTCCGCGCATTCTCGAGTACTACGCCTCGACCGAGGGCAATTTTTCCTTGTACAACTGCGAGGGGCAGCCGGGCGCCATCGGGCGGATACCGGCGTTTCTGTCAAGCCGCTTGCCGGTGGCGTTGCTGCGATTCGATCTCGAAACATCGGAGCCGCAACGCAACGCCGAAGGGTTCTGCGAGCGCTGTTTGCCTGATGAAATTGGCGAAGCCGTGGGACTGCTGCCTGAAGCGGATGGGCAGCGTGCGGGCCGGTTTGAAGGCTATGCCGACGCTGCAGCATCGGCGCGCAAAATGCTGCGCAATGTCTTCAAAGAGGGCGATGCCTGGTATCGCACCGGCGACCTGATGCGCCGTGACAAGCGAGGATTTTATTACTTCGTTGATCGTGTCGGCGAAACGTATCGTTGGAAGGGCGAAAACGTCTCGACCGCGGAAGTCTTGAGCGCGCTCACGGCGAGCCGCGGCGTCATCGACGGAGTTGTCTACGGTCTCATGGTGCCGGGTGCTGACGGGCGCGCCGGAACAGCAGCGCTGGTGGTCAATGGCGAATTTGATCTCGCCGCGTTTCGCGCCGAGGTCGCGACGCGCTTGCCGCCTTACGCGCGCCCGGTATTTTTGCGGATTGTGTCCACGCTCGAGGCCACGGCCACCTTCAAACCGCGCAAGCAGGATCTCGTGCAGGCCGGCTTTGATCCTGCACGGGTCAGCGATCCGCTCTACTTCGATGATCCGCGATCGCAGCGCTACGTGCCCCTCGACGCCGCGCTGTTCGCAGCGATCTCAAAGGGCGAGCTCAGAATTTAACCAGGTTCTGGTTCACCGACCTGTGCTATGGCGTTGGCGATCGGAATCTGCACGATGAGCATCGTGCCGCCGGAGGGCGGACTCCTGACATCCAATCGCCCGCCCAGTGCTCGGACTCGATGGCGCATCGAGGCGAGTCCGTGCGATGCGATTGCCATGAATTGGCCTACCGGAATGCCGATCCCGTCATCGGCAATGCGCAGCAGCAGGGTTTCATCGTCCATGTCCAGGCTGATGTCCGCGGTTTTCGCGCCCGAATGTTTCAGTATGTTGCTGAAGGCTTCCTGCGCGATTCGAAACAAGGCGATCGAAGCCTCGGACTTGAAGCGGGGCTCCTCATCGGGATATGACTCGATGCACTTCAGTCCCGCGCTTCCGCAGGTCTCCTTCATTTGCCAGCGCAACGCGGCGAACAAGCCCACATTATCCAGAAGCGTCGGGCGCAACTCCTCGATGATGCGCCGCTTCAAATCGACTCCGGCGGCAAGATTTTGCTGCACGCGATCGAGCCGTAGCTTCAGGTCAGGATGGTCTTTGCCCAAGTGCTGTTCGGCCCATGAGATGTCCATGCGCGCGCCCACGAGCAGGCCGCCGAGCTCGTCGTGCAATTCGCGCGCCAAGCTGGCCTTTTCGCGTTCCGCGACGTCTTGCAAATGGGTGGAGAGCTCGACCAGTTCGCGGGTCCTGTCTTCGACCTGACGCTCGAGCTGCTGCTTCTGATCACGCAACTCAGCAGTGAGCGCCGTGCGTCGACGCATATCCAGCCACACCAGGCGCGAGGCGACGAACACCAGCAGCATGTTGAAAATCGTGCCGGACAGCGTAATCCAACGGCTCAAGGTCAAGGAACCGGCCCAGTGCGCCGTGGCGGCATTGTGTTCGAGCGCTTCGCGTTCGCGCAGCTGATCCAGAATGCCGCCGATTATCGTGCCGGTATCGGAACCGACGCTGGTTTTCACGAGCGCAACCGCCGCAGGGACTCCCTGGGTCCGTTGTATCGCCAGAATCATCGATAGATCCGCCAGCCGCTTGCCGATCAGGACATGCAGATCTCGCACTTGGCTAAGGCCGGCATCTGATCCGACGTACGCCAAGCGCAGGTTTTCCAATCGCGGTTCTACGTCGGCTACGACTCGGTCGTAGGTTTCGAGGTAATGCTGGTCGCCCGTGAGCAAGAACCCGTGCTGCGCGCCCACGGATCGTGCCAGCGAATTTTGCAACGCCTCGATGCCCTGCTCACGCGCCGCGGATTTCTGCAACCGCTCACCCGCCTCCTGCAGCCGCGCCTGGCCCTCGCCCGTCACAAAGAATAGCGCGGCCAGAAAGCTGACGATGAGAAACGGCGGAATCGCCACGTACCAGCGGCCCAAGCCATCCAACACTTCGCTTACGAGGTTCACGCGATTCATTTTGTTAATAAACGCTTCGCCTGTCCATTGCTGCGTTGCGATGTGTCGTGGGCCTGGCGCAGTGAGGCCACGCCGGCGGAATGTAAATTTTACGCGGTCAGAACGTCGCCAAGCTCACCGTGTCGGTCACATCGTCCACGGTGAAGGCGGCCGGAATCGCGATAATCGGTACGCGAGGCTTGTCTTTGAGCCATATCTCGAAGGACTCAAGGGGCATGGGTTTGGCATAGAAGTATCCCTGCGCAATGTCGCAACCGAAGTCGCGCAGCCGGCCGGCCGCCGCCGCGGTCTCGATGCCCTCCGCAACCACCCTCAATCCCAAGCCGTGTCCCATGTCGATCGCCGAGCGCACGACGGTCGCAAACTCGGGATCGGACTCCAGGTTTTGAATGAAACTACGATCGATTTTCATTTCATGAACGGGCATGCGTGCCAGATGGCTCAACGAGGAATACCCGGTGCCGAAATCATCGATCGACAAGCTCACACCCAATGCGGCGATGGCGTCGAGCATGTGCAGCGCCCGCGCCGGATCTTCGATGGCGCCGCTTTCGGTCAGCTCCAAGGTCAGCAGCGTCGGCGGCAGCTGGTGGCGGCTCAACAGCAAGGCGACCCGGGAATCGAAGCGTGAGTCGCCGATGTCCTCGGCGCTGATGTTCACGGCGAGGTTCAGCGCCATGCCCGCGCGATGCCATTCCGCCGCTTGCGCCATCGAGTGATCCAGAATCCAACGCGTCAACCAGCGTATGAATCCGGTTTGTTCGGCGAAAGGGATGAAATCCACCGGCGTCAACAAGCCGCGTATCGGATGCTGCCAGCGAAGCAGAACCTCGGCGCCCGCGACGCGGCCGGTGTTCAGTTCGATTTTCGGCTGGAAGTACAAACGCAACTCATCGTGCTCGACGGCGTGGCGCAACTCGCCCAGCAACGAGAGTTGATCCCGAGCCGCCGGCTTGAGCGCCTCCTCGTAAATCGACTGTGCGCGCTTCTCACGCCGCGCGCATTCCAAGGCCAAATCCGCGCATCGCATCAATTCGTCGTGCGAGCAGGCGCCATCGGCCGATGAGGCCAATCCCAGGGTCGCGCTGATGTCGATCGGCTGAGCTTCCACGAACACCGGATCGGCCAGTGCCAGCAGCAGGGAGGTGCCCCAGGCGTGCAGACCGGCGCGGTCGTTCAGCTTAGTGAACGCGGCAAACTGATCGGCCGCAAGCCGCGCAACCGCCGAACTGACCGAAGGCACCGCGGCGATGCGAGCCGCGATTTCGGTGAGCACCGCATCGCCCACGGAATATCCCAAATGCTCGTTGATGCGGCGAAATCGATGCAGATCGATGACCACGACGCCGATGAGCGCACCATCGGCTTCGCGCAGTGCATCGCTCAGTGCGGCACCGAAGGCCGTCCGATTCATCAGGCCCGTCAGTGCGTCTTCGTAGGCCAGGCGCCTGATGGATTGATCACGGGTTTGGACGGCCGTTTGCATCAGGTGCAGGCCTTCGGCGAGCACGCCCAGTTCATCGCCGCGCTGCACGTTTCGCTGCGCGTCGTAGGTTCCGGCGCGCATCCGATCAACCACCTTGGTCAGGTCCTGCAAAGGACGCGTAATGTTGCGCGCCAGCCAGAAGGCAGCCAAGGCGAAGGCGACCAGGCTCACACCCCCGATCACGAATAGAACTTTTGTGAGGCGCTCGAATGGCGCGCGTGCGTCTGCCAGCGAACGCGACAGCACGGCAACGATCTCGGTGTCGCCCACTTTGGACATTTCGATTCGGCGCGTCACCACGTCCGTCGTCCGCCGGGTGCCGCCGGACACGGTGCTGATGACGTCCGCCCAGCGGCCGCCGGCATGCACGGACAATGTCACGGCGAGGCCTGTGATGTCGGCCAACTCGCGCGCGGCCTTTTGATCAATTTCAAAACCCATGGCGATCCAGGCCACGGGCAGCGGGCTGCGCACCGGCACGGTCACGATTTGGTAGATGCGTCCCCGATCCACCATCATGCTTGCCGCGCTGTCCGCGGCAACCCCTGCCGGCAGGTGGGTACCGGAGGCCGCGATGACCTTGCCGTCCAGCGACGTGAGTACGACCAGCGCCGCGCCGATGCGCTCGCCGCTATTCCCCAACGCTGAAGCGAGGGTGTCGGTGTCGCGCGCCGCGACAGCCTCGCGGAATCCATAGTCGGCGGCAACGGCTTGCGCCGCCTGAGTGAGCTGACGGCGATTGCTTTCCAGCAGGCGCGAGAATACCAACGCGCCGACGTCGAGTTGCCGCTGGACTTCCCGCCCCGCGCTGTCGCGATTGGTGGCCAGGACCGCCCCGAGAGCAGCAGCCAGCACCGCCGCCAGTAGCAGCAGAAAAGTAACGGCAATTCGGGTCCGCAGCGCCAATGCCTTTCGCTCCCACTGCTGGCTGGTAGGCTGCGGCCTAGGTTAAGCGCTCGGGCCGCCGACGGCTGTGCGTTCGCACACATCCCTGCGGGCGGCCTAAGATCGCGGCCGTGACCTGAGTCTCACATCGCTTACACTATGGCGCTTCATGCCTATCGTTCGCCTCGAAAAAGTCTCGCTCAGCTTCGGCCTCAAACCCTTGCTCGACGATGTCAGTCTGCAACTGCGCAGGGGCGAGCGCGTCTGCTTGCTCGGCCGCAACGGCGAGGGGAAGTCCTCGCTTTTGCAATTGATCGCGCGGAAAATTCTGCCCGATAGCGGCGAAGTATGGGTACGCCCGGGCGCGCGGATCGCAAGCCTGGCGCAGGAGGTCTCGCCCGCCAGCGACGCGCTGGTCCGAGATGTGGTGCTGGGCGGCGTCGAATTGAAGACGGCGGAAGATGCGTGGCAGGCCGAGTTGCAGGTGGATCAGGTGATCTCACGATTGGGGCTGGCCGCTGATGCCTTGATGAGCGCGCTGTCCGGCGGTTGGCGCCGGCGCGTGATGTTGGGCCGAGCGCTGGTCGCCGCGCCCGATGTCTTGTTATTGGATGAGCCGACCAATCATCTGGATATCGAGGCCATCACCTGGCTCGAGAACATGATGCTCGATTATGCCGGGGCTTTGTTCTTTGTCAGCCACGACCGCTCATTTGTCCGCCGGTTGGCCACCAAAATCGTCGAATTGGATCGGGGGCAGTTGCGCGTTTGGCCCGGCGGCTACGATGACTATGTTTTGCAAAAGCGCGCGGCCCTGGAGGTCGAGGCCAAGCACGCGGCCTTGTTCGACAAGAAATTGGCGCAGGAAGAGGTGTGGATCCGCCAGGGCGTGGAGGCGCGGCGAACCCGCAACGAGGGCAGGGTACGCGCACTCGAGCAATTGAGAATCCAGCGGCGCGAGCGGCGCGAGCGCATCGGCACGGTGGAGTTGCGTGCGCAGGACGCCTCGCCATCCGGAAAATTGGTGTTCGAGGCGAAGCATGTCACACACTCTTCCGGCGCTGCGCCGATCATTCGCGATTTTTCAGCGCGCATACAGCGCCGAGATCGCATCGGCATCATCGGGCCCAACGGATGCGGGAAGACCACGCTGATCAAGCTGTTGGTCGGCGAATTGGAGCCGACATCGGGCCTGATCAAGCGCGGCACAAACCTGTTGCCCGCTTACTTCGATCAACAGCGCGAGCAATTGGATCCCGGCGCTTCCATCATGGACAACGTGACCGGCGGCAGCGGCGACACCGTGACCATCGACGGCCAGGCACGGCATGTATCAGGCTACCTTCGCGATTTTCTGTTCCCGCCGGAGCGCCTGCATGCACCCGTGAGCATGCTGTCGGGCGGCGAACGCAATCGTTTGCTGCTGGCGCGACTGTTCGCCCGTCCCAGCAATCTTCTGGTGATGGATGAGCCCACCAACGATCTTGACGCGGA
>DATHFB010000402.1:0-2985 GCA_035318305.1 Steroidobacteraceae bacterium | reverse complement strand
GTCGGCTGATATCCCTTCGGGGTCATTCGCGTCGCAGCTAGCCGAAGTCTCAGTCCATGCGCTTCCGTTGCCTCCAAGACAGGACCTGTTTTCAGGCCATGGTTTTCTGTCGCGATGTGCCAGATTCAGACATGGCAGGCGCCAAGGTTTTTGCTTAGTCTCGCCGACGACTTCAGTGGATGGATGTGCGGTCTCTGCGACGCGAGATTTGCTGGACACTTGAATCGATTGGGCGCGAGCACTCATGCATTTGCGCAACTGTCGCAACTTTCATGATTTCCGGCGTTTGGCCAGGCGACGGCTGCCCGGTCCAATATTCGATTACATCGACGGCGCCGCCGAGGACGAGGTGACCCACCGCCGTAACACGAAAAGCTTCGAGAGCTGTGATCTCGTGCCCCACGTCCTGCGCGGCGTAAAGAACGTTGATCTCTCCGTCACTGTCATGGGCCAGAAGCTCGCTCTGCCGGTCTATTGCTCTCCTACCGCCTTGCAACGTCTCTTCCACCATCAGGGTGAACGTGCCGTCGCCGCCGCGGCAGCGAAATACGGCACAATGTTCGGCGTATCTTCGCTTGGGACGGTGAGCCTTGAGGAGCTGCGCAAGGCGCACGATACGCCGCAGGTCTATCAGTTTTATTTTCACAAGGATCGAGACCTCAACCGGGCCATGCTGCAGCGGGCCAAGGACGCACGTGTCGAAATCATGATGCTGACCGTGGACAGCATCACAGGTGGCAACCGCGAACGCGATCTACGCACCGGCTTTTCCATACCGTTCAGGCTGACGCTCGCGGGTATGCTGCAATTCGCGATAAAGCCTATGTGGGGAATCAACTACGCCACTCACGAACGGTTCAGGCTGCCCCAACTCGACGAGCATGTTGACATGGGCGGTGGTGCACTCTCGATCGGCCGTTATTTCACGGAGATGCTTGACCAATCCATGAACTGGGACGATGTGGCTGAGATGGTACGACAATGGAACGGCCAATTCTGCCTCAAAGGCATCATGTCCGCTGCCGATGCCAAGCGCGCCGTAGAGATCGGCTGTACTGGCATCGTCGTGTCCAACCATGGCGGCCGGCAGCTGGACGGCTCACGGTCATCATTCGATCAACTGGCCGAAATCGTTGACGCTGTGGGTGATCGGATCGACGTGCTCATGGATGGCGGGGTCCAGCGAGGATCCCATGTCCTGAAGGCCCTCTCTGTCGGCGCCAAGGCGGTCGGCGTCGGCCGCTACTATCTCTGGCCTTTGGCTGCGGCCGGCCAAGCTGGCGTAGAGCGGGCGCTTGGCCTGATGCGAACTGAAATAGAGCGCGACATGAAGCTGATGGGTTGCACCGCGATCAGCCAGCTCTCACGCAGCAATCTGCGGTTCAGATGAGTGACACAGTTTAGCGAAGTCCTCGCAACAACTCGATCTTGGCACTGTGCCGTTGCAAGGCTGAATGTCCGCTTTGGGTAGTGGGTTCAATCGGTCAATGCAACACGGCTCGTAGTTTATCGGCGGGTGTTTCAAAGCCCAAGGTCTTTCGTGGGCGTTGATTGAGCCGCAGGGCAATTCTGTTCAGGTGCGCCTGAGAGAAACGCGATAGTTCTGTTCCCCTCGGGAAATACTGTCGCAGTAAGCCGTTGGTGTTCTCGTTGGTGCCGCGCTGCCAAGGACTGCGTGGATCGCAGAAATAAACCTGAATTTTTGTGGCGATGGTGAAGTTCTTGTGGTCAGCCATCTCCTTACCTCGATCCCAGGTCAAGGAGCGGCACAGTTGCTGAGGCAGTTTGCTCACGTGCTTGCCGAGCGCGGCTACTACAGTCGCCGTGTCCTTGCTCGGCACCTTGAGAAGCATCACAAAGCGAGTATGGCGTTCGACGAGCGTCACGATGTGCGTGTTGTTCGCTCCGCAGAGAAGGTCACCTTCCCAGTGACCTGGCACGGCACGGTCATCGGCATCGGCTGGCCGTTCACGAATGGAGACGGTATCGACAATCTGTCCCAATCCGCTCTTCGTAGTGCCGCCCTTGGCTTGACGCATTTGCCGCGCTGTACGCAGGTGCGCCATTAGCTGCTTCTTCAGCACGCCGCGCGTCTGAATAAAGAGACTGCGATAGATCGTCTCGTGAGATATCTGCATGCCTTGGTCGGCAGGGAATTGTCGCTTCAGCCAGCCAGAGACCTGCTCCGGGGACCACTGGAGTGCGAGCTTCTGCGCGACCCGCCATCGTAACTCCGAATGGCGCGCCAAGCGACAAGACTTCGGGCGCAATGCCCGCTCCCAGGCACGCGTCTCAGCTTCGCTTGCGCGGTAGGCGCTGCAGCCACCGTTACGCCTTATCTCTCGACTGACAGTCGAGGGCGATCGCCCGAGCCTCTGTGCGATTTGCCGCATCGACTGACCGGCCGCAATACCACGCGAAATCTCTTCGCGCTCATCGCCCCTCAGCGCTACCCGAGCTCTGCGGCGTGGCGCCGGCGCAATTCCTCCGTTGAGAGCTAAGATCCGATAGACACCGCTCTTGTTCCTCCTCTCGAGCGCTCGGGCAATGTCCGCTACACATTGACCGCTCTTCCAGCGCTCCCAGAGCTCAGCCTTCTGCTTCGGCGTGAACCAGGTCCGTGCATCCATGCGCATACCTCCTCATCTGGCAAGATTAGAAGGTGTTGCGTCGATCGGTTGAGATCACCGTCATTAGCGGACATTCCGCGATGCCCAGGCCACGTCCGCTATTACCCCGAAAGCCGACATTGCCCGCGCATTTATGAGTACACGCCCTAGGCGAACGTCGATTTGGCCTTGCTTGTGAGGCTGTCGATAGGTGAGGCGCTTGCCTTTGATGCCAGCCGCCGCGAGTTCGGCGCGCATCAGGTCGGTGTAACCAAGAGCGGTGCGCGTGTTGTAGCGGAAGTCGAACTCGGCAAGGTAGCGGTGCAAATGCTTCTCTTTGCAATGCTGGTAGAGCCCTTCATGCCGCGTTTGAAGA
>DATHFB010000401.1:0-2834 GCA_035318305.1 Steroidobacteraceae bacterium | reverse complement strand
TCGCCGAAAGCGCGCGTCGTCGGCGTTTGGAACGGCAGATTCCTCAGAAAGAATCGGCCGGGGTGGCTGTGCGTGTCGATCGAGGGATGACGGTCCAGGAACGCGATGCCGGCGGCACGCTGCTCAGGACTGAGCGTCAGTCCTAAGGCGGTGAGTTGCGCTGAATCGCCGAGCGGTGCCGTGGCACTCTGAGCGCGGACAACTCTTGCAGCGGATGCCGCAGCCGCAAGCGCGCCGAGGCCCTTGAGCGCCGTTCGCCGTGATAGCACTCCTCTAACGAGTCGCTTCGAGTTCGCTGCTTCCATATAGCGGGGAGTCCTTCGGGATGGGTTCATTCCAAATGTAATGGCTGAACCAATCGAGATTTGCTTGGAGGAGCGCCAACGCGGATTTTGGCTTGTCGATGCCGTGGCCAAAGCCAGTGTAAAGAATCAGGCGCGCCTCAACGTGCTGGTCGAGCAGACCGCGGTAGAGTTCAAGGGAATCCGGAACGGGCACTCTGCGGTCTGCGCTGCCGTGCTGGATCAATGTCGGTGTCTTTGCTTGACGGATGGTGGTGATCGGGGAAGTCTTGGCGTAGATCTGCGGATCGTCCCACGGTGTCGCGCCCAAGTACTGCGGCGTAAACGGCGTGATGTCGGTGCTCACGTAGTACGTGGTCCAGTCGCTGATGCCGGCACCCACAGAGATTGCCTTGAAGCGGTTGGTATGCGTGGTCAGAAACGCTGAGATGTAGCCGCCCTGCGACCAGCCCATGGCCGCCAGTCTGTTGGGATCCACTACGCCTTTGGCGATCAGCGAATCGACACCGCTCATCACATCCCACATGTCGCCGACGCCCAGATTGCGCACATTCAGCGCGCGAAATGCCGCGCCGTACCCGGCGCTGCCGCGATAGTTTGGCTCGAGGAGCAACGCGCCTTTGGCAAGAAACGCTTGCACGGGATATGCATAATCGTTGGGCAGAAACCGGGGCTGAGAAACACCGGTCGGTCCGCCGTGTATCTTGACCAGCAGCGGATATTTGCGCTTCGGGTCATAGTCTGCGGGCTTGTGCAGCACGCCTTCGATGACCGTGCCGTCCTTGCTCTTCCATGACACCACTTCCACGCTGCCGAGCTTCCACCCGCGTACCTGCGCAGTAAGATCGGTGAGTTTTTTTGGAGAGAATGTGCGCGCGCTCGAGATATAGAGTTCGGTCAGGTGCGTCGCATCGTCCGCCGTGAATGCAATGTAGCCGCCATCGGGCGTCACCGATGCCTCGTCGATAATCAAGCTGTCATCCGTCGACACCGGCTGCACCTGAAATGTTTGAGCGTCCAGTCGAAACAGTCGCGCCGTCATTCTCTGCGTCGCGCCAAAGTAGAGTCCATTGGCGACCCAGTCCGGCGTTTGCGGATCTTCATCGAAGGTCTTGGTCAAATCGCGAACATCGGCGGGGGTGGTTGCAGGTCTTGCAAGGACAGCCGCCAGGTCAACCCGCGCGAGGTGGGTATTGGCATAGAAGAAACTTGGCTGCCCGAGACTGCTGATGAACGCGAGCTGCTTGCCGTCCGGCGAGAACAGCGGCGATCTGTCAGGCCCGGCGAGCGCCACGACCTTGGACACGGTTGCTGGGCCCGACGAGCGCGGCAGGTCCATCAGATAGATGTCCTCATCCTTGGTGAATGCCAGCAATGGGTTGTGGCCCGCGCTGAAGGCCACGCGCGTGGAGTCCGGCGAGATGGCGAAAGAGCTGATATTGAGCGCGCGGTCAAAGGTCAGCTGCCTTGCTGCTTGCGGTGCGGTCGCTTTGAGCGCGGCCCCTGCGTCCACCCACCACAGTTGATTCTGTTCGTAATCCTTCTCGATGACGTCGTAGGCGCTGTAGCGCTCCTTGCGCGCTTTGCTGGCCTTGCTCGGGCGCTCGGCAGCGGTAAACAGGATCGACCGGCCATCTTTCGCCCAATGAAAGTCCTCGACGTTGGTCTCGGATTTCGTGAGCGGCCAGGCTTCCCCGCCATCCGGCGGGATGATCCAAATCTGCTTCGCTGCGGGCTTGGCCGCATCTGCGTCGCCTTTGTCGGCATCTTTTGCGGCGACATCCTTTTGAACTGCCGCAAGCGGTTCCGCGACATATGCTTCGCGCTCGGTCACAAAGGCGAGCCAACGCCCGTCCGGCGACCACTGCGCCGCACCGGCGGATTTTTTCCCGCGGGTGAGCTGAACCGTTTCGCCGCCGGCGACGTTGACGCGCCAAAGCTGCCACACAAACTCGTTTTCCTTCCAGTTGGTCTCCCGCTGTAGATAGGCCACCGAGCGCGCGTCCGGTGAAATCGCGGGCGCGCGGATACTGTGGCGGCTCAAGGATTCGGCGAGCGTCGCCTCGCGTGCGTCTTGCGCGAAGACACTCAAGGGAAGCGCCGCCAACATGAGCGCCGCGCCGAGTCGGACAATCCGCACGCTAATTGCCCACATGCGCCGGCATCGGCGGCGCGGTTTTCAGCGGGATCTGCGGGGAGTTCTTCAGCTGCTGTAGAACTTCGGCGATGGCCGCGTCCAATTGAGCATCCGTGCCTGCGTTCACCGCCAAGGGGTCCAAGGGAACCTCGAGATCAGGTGCGACGCCCTCGTTCTCGACGCGCCACTCGCCCTCAGGCGTAAAGACGCGGAAGAATGGCACCGTGAGAAAGCCGCCGTCGATCAATGCCGGATTGGCGGAGATCCCTATGAGGCCGCCCCACGTGCGGGTACCGATGAGTTTGCCGAGACTGAGACGCCTGAACCCGTACGGCAGATAATCCCCGCCGGAACCTGCATCCTGGTCGATCAGCATGGCCTTAGGCCCATAGATG
>DATHFB010000400.1:0-2318 GCA_035318305.1 Steroidobacteraceae bacterium | reverse complement strand
GTGCGCGGCGTCACGGCGGAAGAGGTTTTTATCGGCAATGGCGTCAGTGAGCTGATTGATCTTGCGCTGCGTGCGCTGCTCAATACGGGAGACGAGGTGTTGGTGCCGAGTCCCGACTACCCGTTGTGGACCGCGGCGGTCAATTTGAATACCGGACGTGCCGTGCATTACCCCTGCCACGCCGCGCAGTCGTTCATTCCAGACCCGGACGAGATCGAATCGCTGATCACCAAGCGCACGCGGGCCATCGTCATCGTAAACCCCAACAATCCCACGGGCGCGGTGTACCCCCGGGAGACGTTGACCGCGATCGCGCAACTGGCTGAGAAACACCGCTTGGTGGTGTTGTGCGACGAAATCTACGACCACATCCTCTACGATGATGCGGAATTCGTGCCCATGGCGACATTGGTGCACAACACCCTGTGCTGCACGATGAGCGGACTGTCCAAGGTATACCGTGCCTGCGGTTATCGCGTCGGCTGGGCATCTTTCTCGGGCGACATCGAAGGCGCAAGCGAATACTTGAGCGGCCTGGAACTGCTCTCGTCCTTGAGGCTCTGCAGCAACGTTCCCGGCCAGTGGGCGGTGCAAACCGCGCTCGGCGGCTATCAGAGCATTGTGGAGCTGACGCGTCCCGGGGGCCGCTTGTACGAATCGCGGCAAGCGATTCTCGACGGCGTCGCGCGCAGTAAATACCTTAAGTTGTCGCGCCCCATGGGCGCCCTGTATGCGTTCGTCGAGGTGAGCAGCGAGGCACTGCCGGACTTCGATGATCAGGCCTTTGCGCTCGATTTATTGGAGAAAAAACATGTACTGGTGGCGCCGGGCGTGAGTTTTAACGTGGCCTATCGCAACGCCTTCCGCATCACCAATCTACCGGAACAGAAAGTCCTCGCCACCGTGTTCACACGCATCGACGAACTGCTCGATGCCCAGGCTTCCGAAGGTCCCGCACTCAAAGTCGTCACCTCCCCGGCACAGGTCCAGCAGCACTGAGCGTGGAGCGTGTTTCCCCCGCCTTGCTGGCGGCCGCTGCGGCCGGCCGGACTGTTCTCGCGCCGAATACGGAACTGGCGAACGCGTTGTTCGACGCCGTCCAGCGCGTTCACCGCGATGCCGGCGATGAGGTCTGGCCAACTCCTCGAGTGCATGACTATTCAAGCTGGTTGCGCGAGCAGCATGTGCAGCGGCAACTCGCGGACGCCGTCGCGCCCCGCCTGTTGAGCGAGGTGGAAGAGCGCGAGCTCTGGCGCATGGTCATCGACACGGCGCACATCGGAAAGGACTTTCTTGATCCTGCGGGTGCGGCGCGCGCGGCACGACGCGCCCGGCGCACGCTATTCGAATACGCCATTCCCATCGAGGCTCTGGATGCTGCGCATTCCGAAGAATGCGCGGCGTTTCTGGAGTGGAACCGCGCATTCGAGCGGCGCTGCAGCGCCTTAGGCTGCGTCAGCGCGGATAGTTTGCTGGCGCATTTGGGCTCGCCGGGTGGTCCCATCGACTGGATCGAGAGCCCCCAATGGCGGCCTGCGGCGCGCCGCTGGCTGGAGCAGCACGGGCGCGTACTTCCGCCGCAGCGCCAAATTGACGCAGGGTTATCCATCGTGAGGGCGCCGTCGCCCGCGGCGGAACTGGCCGCCATTGCGGATTGGGCGCGCGGCAAATTGGCCGAGGACGGATTTCGCGCCTGGATCTGCGTCCCGGATTTGAATCGGCGTCGTGCGGAGGTGGTCGATGCCTTCGATGCGGCATTGGCGCCGCAACGATTTGCGCTGCGCGGCGGTTTAAGGGCGGCTCCCTACGCCGTGGCAGGAGGCACGCCGCTCGCCGACTACGCGCCGGTGCGCGCGGCCTTGGAATTGCTGGCCGCAAGTGTGGGGACCGTTGCGTTCGTACAATTCAGCGCGCTGCTGCGCGCGCCTGAATTACAAGATTCCGACGCTGAGTCCGCCAGCGCGGCAAAACTGGACGTCGCGCTGCGCCGTCGTGCATCGAACGATGCGGATTTGGCGGGCTGGCTGGATATGGCCGATCGTGTGGCTGCTGCTTCGCAAATGGCTCCGGCGGCGGCCGTGCAGCGGCTGCGCTCTGCCAATCACGTGCTGTCGCAATCGCAAGGCGCGCGCCTCTTCAGCGAGTGGGTGGCCGTTTGGATGGGCGCGCTTCAGGTCGGTCCCTGGGCGTTTAGCCGGCGCTGGTCGAGCATCGAGTATCAAGCAGCCGAGCGATTCCGAGAGTTGCTCGCCGCCTTGGCCATGGGCGATGCCGTCTTCGGGACGCATTCGCGCGATTCAGCGCAAAGAATCCTTGCT
>DATHFB010000399.1:0-3645 GCA_035318305.1 Steroidobacteraceae bacterium | reverse complement strand
GGAAGATTCCAAAGCATTACTCACCCGTTCGCCGCTCGTCAGCATGTATTGCTACACCTGTTACCGCTCGACTTGCATGTGTTAGGCACGCCGCCAGCGTTCAATCTGAGCCAGGATCAAACTCTTCAGTTAATAACACTTTTTCACTGAAGCAATCTCGATCCCAAACTCTCACTATTCATCAATGCTTTTGGCACGAATGAACACTGGTCGTTTGGAACTCGAATCATCGAATTGCACCAAAGGCGCATCGACGCGAGTCCCTGCACAAGTTACCTATTCGAATTTTTAAAGAATGTCCCGGGACGACAAAGGCCTCGGGCGAACTTCCAAGTATAGCGCGTTTTTGGACTCCGTCAATCGCCGGAAAGTCTCGAAAAACGCGTTTTAGGTGGGAGGGCGCGCAGTATAGCCGTGCGCAGGAGTCTGTCAACCGCTTGTCACACTTCATGCTGTCTCGCGATAAAACTTGCAAAATCTATTAGGAGAACCCTTAACTTTTACGTGAGGGATTCGACGGAGAAAATCCTTGATTTCCGGCGCCCACATCGTGCTGGCTCACGATCCAGTGCAAAATGCCCATCCGCTCGCCGCCGGCGAGGCCGGTTGACGCGCGATGAGAGGGTTCTTGAACTGATGGGTCCATTTAAGTCTGATTTTCTGCGCTCTTTGAGCGAGCGCGGCTACATTCACCAAATCACCGATGCGGCAGGTCTCGATGCACGCGCCCAGTCCGGCGTGATTTCGGCCTACATCGGCTTTGATGCGACCGCAGATAGCCTGCACATCGGTAATCTGGTGCAAATCATGCTGCTGCGCCGCCTGCAACAGGCCGGCCACCGCCCGATCGTGCTGATGGGCGGCGGCACGACCAAGATCGGAGATCCTTCCGGGCGCGACGAAACTCGGCAGCTGCTCACCGAGCAGCAGATCAACGCCAATATCGCTGGTATCCGCGAAACATTCGCACGCTTCCTCAATTTCGGCGATGGCCCGTCGGATGCCGTCATGGCCAACAACGACGACTGGCTGAGCGGACTGCAATACATCGCGTTTCTGCGTGATGTCGGCCGCCACTTCACGATCAATCGCATGCTGACCATGGACAGCGTCAGGATGCGGCTGGAGCGCGAGCAGCCGCTCACATTTCTCGAATTCAACTACATGATCATGCAGGGCTACGACTTCGTGGAATTGTTCAAGCGCTACGGCTGCGCCTTGCAGATGGGCGGCTCGGATCAGTGGGGCAACATCGTGCAGGGAGTGGAGCTGGGTCGGCGCATGAACGAGGCGCAGTTGTTTGGGCTGACATCACCCCTGATCACGACCTCTTCCGGCGCGAAAATGGGCAAGACCGCGGCGGGCGCTGTTTGGTTGAACCCCAACCGTCTTTCACCGTATGACTACTGGCAGTTCTGGCGCAACACCGAGGACGGTGATGTCGGGCGGTTCCTGCGCATGTTCACCGACCTGCCGCTCGAGGAGATAGCCCGGCTGGAGCAGCTCAAAGATGCCGAGATCAATGCCGCCAAAGAGGTCCTCGCCACGGAAGCCACCCGCCTTTGCCATGGCGACGCGCAAGCCCGCGAGGCGGCTGCGACGGCGGCGCGGGCGTTTACCGGCGGCGCGGCTGAAGGATTGCCCACGTTCATATTGAAGGCCGGCGAGCAGGCGCCGGTGATCGACGTGGCAATCGCGCTGGGGATGGCGAGTTCCAAGGGCGAGGCGCGCCGACTGATCGCACAGGGCGGCGTGCGGCTCAACGACCAACCGGTGCGGGCAGTGACCGCCGCCATCACCGAAGCGGACCTCGACCAGAACGGCACCGCGCGGCTCGCCGTGGGTAAGAAGCGCCACGGGTTGATTCGGCGCGCCTGAAGCCTCGAACCGTTTTAGGGCGGAACTGTGACCGTCACAATTGACCCCATGGGGGGTGACGGATAGCCTAAGTGGACATAACGCTTAGGAACTGCTGGTGCCACGCAATAAATTCAGACCTTGGAAAAATCATTCGCGAATCAAGGTATTGGCGACAAGCGTGGCGGTGTGCGGCGCGCTTGCCGGCGCCGCGGTCTTAGGATGGCGCGGCGCACATACACCTGCGCCGCAGGACGACGCCACGACATCGGCGGCGGCAAGCCCCACCCCGGACACGACCACAGCTCAATCAACTGCAGCCGCACCGCCGAGCCCGATTGTCGTTCAGCAGGCCAGTGTCGCCTCCTTCATTGAAGTCGTGGTCGGCAGGAACGACACGCTGGATGCCATCTTTCGCCGCATGTCGCTCAACAAATCCGACCTCGCAGCGATCCGCGCCTTGCCGGGCATCCGCCAGAGTTTGGACTTTTTGAAGCCGGGCGATGCCATCAAACTGACGCACGCGGCGGGAGACATCCAGGAACTCACCCGCAAGGTCAGCGAGACGCAAACGCTCGATGTCGTGCGCCAGACCTCCGGGTTCGAAGCGAAGATGATCAACAACCCCGTTGAGACGCGCGTGCGCACCGCCGCCGCCACCATCGATTCCTCATTGTTTCAGGCTGCCGGCGCCGCCGAGATCTCGGATGCGATAGCGCTGAAACTCGCCAATGTGTTCGCCTGGGACATCGACTTCGTGCTCGACATCCGCGAGGGAGATCGATTCACCGCCGTGTACGAGCAGATCTATCAGGATGGAAAATATCTGCGCGACGGCGAAGTATTGGCGGCCGAATTCGTCAACAACGGCAAGGTGTATCGCGCCGTGCGGTTCGTATCCGACGGCGGCAATGCCGGCTACTACACGCCAACCGGTCTGGCCATGCGCAAGGCGTTCTTGCGCGCACCGGTCGATTTCACGCGCGTGAGTTCGGCGTTCAATCCGCGCCGCCAGCATCCGATCCTGAATCTGATCCGCGGCCACATGGGCACCGATTATGCCGCTCCGACCGGCACGCCGGTGCACGCCGCGGGCGATGGCCGCGTCAGCTTTGCGGGGCGTCGCGGCGGCTACGGCAATGCGATCGAACTCACCCACGGCGGCTCGGTCTCAACGCTTTACGGCCACCTGTCGCGCTTCGCGCGCAACCTTCACGTCGGTGCGCACGTGCAGCAAGGCGATGTCATCGGCTATGTCGGCATGACGGGCCTTGCCACCGGCCCGCACCTGCACTATGAATACCTGACGAACGGCGTGCACAGAAATCCGCAGACCGTGCAATTGCCCGGCGCGGAGCCGCTGCGTGCAGAGGCCTTGCAAAGATTTCGCGATTTGGCAGCGCCGCTCGTAGCCGCACTTTCGCCGCAGCCACCGGGCGTTTTGGCGCCGGCCGCCGCAGCGGCAACTGCGCCCGGGACGGCGACCGCGGGTGCTGCGGCCCTGAATACGACCCCTGCCGCGAACAGCGCTGCCGAAGCGCCCTCGAAAGCTGCCGTCAACTAATTTCTCCGAGCGCATACTGGGCGCAGTGCACCGCTATGCTTAGGCCAGGACCGCCAGATTTCACGCCATGAATGACATTGACTTGCAAGTGCCGCAACTCTATTTCAATCGCGAATTGTCGTTTCTCGAGTTCAATCGGCGCGTGCTGGAACAAGCCAAGGACCCCGGCATTCCGCTGCTCGAGCGGGTGCGGTTCTTATGCATCTCGTGCGCCATTCTCGACG
>DATHFB010000398.1:0-2845 GCA_035318305.1 Steroidobacteraceae bacterium | reverse complement strand
CCATTATTGGTTCTACGCATTGATCATCGCCGGCGCAGCCGTTTGGGGGTTCATGCGTTGGCTTAAGGGCCAGGAAGCGCGTTTGCGCTTCGATCGGTTCCTGCTGCGAGTGCCGGTGGTGGGCAAACTCATTCGGGGACTCAATACTGGGCGATTCTCCCGCACTTTCAGCATCTTAACCGCCAGCGCGGTACCGGTGCTCGAGGCGCTGCGAATTTCGGCCGAGGTGGTGACCAACATGCCGATGAAAAGAGCGGTGGAAGAAGCGGCGTTGCGGGTGCGTGAAGGCGCCCCGATCGGCAAATCGCTCGCCGCGCGCAAGCTCTTTCCGCCCATGATGATTCATTTGATCAGCAGCGGCGAGAGCAGCGGTGAGTTGGAGAAGATGCTCGAGCGGGCGGCGACGAACCAGGAGCGCGAGATGGACGGCCTGCTGTCGAACATGACCAACCTTTTGGGCCCCCTGATGGTGGTTTTCATGGGTGCCATCGTCATGTTCATCGTGATTGCCCTCTTGTTGCCGATATTCCAGCTCAACGACCTGGTCAAATAGTCAACTGTGCGGCAGGGTATTGCACGAGCACCGCATTTCCGTTTATAACGCGCGCGTATCAGTCGATTGGTGAAGCAACAGCGTCAGAGGCATGAGCGAAAAACCCGAATCCGAAGAGTTCGAGGAAGAGGACGCCGAAGACGTGGCGCCCGGCGGTGACGATGTCGACGTGGATCACATCATGCGCGACGTCGATTCGCAGCGGCGCCGCGCGCCCAAAGGAGCGGAGCCCGCCTGGCGGCGGCTGGAACGCGTCATGGAGGAGCGGCGCACCGCCGAACTCATGAGTGATTTCGACGATTACGAGATTGCCGGCGCAAAGGACGACGCCGACGGCGATTCGGACGAGCCCGGTGAGGCGCCGGAGCCGGGCGGCAAAGGCGCCCGCAAGAAAAAGAAAGCCCGGTAATAACGAAAACCTGCTAATCCTGGATCTCCGCGCAATTTGCCCGTCAAGGCAAAAGAAGCGAGAAGTGTGCCAAACTACTTTTAGTGTCGCCCACAGAACAATATTCGCGCTTTCTGGCTGAACGTGAAACGCGTCTCGCGCACTTCGATGCGCTTGACGCACGCATTGGCAGCATCCGGCTGGGGTTGGGCGCCTCATTTTTGATCATGGCATGGCTGTGCTTCGGCCCCCTGGCCGTCGCGCGCTGGTGGCTGTGCGTGCCGATTCTCGGGTTCATCGCCGTGCTCATCTATCACCAGCGCATGCGCGGCCTTCGCACCCAGGCGCAGCGGGCCGTGCAGTACTATCGCGCCGGTCTCGAGCGCATCAATGATCAATGGAGCGGCAAAGGCAACCCGGGTACGCGCTTTCAGACTCAGCACCATATTTATGGCGATGATTTGGACCTGTTCGGCACCGACAGTTTGTATGAACTGTTATGCGCGGCCCGGACTCAAATGGGAGAGAACATCCTCGCGCGCTGGCTTCTCGCACCCGCCGACATCGAGGCGATTCGCGAGCGTCACGCGAGCATCGCCGATCTTCGCAACCGCTTTGCCTTCCGCGAGTCATTGGCGATCGCCGGCGAATCGGTGAAGATTGACTTGCATCCCGAGACGCTGGACGCGTGGGCACAAGCGCCGAATCGGCTGGATCATCCCTGGATACGCTGGGGCGCCGCGCTGATCACCGGCCTCGCCGTCGCAACGATTGCCGTGTGGGCGGCCTGGGGAGTGCTCTTCCCCCTGCTCGCCGTCATCATGATTGAGCTTGCCTTGGGCTATTTCTTGAGGAAACCGATTCGTGCGGCCATCACTGCCGTCGAGAGCGCCTTCGAGGATCTCAAGGGCCTGTCGGTATTGTTGAATCGCATCGAAGCGGAGCGCTTTGCTGCGGGACCGTTGCACGCGCTGCAGCTCAAGCTCTCGTCGCACAGCCTCGGAGCCTCCGCCGCGATCTCCAAACTCGCCACCATCGTGAATTTTGTCGAAGCGCGCCGCAATCCGATCCTGGCGCCGTTCATGCTGCTGCTCATGTACCCGCTGCAAACAGCGCTTGCCGCCGAGCGCTGGCGCAGCGCCCATGGCGCCGTGATTCGCTCCTGGCTCGAGGTCTTGGGCGAGTTCGAAGCGCTGGTTTCGCTCGCGCAGTACGCTTACGAGCAGTGCGAAGATCCTTTTCCGCAGTTCCTCACGGGTCCGCCGGCATTCAAAGCCTCGGGTCTGGGCCACCCGCTGATCCCTGCCGCTGTGCGCGTCTGCAATGATGTCGATATTTCTGGAGCGACACGGGTGCTGCTGGTCAGCGGTTCGAACATGTCGGGGAAAAGCACGCTGCTGCGCACGATCGGCATCAATGCCGTGCTCGCAATGGCCGGGGCGCCGGTGCGCGCCAGGTCCTTGCAGCTCACGCCGCTGCAAATCGGCGCGAGCATTCGTATCAACGATTCGCTGCATGAGGGCAGCTCGCGCTTCTATGCCGAGATCACGCGGCTGCGCCAATTGTTCGAGCCCACCAAGCTGCCGCTGTTATTTTTGTTGGACGAATTGCTGCAGGGAACCAATTCAGCGGACCGGCGAATCGGCGCGCAAGGCCTCATTCGGGCGTTGATCAAGAAGGGTGCGATCGGCTTGATCAGCACGCACGATCTTGCGCTGACGGATGTTGACGGACTCGAGCCCGGCGCCATCGAGAATGTGCATTTTCAAGACGAACTGGTGGATGGCAAGCTCAAATTCGATTTCAAATTGCGGGCCGGCGTGGTCACCAAGAGCAATGGCATCGAGCTCATGCGCTCCATCGGACTGGACGTCTAATGAAAATTCCGCGACGCCACCACCAGG
>DATHFB010000397.1:0-2642 GCA_035318305.1 Steroidobacteraceae bacterium | reverse complement strand
ATCCGGAGTCCAGTCGGCCGGCAATCCGAACTGCCCGAGTTGACTCAATGCCCGCGCCAGCCGTGCCGCCTCTTTGCCGAAGCGTTTCTCGGCGCCGGTTTGGTCGATGTAGCCGCCGTCCAGCAGCGGCTGAATCATGGCCGCGATGACGACATCGTCGTCGGCATCCAGGGCGCGCACGATCTCGGCCACGTCCAACGCCGCGCGGCGTACCAAATCACCCTCCGGCGGCAGTGCCATGTCGAGCAGCGCCGCCGTCCCGGCATGTAGTCGGCTGCTGGCCGTCCGAGTGCTCGCGGTAGTTTCCATGTAAGCGATCGCTGCGGGTGGGATAAGGTGCCTATTGTCGGTATCATACTAGGGCCATGGCAGTTCCAGCGACGAACCAAATTGCGCGCGCCTGAGATCGCGACCATTCGCGTGCTCGGCATCGACCCCGGCTCGCAGCGCACCGGGTTTGGGGTATTGGATGCCGCGGGATCCCGGCTGACCTATGTGGCCAGCGGCGTCATTCGCACCGGCCAGGTCGATTTCGCCGCCCGGCTGTGCGAAATTTTTCGCTGCATGCAAACCATCGTCGCGCAATATCAACCCCAAGAAATCGCCATCGAAAGGGTCTTCGTCAACCGCAACCCGGACAGCGCCTTGAAACTGGGCCAGGCACGCGGTGCGGCCATTTGCGGTACCGTGGATTCCAAGGCGGGAGTGTTCGAATACGCAACGCGCCAGATCAAGCAAGCCGTGGTTGGATCGGGAAACGCCGAAAAGGCCCAAGTGCAGCTGATGATGAGAAGCCTGCTCAAACTGGACGGACCCGTGGCCGCGGACGCGGCAGACGCCTTGGCGGCCGCCGTGTGTCATGCGCTGCGCGGACGCGCAATGCTGCTGCAGGCGGGCTTGCGCGGATGATCGGTTTTCTCAAGGGCAGGCTGGCGATGAAGCAGCCGCCCATGCTGATTCTCGATGTGAATGGCGTGGGCTATGAATTGGAAGCCCCGATGTCGACGTTTTACGGCCTGCCCTCGACCGGGGAAGCGGTGGCGCTGTTCACCCACTTGGTGGTTCGCGAGGATGCTCACATCCTGTTTGGATTCGGCACTGAGGCTGAGCGGCGCTTGTTTCGAGGGCTGCTCAAGGTATCGGGAGTCGGACCGAAAATCGCGCTGGGAATCCTCTCAGGAGCGAGCGTGGAAGATTTTCTGCGCACCATCGAGGCAGAAGATGTGGCCATGCTGACGAGAATTCCCGGGATCGGGCGCAAAACCGCCGAGCGAATCATCATCGAGATGCGCGATAGCGTGCAAAAACTCTCGATGCCCGCGCTTGCCGGCAATCCGCTGGGCGCCGGCACGGCGCAATCCCCGCAAAGCGAGGCCTTCAGCGCGCTGGTTGCCTTGGGCTACAAGCCGCCGGAAGTGACGCGGCTGCTCAAGTCCGCCGATGAGCCGGGATTGTCGACCACTGAAATCATTCGACGCGCCCTCAAATCGGCCGTGAAGGCCTAAAATCGCGCATGGGCATCGAACAAGACCGCATCATCGCCAGTACCGGGGGCCGCGACGACGAAATCGTCGATCGGGCAGTGCGCCCGAAAACGCTTGCCGATTACATCGGGCAGCCGAATGTCAAAACGCAGATGGACATCTTCATCCAAGCGGCGCGAATGCGCGGCGAGGCCCTGGATCATGTACTGATATTCGGACCGCCGGGCCTCGGCAAAACCACGCTGGCGCACATCATCGCCAATGAACTAAAGGTGAATTTGCGTCAAACATCGGGGCCCGTGCTCGAGCGCGCCGGCGATCTGGCGGCGTTGCTCACCAATCTCGAGCCGCGCGACGTGCTCTTTGTGGATGAGATACATCGCTTGAGCCCTGTGGTGGAGGAGGTGCTTTACCCCGCCATGGAGGACTCGCAACTCGATCTCATGATCGGCGAAGGTCCGGGCGCACGCTCGATCAAACTGGATCTGCCGCCATTTACTCTGGTCGGGGCCACGACCCGCGCCGGCTTGCTCACCTCGCCGCTGCGCGATCGATTCGGCATCGTGCAGCGCCTGGAGTTCTACACCACCGAGGAATTGACCAAGATCGTCATTCGCAGCGCATCGATATTGAAATTGCACCTGCAGCCCGACGGCGCGGATCGAATCGCGGAAAGATCGCGCGGTACGCCGCGCATTGCCAATCGACTGTTGCGCCGGGTGCGCGATTTCGCCGAGGTCAAGGCGGCCGGCATCATCAGCGGCGAGGTTGCGCTGGCGGCGCTCACCATGCTGGAAGTCGATCCGGAAGGATTCGACATGCTCGACCGGAAACTGCTGCTGACGGTGATCGAAAAGTTCGAGGGCGGTCCGGTGGGCGTCGACAGCCTCGCGGCCGCCATGAGCGAGGAGCGCGGCACCATCGAAGATGTCATCGAGCCTTACCTCATTCAGCAAGGATTCTTGATGCGCACCGCGCGTGGACGGGTGGCCACTCGCGCTGCCTATGCGCATTTCGGCTTGGCCGCTCCTGTCATCGAGCGCGATTTGAATCTGCCGTTGTTCCGGGATGGCCAGTAGTGTCTGCAGCGCCGCGCTACACCCATACATACACGGTGTATTACGAAGATACGGACATGGGCGGCGTGGTGTACTACGC
>DATHFB010000396.1:0-6889 GCA_035318305.1 Steroidobacteraceae bacterium | reverse complement strand
TTTCGGCTCGATGGCCAAGGCGCGCCGAATGGATTCCGGGAACGCCGTGCTCATCGCCGCCGCCCCCAAGGCCTTGAGAATTGTCCGTCGGTCTGTCTTTGCCATTTGCGTGTCCTAGGTGATCGTCGAGAGGATGGAGAGGAACCAGTCCGGTTTCGTTACGCAAGTTAGTTGGTTTGCGTTGCGCTTTTTTTACATGTGTTCGTGCTTGGAGCCTTTGAGTGGCTCCGTGCGGTTAGCGACAACCGCTCTGTGGCCATAGCGTGGAAAATTGATCGCGCCTACACGACGCCTCGTAAGTGCTTGATATTCCGCCCACGCGAAGCAGCGTCCGCGACGGTGATATAATGAACCGTCAGTCGATGCTCATTGCGCGCTGACGACGGTATGAACGCTTAACTACAAAAAGAGCTAGGACTTTCCAGGAAAACTGGTGGCCTGCCGTACCGTCGCAGTTTCGGATCGCTGAGTTGCGTCCGGCGGGCACCAACACAAGGTGCATCATGGACGTATTCCTCAATCACAAATATCTAGTCATTTCTATGCTCGCAGTGGTGGTCATTGCGGCGTGCTATCGCCTCATCTTTTGGCTGCTCGGCGTCATCATGGTATCGGACGATTCACTCGGCGTTATTACCAAGAAGTTCGTGTTGTTCGGTCATAATCGCAGGCTGCCTGACGGCAAGATCATCGCGTTGCACGGCGAGGCCGGATATCAAGCCGATACGCTCTCGCCGGGACTGCACTTTGCCCTCTGGCCATGGCAGTACACGGTTGAACGCGTTAAGTTCTGCACGATTCCGCAGGGCAAGGTAGGCTGCGTCGAGGCGTGCGACGGCAAGGCGCTCGACAGCGGCCGCATCGTCGCCAAATCGGTTGCATGCGACTCGTTCCAGGATGCGCGTGCCTTCCTCGCGAATGGCGGCGAACGCGGCCCGCAGATGTCCTTGATCCCTCCGGGCACTTACCGCATCAATACGCTGCTCTTCAATGTCAGCGTGGTGGACGCCATAACCGTGCCGCCGGGCAAAATCGGAGTGGTCGAAGCGCGCGACGGCAAGCCTCTATCCGGCGGGCGCATCATTGCCCGTCAAGTCGATTGCGACTCGTTCCAGAACGGACAGGCGTTTATGGACGCCGGAGGTGAGCGTGGACCGCAGATGGCGGTCATGTCGCCCGGCAGCTATCGCGTGAACCCGTTCATGTTCGCCATCTCCCTCGCCGATGCGGTGGATGTGCCGGACGACAAGATCGGCATCGTCATGACACGCGAAGGGAACGCGCTTCCGCCGGGCGAGATTGCCGGCCCGACGGTCGGTGGTCACAACATGTTTCAGGACCCCCAAGGATTCGTCAACGCCAAAGGCTCCAAAGGACTGCAGGAACAGGTGCTGCTCGCGGGCCGTTACTTCATCAATCCCCGGTTCGCGACGGTCGAACTCGTGGACATGGTTGAAGTACCCATGGCGCACGTCGGTGTCGTGATCGCCTTCGTCGGCAAGGAAGGCACCGATGTTACCGGCGACTCGTTCCGCCACGGCAATCTTGTCAGCAAGGGAGAGAAGGGCGTCTGGGTAACGCCGCTCGATCCCGGGAAATACCCCATCAATCCCTACACTCATCAGGTGAGCAACGTGCCTACGGCAAACGTCGTGCTCAATTGGGCGACCGGCAAAACGGAAGCGCACCAGCTCGATGCGAACCTATCGACTATTACGGTGCGCTCCGCCGACGGCTTCAAGTTCAACCTGGATGTGTCTCAGATCATCCACATTCCGCGCAATGACGCGCCCAAGGTGATCGCCCGCTTCGGCGGCATGTCGGCATTGGTGACCCAGGTGCTGGAGCCCACGATCGGCAACTATTTTCGCAACGCCGCGCAGGGCTCCGACATCATCGAGTTCCTCAAGAATCGGTCGGCGCGGCAAAACGAAGCCCGCGAGGCGATCTCGCAAGCCTTGGCCCAGTACAACGTCGGCGCGGTCGACACCTTGATCGGCGATATTGTTCCGCCCGATCAACTCATGAAGACCCTGACGGATCGAAAGCTGGCGGAGCAGGAACGCGTTACTTTCGAAACGCAGCGCCAGGCGCAAACCGTACGACAGGAACTCGAGCAGGCCACGGCACTGGCCGCTACGCAGGCCAAGGTGGTTGACGCGGAGCGACAAGTCGCGATCGCCGAATTCAACGCACGGGCGATGGTCAAGTCAGCCGAGGGAACGGGACAGGCCAAGAAAATAAACGCCGAGGCCGATGCGAATGTGCTGCGCACGGTCGGCGAGGCCCAAGCGGCTCAAACCAAGGCGGTGGGTGCCGCGGACGCCGAAGTGATACGCCTGAAGATAAGTTCGATGGAAGCCAGCAATTACGCGGTGGTTCAAGTGGCTGAAGCATTGTCCAAATCGGGCAATAAACTGGTTCCGGATATAGTCGCCGGGGGTGCCGATGGCAAGAGCGGCACGCTGGTGGACGTGCTGCTGGCCGGGCTCATTCGAGACGGCATCAACAACAGGACCGGCTAAGCTATCGTTGCGGCAACCGTGGGCGCCACATCGGCGCCCACTTGCCTGCTGCTGCTGGGACAAACATCGACTATGCAAATTGGCATGCTTTACGCCGCAGGCGCTTACATCTTGTGGGGCTTGTTTCCAATTTATTTCAGGGCGGTGCAAAATTTCTCACCGCTGGAAATCCTGCTACAGCGCGTGGCGTGGGCGTTGGTTTTTGTGCTGATCGTTCTGGCTTTGCGCCGGCAATGGTCCTGGATCGGCAAGGTGCGGCGCCAGCCCAAAGTCCTGGCGGGATTTGCCGCGAGCGCGACCCTGTTGTCGGTGAATTGGTATATTTATATCTGGGCGGTCAACAACGGCCATGTGGTCGATGCCAGTCTCGGCTATTTCATCACGCCCCTGGTAAACGTGCTGCTGGGTCTCCTGCTGCTGCATGAACGCATGCGCCCGATCCAATGGGCTGCCGTCATGCTGGCCGCCGCCGGAGTGGCCTGGCTCACCTGGCAGGCCGGACACTTGCCGTGGATAGGCTTGGGATTGGCTTTCTCTTTTGGTTCCTACGGCCTGTTGCGCAAAACGGCCGCGCTTGGCCCGCTGGAAGGATTGTCGTTGGAGACGCTTTTGCTGTTTCCGCTGGCATTCGGCTGTTTGGCGGTGATGGCACGGCATGGGCAAAATACGTTCTTGCATGCACCGGCTGCATCCAAATGGCTGATGGCGGCGGCCGGCCCGATCACCGCCGTTCCGCTATTGTTGTTTGCTGCAGGCGCCCGACGAATTCCGATGTCAACCCTGGGTTTCTTGCAATATATCGCGCCGTCGTTGCAACTGCTGCTGGGCGTGTGGCTTTACGGCGAGCCGTTCGGCGGCGCGCGCCTGGTCGGTTTCGCAGTCATTTGGTCGGCGCTGGCTGTGTATACCCTCGAGGGTTTCTGGCAAGTCTGGTCTACCAAAACTGCCGCCTGACTTACGGTCTTGCACCTGACTTAAGGTCTTGATGGTCCTTGGGCGCGCCGAACCTGAGTGCCGCCGGCGCGCAACGCACGAACAATGCCGTTCGGTGTTTGCAGTGGTACCACTAACATGCTGATTTCTGTTAACGAAGTCACCAGGAACGGTGAGGCCGCCATGAGTTTCTCCGCCGATGCAAGAACGATAGTCTCGGCGGCACGTTCATGCAGCGCGCGTTTCACGGCCGCCTCCTCGGCGTCTCCGGTGCTCAGACCGGCTTCAGGGTGTACGCCCGTTACGCCCATGAAATAAATGTCGGCCCGCAGGCGCGAGGCCGCATCAATGACCGTTGCCCCCACATTGACCATCGAGTGCCGGAACAACCGGCCTCCGAGCATGATGATGTCGACGTAGCGATGCTTTGCTGCCTCCACAGCCACGGTGGGACTGTGCGTGACGATGGTGGCGTGGAGGTCAGGGGCGAGTTGCCGCGCCACTTGGAGCGCCGTGGTGCCGCCATCCAGGATCACGACCTGGTTCGATCGGATCATCGAAGCACCCACCCGGCCGAGTTCTATCTTGTCTTCGGGCGACACCTGCTCTCGTGCGCGCAGATCGCCGACCGCCGCCGAGGCCGGCAAAGCGCCCCCATGCACCCGTTGCAGTTTGCCCTCGCGTGCAAGCTCGCGCAGGTCACGACGAATGGTGTCTTCGGAAGTGCCCAGCTCGAGCGCCAGGTCTTTGGCCACGATTTGGCCGTCTGCGGTCAGGCGCGTCAGAATCAGTTTTTTGCGCTGAGTGGTCAGCATGGCCTCTACGCAAGCGCGGGTTTCAAGAGAGGCGCGCGTTTCGCAGCCCTGCGAGCCCTTGAACAACCAGCTTGCCAAACGTTCCTCGCCGCTTTACGATTGCACGATGTTACACGAATTTGCACGATGTCGCACGATAATTCCATGAGCATTCGATCAGTGAGCGCAGCCGAGACGGGAGCCGCCGGCGATCGCGTGCGCATCATCGAGGAGCGGGTTCTTTCCGACGACTGGTACATTCTCAAGAAGACGACGTTCGAGTACCGATGCCGGGATGGCCGCTGGCAAAAGCAGAGTCGCGAGACCTATGACAGGGGAAACGGCGCCGTGCTGCTGCTGTTCAATGTCAAACGCGCGACGGTGGTGCTGACCCGGCAATTCCGGTTTCCCGCCTACGTGAACGGTTGCTCCGACGGACTGCTGATCGAAGCGTGCGCCGGGCTGCTCGACGGCGACGATCCACAGACCTGTATCCGCCGCGAAGCCGAGGAAGAGACGGGATTTGTGGTGCGGTCGCCGCGCAAGGTGTTGGAGGCTTACATGAGCCCCGGATCAGTCACCGAGAAGCTGCATTTCTTCGTCGCGGAGTATGACCTGCATGACCAGGTGTCCGCCGGCGGCGGCGACGCCGGCGAGGGCGAAGACATCGAGGTGATCGAACTGCCTCTGACAGACGCACTGCGGATGATTGCAATCGGCACGATCCAGGACGGCAAGACAATCATGCTGCTGCAGCATGCTGCGCTCGTCGGGCTCGAGAAATTGCGATAGGGCCCCAACTCTCGTTAGACATTGCTTAGACATTGCGGATCGCGACCACCGGCGAAATCGATGCGGCGCGCAGCGCCGGCCACAAGACTGCAATTTGGCCCAGCAGCATGACGAGGGCGGCGGCAACCAGCGTATGACCGATCTCCAGGCGCGCCAATTCGAACCTGCCCGCCATCCAATAGTTCAACGTCAAGGCCAGGAGAACTCCCAAGGCTGCCCCCGCGGAGGCAATGATGAGGTTTTCGGTCTGGAAGTAGCGCAGGATCGCAGTCCGGGTCGCGCCCATGGCGCGGCGTATGCCGATCTGCCGCCGCCGCTGCGACACCCAGAAGCTCGTAACGCCGATAATCCCGAAGGCGGTCACGATCAGCAGCACGACGCTCACGATGGCGAGAATGATCGCGAGTCCGCGGTCGTCCCGATACGCACGGCGCCGGCTCTCGAGCAGGGTTCGAGTCTTGTCATTGACGCGCGCGCGGCTGATGGCCAGCAATTGTTTTTGCGCGCTCTTCATCGCCGCTTCCAGCTGTCCCGGTTTTGCTCAGTACAATGCGCCGGTCGCCACCCAGTGTGCATCGGCGGCTTCCAGCATGATTGCATCGTCCCATCCGCCATTGGAGAGGGGATAGGAATTGGACACATAGGCGTCCACAACCTCGGGCAAGGCGCGCAACGCCGCCAAATCCGCCCGCGTCCGGGCGGCGAGATCCGGAGGATTGCCCACCCATTGATTGGCAATCGTGAAAATGTCCTGTTCCTGCAATCCCGTCGGCCGATCGATCAAGCGCAGCCGCTGCTGAATGATGAATAGGCTATTGCACAAAATGGCCAGGGTAATCGCCGTCTGCGCGACGATCACCAAAGCGCCGGCCTTGTTGCGGCGCATGGCCGAAAGGATGGGATGCAGTTCCATGGACATTCCTTTTTGTCCATGGTTGGAGAGCCGCAGCCGCCATATGGTTTAGATGGTGGCTCTCAGTGGGCAGACGGCCCGACGAGGTCGCAAAACTTCGGCAAATCGATGTTGCCGCCGGAGACAATGGCCACGATCGGTCCTTTACCGGCTTTGCCGGTGAGTGCGGCGGCCAGCGATAAGGATCCGGCGCCTTCGGCGATGACGCGCGCTTTCTCTGCCATCAGGCGCATTGCCGCTTTGGTTTCATCCAGGCTAACCACGATTGAGCCCTCAACGACGGGTTTCAGCCGTTCCCACATGCGTGGAAACAGGCTTTTGCCGCCCGCGCCATCGACGAACGATGCCTTCCAGTCCGTGAACACCTGGGCGGATCCCATTGAAAATGAGAGCGCGGCCGGGGCTGCCGTTTCAGGCTCCGCGCCCCAAATCTTGATCTCCGGCTTCAGCGCCTTGAGTGCGCTGGCGACTCCCGTGATGAGTCCGCCGCCGCCGATCGCGCCAATCACGGCGACCGTGTCGGGGGCATCTTCCAAAATTTCGAATCCCATGGTGCTGTGGCCCGCGATGAAATTGTGATCATCGAATGGGTGCACGAATGTTCCTTCCACCCCGGGGTAAGCGCGGTCACCGAGTGCGCGCCACGCGGCTTCGTAGGGTACCGTGATGAGCGTTGCGCCGAGCGCCCGCATTCGCGCGAGCTTCGATTCCGGCGCCGTCTCAATCGCGACCACGGTGCAAGGTACGCCGGCTTGCCTCGCGGCATAGGCGATACCTTGCCCGGCATTACCGGCGCTGATGGTCCAAACGCCGAGTTGCCGCTCGGACTCGGTCAGCATCGCCACCGCGTTGACCGCACCCCGCAACTTATAAGAATTCGTCGCCTGCAGGTTCTCGAGCTTCAGGCGGATGTCCGGGAAGCCGGCTCCCAG
>DATHFB010000395.1:0-3911 GCA_035318305.1 Steroidobacteraceae bacterium | reverse complement strand
CCACCGGCCCCTTCTCGTACAGACCCACAATGTTGTAGGTGTTCTCCGACACCCCGGCAAGAACATGCGAGTCGATTACGACCCCCGTGACCACCGGCACGCCGGCACCGACCGCGCCCACACCGCCGCCCGAGGTGGCGTCGATGAGATTGGAGTTATTGATGCCGACCTGATCGACGTAGGTGTAGTTCAGCTGGATACCTAAGCCGTTAAGAGGATTTGGCAGGAAGTCGAAGAAGGTCTGATAGGCCACTTCGACGCCTTTCACTTTGCCGCCATCTTTCTCGTTGATGGGCCCCAAGATCTCCGCCGTCTCAGTGACGCCATTGTTGGTGAAGGTGCGGCCAAAATTGGAATAGGACAGGCTGTTCGTGAGCTTCTTGTAGAACAGGCCGGCCGTGAACGAACTGCTGGAGCTAAAATAGCGTTCATACGACAGGTCGAACTGGTCCGCAGTCTCAGGCAGCAAGCCCGCATTGCCCGCCGTCGCGTTGAACACGAAGTTGTAGCCCACTACGTTCGCCGGAATGTGCGCCGCGGTCGGCGAGTTGTACACCACGTAAGGCGAGTCCGGCGAGGCGTTGATGACCGGCGAATTGATCTGTACGTAATTTCGCAGCAAGCCGATGTCCGGACGGGATATGGCGCGCGAATAGGCGAAGCGTACGAAGTCCTTCTGGGTGAGCCCGAAGCGCACGTTGAAGCTAGGCAGCGCATTGGTGTGCGAGGACTTGAACGTGTTCGGCGAACCACCGCCGTTGGCGAAGGCGGTGATATCCGGGGTGAGATAGCACAAGGGATTGACCACAACGCCCGGTGGCAAGGGCGTGCCGCATGCCGGGGAGCCCTGCAAGTTGAGCGGCGTTGGGTAGCCGACGCTGCCGTCGCTGGTTTCCTCGGTGCGCACCACACGCACGCCGACGTTGCCGACGACGTTGACGCTGCCGAAGATGTTTGTGTCCCTGCCGCCGAAATCCAGCATCAGGTAGGCCGCTTCGGTGCGCTCATCGACGTGCATGGCTTCGGAGGGTGTGAAGCAGCCATCCACCGTGGCTTCCGGCCGATCGCAGATCGCCGTGTATCCCGTTCCAAGCGGGGAATTGGTGGTGGCGCCGCTCAAGCCCTGCAGCAGCGCCGCCATGTTGGTGATGGTGCCCTTGTTCAAGAACACCAGCGGACCGTTTGGATACGCACTGTTGTTGTAGAAGCCGTTGAAATTCGTGGTGCCCAACATGTTGGCCCCATAACCCAAGAAGGGGGCGTGCCCAGCGGCGCATGCAGGATAGGCGCCTGGCGAGGTGTTGGCGGCGCTGAAGCCCGGCCCATTGCAATTCCAGTTCGCGGCGATCGGCGTCCAGTTGAACGTGGAATAGTTCACGCTTTGGCTGCGATCGGCGTAGCGCACACCGGCTCTCAAGGAATCCAGCCAGCCGCCCTTGTTGATGTCGTAGGTGAAGTCCCCGCGGAAGGCGGACTCATAGCCTCTGTCAGCTTCCACATGTCCCTGGATGAAGGGAATCCAGTAGTTCTGCGGATTCGATAACCCACCCGCCGCATAGTTGACGTTGGAGCCGGGCAGCAGTTGGACTTGCGGCATGCCGTCGCCGGCGACGCTGTACTGATAGTTGGCCATGGAGCCCGTGGCCACGAGAATGTCGTTGTTATTCACCCGTGCGTCGACGTACTGCGCATCGAAATTGCTGTGCAGCCGGTCGGTGATGTCCCACTTGACGTTGACGGAGAGGTCCTTCGTATCCTCGCTGTGATCGAAATCGCGGGCTTCGTTCTGGAAGTACAAGCCGTCCTGCAGGGTGGCGCAGGTAAAGCCGGGGCCGCAATCGTTGACGAAGGGCACTCCGGGGACGACGGAACCGGTGTCGATGGCATCTTGGATATTAGGCGAGTAGCTTCCGGCCCAACTGCCGTGCGGTTGCGTCAGCGTGCCCGACTGCAGCATGCCGTTAGAACCGAACACCAGCGGCGCGGTGCCGGTGGCGGGGCCTAGGAGAGTCGAACCGCGCGGATTGAAGCCGGGTGTGCCGAAATAGTTGCCGTCGAGAATTGCGTGGCTGGCGTTCTCCAGCCATTTATTGTGGTAACTCGAGTCCGTGTACTGCACGGTCGCAAGCAGGGATTTCGCATTGTTCTGGTATTGGGCGGCAATGGTGCTGCCGATGCGATCGCGGTCGTAGTCCACCTGCGAGTAGCGGATGCCATCCGGCGCGAACGCCCAACCCGTGCCGCCGAAGGGATTGGAGGTACAGGGAATGCTGCCGTCGGAATTGACGATGGCATGGGCCACCGTCCCATAGCCCGACGAACAATATGTATCGATTTTGTCCATGATCACACTTTGGGTACGCGTGATCACATGCGAGCGCGAGTAATCCGCCAGCAATCCGAACCGCCCGATGGCCGTGTCTATCGAGTCGCTGCCCAGCACAGAGTAGGCAGGGGTAAGCTGCTTCGACCGATCGCCATAATCGGCCTGCGCCGACGCGACAATTACAGGACCCACCTGATCGAAGGGCAGCCGCGTGCGAAGATCCACCGTGCCGGCGATGCCGCCCTCGATCATGTCGGCCGTCTGGTTCTTGTACGCATCTGCACGGCTCAGCAATTCCGGCGAGATGTCGTTGAAATTCAGGCCACGGGCCGAGTCGGCTGAAAACGTATCACGGCCGTTGAATTCGGTGCGCACCTGCGTGAGACCGCGAATGAGAACGTTGGTCGGCTCGCCCGAGGGGTGCGTACTGTCATCGTTCGACTGCAGGCGATTGACGGTGATGCCGGGCAAGCGCATCAAAGCGTCGGATGCCGACTTGTCGGGAAAGGCGCCGATGTCGGTGGCAGAAATCGAATCAACAAACGTTCGCGCTTCTTTCTTGATTTCCTGCGACGTGGCGATGGCCTGTTTCACCCCGACCACGACGACTTCTTGCAGAGGCCCCTGATCCACGGCGCTATTGGCGAGCTCCAGCGATGGCCGCGCGGTCGTCGTGGCTTGCGCAATCCTCAAATATCCAGGATTGCGGTCGGCCATCGTGGAAGTGGTCGGCGCAGAAGTCGTTGGAGCCGTTTTGTCGCCGGTGGCAGCCTTGGTGCCGGAGGCGGATTTGTCCGCCGCAGCAATGGGACGAATGGTGGCGGTATTGTCATTGCTGTAGACCGCCTCCAATCCGCTGCCGCGAAGCAATTGCTCCAGGGCCGCATGCTTCTCGAGCTGTCCGGCCACGGGGCTTGCGGTCGCATGGCTGACCACATCGTACCGATACAGCAGCTGCATCTTGGCTTGAGCGGCAAAATTTTTGAGCGCGTTCGGCATCGGTTGCGCCGAGATGTCGAATCGAGCCGGATCGGCGACGGCGTTGCCGGGCGTCGCGAGAAGCAGTCCCGGTGCGCATGCCAGCGCCTGCAATACAGCCAGCCGAACCAAGCGATTGCTCGTTTTCATCCACCGTCCCCCGTGTATTGTTCTAGTCCCTGCGGCTCTTTATGAGCCGTCTGCTATTACGACCCGCGAGCGGGGAAAAACCCCCGGGTCATTTTTCATTGAGGGGCAGCCCCTTCGATGTACACGTGATCCTCGCCATCGCGCCGGATAGTCGTGCCGAATCCATCCCGCAACATCGTCAGCAGCGCTTCCGCCCCTTCGGGACTGGTTTGAAACGTTCCTCCCACCGGCATCTGCCGCAGCGCTTCATCCTGGAACTCGATCTTGAGCGTGGTGTATCGCATCAGCTCATTCACGACGTCCCCCAATGGCTGATCTTGGAAATACAGACTGCTCTTGCGCCAGGCCAACAAACGGTTGAGCTGCGCCGAATTGAGTTCGTGTATCACCTTCGCCTGGCCATGCGTATCGGCCTGCTCGCCCGCCGTCACATGAGCCGCTGATTGGACCGCAGCAT
>DATHFB010000394.1:0-6463 GCA_035318305.1 Steroidobacteraceae bacterium | reverse complement strand
GCGAACTGAATCGGCTCTTGGACCGATTGCAGCGCGCGTTCTCCGTGCAGCGTGCCTTCATCTCCGATGCCGCGCACGAGCTGCGCTCGCCTCTGACTGCACTGCGGTTGCAGCTGCAATTGCTCGACCGCGCTCCTGATGAGGCGGCGCGCGTCGAGGCGCGCAGCCGCTTAGGCGCGGCGGTCGAGCGCGCCATTCACTTGGTTGAACAGCTGCTCGCTCTGGCCCGCAGCGAACCACAAGGCGCGAGCCCGGGTTTCGAGACGGTGGATCTGTCTGCGGCAGCCGCCGAGGGCATCAGGGACACCCACGAATTGGCGCTGTCCCGCCACATTGATTTGGGCCTGGATGCGACGCCGAACCTCACCGTCCGCGGTGATCGTGAAGCACTGCGCGTGCTGGTGCGAAACCTGGTCGACAATGCCGTGCGCTATACGCCCCCGCATGGATCGGTCCAAGTGCGTTGCTGCTCGACGCCGGAAGAGGCCGTGCTCGAAGTAACCGATACAGGCCCCGGGATCGCGCCGGCGGATCGGGAGCGCGTATTCGATCGCTTCTATCGCCGCGCTGCAGCGCAGGAAAACGGCACCGGCTTAGGATTGGCCATCGTCAAGGCGATCGCCGAGCGCCACGGCGCCCGTGTCGCCTTGAGCGAGGCGCCTGGCGGCGGCTTGCGCGCCACGTTGGGCTTTCCTCGCGCCCCTTAAGACTGCCTTAAGGCGCGCGTGTGAACCTGGCGTCGGAGCAGTTGCTCCACAGGACAATCACCAGGAGACCACATGCAACTTCGCACCAGGACGCTGGTATGGTCGGCAGCAGGCCTGCTTGCCGTCGGTACCGCCACGGGCCTATCCGCCCAAGCTTTATTGCAGGCCACCGCTGCGCCGACCGTGGCGAGCGCGATCAGCGATTCCATTCACGCGCCAGCGACGCAGCCCATTCCCATGATCACGGCGCCGAATTATCGCGCGATTGTGGCGCGCAATCAGGCTGCCGTCGTCGGCATCACGACCGCAGGTCCCATGAACACGTCCGGACCGCAAGAATTCAATTTTGGCGGTCCCGGCGGCGATGAGGGTGACAACAGTAATCCCTTTGGACAGTTCTTCCGCGGGCACCCGATGCCTAGGCAACATGGCATGCAGCACGCTCAAGGCTCTGGATTTCTCATTTCCGCTGACGGCCTCGTGCTCACCAACGCGCACGTCGTGGATGGCGCCAAAGAAGTCACGGTCAAGCTCTCGGATCACCGTGAATACAAAGCCAAGGTCTTGGGTGCAGATCGCAGCAGCGATATCGCCGTGCTGAAGATCGACGGCCACGAATTGCCCGCCGTTACTTTGGGAAATTCGGACCAATTGGGCGTCGGTGACTACGTGCTCGCCATCGGCGAACCATTCGGCCTCGAGGAAACCGCGACTGCGGGGATCGTCAGCGCGAAAGGCCGTTCGCTGCCGGGCGATGGCTACGTGCCGTTCATTCAAACCGATGCGGCCGTAAATCCCGGCAATTCCGGCGGTCCGCTGTTCGACGCCAACGGTTCGGTGGTCGGCATCAACGCCCAGATCTACAGCAATTCCGGCGGTTTTCAGGGCGTGTCATTCGCGATTCCCATCAATCTGGCGGTGCAGGTCAAAGACCAAATTGTGAAGACCGGCAAGGTCGCGCATGCACGATTGGGGGTCGAGGTGCAGCCGCTGAATCAATCGCTTGCCGAGTCCTTTAAATTAAAGACGCCCAACGGCGCGCTGGTGGCCAAAGTCACTCCTGACAGTGCGGCGGAAAAGGCCGGCATCAAAGTCGGCGACGTGATCCTCAAGTTCAACGACGCGCCGGTCCTCGATGCAGGTCAGCTATCCCAGCGCGTCGGGGTCATGACTCCCGGCGACAAGGCTTCGCTCGAGATTTGGCGCGACGGCAAGTCCCTGTCATTGACCGCGACCATCGGCAATGCTGCAGCGATGGCTTCCGCCGACGATGCCTCAGGTGATTCGGCGCCGGCCAAGTTGGGCTTGGCGCTGCGTCCCTTGAATGCCGAGGAGCGCCGGCAAGCCGGAGTCCCCGGCGGTCTGGTGGTCGAGGATGCTCAAGGCCGCGCGGCCGAAGCCGGCATTCAGCCTGGCGACGTGGTGCTTTCGGTGGATGGGACGCCTATCCAGAGCGTCGCGCAGTTGCGCAAGATGGTGCAAGAGCACGATAAGCAAATTGCGCTGCTCATACAGCGCGGCGATGCTCGACTCTTTGTTCCTGTTACGCTCGGCTAACGTGTGATGCGGTCTCGCCGGTACGCCTCGCGCGTACCGGCGAATCGCTTGACTTGTATTTTGCCCTTTTGGCTTAAAGTATGATGGTTTGCGGCATCGCTTGAAGGAGCGGCAGATGGCGACCGGTTGGGCGAAAGAAGGGGCGGTACAGGAGCAGATTGACGCGACCGTCAAGGATGCGATCAGCCTTGCGAAAAGCCGCCTGCCGCAAGGACCTTCTTTAAGTCACTGCGCCGAGTGCGGGGCGGAGATTCCGCAGGCCCGTCGCGATGCCGTGCCCGGCGTTCGATTATGCCTTTCCTGCCAGGATACGCATGACCGTGAAGAGGTGCGGTCGGCCGGATATAACCGTCGCGGCAGCAAGGATAGCCAGCTGCGCTGACAGACCGCGCGTTTAGTCAAACGCAACCTGGCCGGCATATTGATAGAGGACTAGGGTTTTCCTTTCTTTGCCCGCGAACGCTTACCATCCTCTCCGGCACTTTTCTTGACAGTTGGTTTTTTGCGCGCGGCCACCTTTCTAATCGATAGCCGCTCGCCGGGATTTAGGGACTCGACCAGCGTTATGAATTTGGCCACCAGCAGTTTGATGTCTTTTTCCCGGCTTCCCTTTGTCATCTATTTCTCCTTGCACTCAGCCACTCCAAATGGACGGCAGCCCCCGCTACGCTTTTGACTTGCGCCCGATGGGCGGCACCAATCGCTGCAGGCCTTTTCTCTTTTCCAGATCCGGATCGTTCGGCCCCAAGAATTCCATCAAGGCCTTGCCGCTCAACGCGTTTTCGGCAACCACTTTGAGCGCCACCAGCGTCGGGGTTGCCAGTATGACACCCGCAATGCCCCAGAAGAGACCGCCGAACCATAAGGCCAGGAAGATCAGCAACGGATTAACCTCGAGCCGCCGGCCGACGAACAGCGGCTGAATGATCTGCCCTTCCACGGCTGTGAGAGCCAGATAACTCGCCGCTACGGCAGCAACCTGGCCCAGCTTGTCAAAGCTCACGACTGCCGCGAGCGTCACGATGATGAGCGTCGTCGCAGGACCGGCATAGGGGATGAAATTCAGCGTCGCGGCAACGAGGCCCCACAAATAAGGCGTCGGCATTCCCAGGAGCATCATGATGCCGGTGGTCGCAAGACCGAGGCCCAGATTGATAATGGCGGTCGTAACGTAGAATCTGCCGACCTCTTTGCGGACCTTTTCGATCACGTCGAGCACGTGTGCCGAGTTCAAATCGTCGACGAATGCCGCCGTCATGCGTGCACACATGGGCGGTCCCCCGGCCAGCAAAAATAGCGTCACGATGATAAACGTCAATATGCTGACCATGACGCCGCGTGTCGCGTTGAGGATGAGAACCGGCGAGTCTTCCGTTTTTGCAACTATAGGTGCGGCAGGGGCAGTAGGATTTGCAGCAGCGGCGATATTACCGGCACTGGCCCGGATCTCCTCCACGCGATTCATGAATTTCGCGGCCGGCACCAATTTGCGTTTGATGGTTTTCATGGTCGCGGGCGCCGTTGAATACCATTGCTGCACGGGGGCCCACATCATATCGACCAGCCCGGCGGTTGCCGCCAGGAAGAAGATCAAGATTACGGTTGCGCTCAGGCTTCGCGGGATTCGGAACTTCAGCAGCGTCTCCACCGGCCCGGAAAGAATCAGCGCCGCGAGAAGCGCCAGGGCAATGGGAATAAATGCCCGATGGGCCACATACAGAAGCAATCCAAGGGCGCCCAGCACCAACAACTTGGCGGCCGTGAATTGCCGAACGTGCATGGCGGCAGGGTTTGATCGATCGGTGGACGGCGTGCTGTTCATTGCTCCAATCCGTGCCTGACGATGCGCGATTCGCGCTGCCGCAGGCGGTTAAGAGAACCGGGCAGAGGCGATGGTACCCGAAATGCAGCACCCCGCCCGTTTGGGCGGCTTTGCAGGGGAGCCGATGCATCGCCGGGACATTCTCATGCTATCAATGTACTATGGTATATATGTACCGACATTTAACCGCAGCGGGCGCAAATATGATTGAAATCGAGAGGGTTCAAACCGGGATCAGGATCGAAAAACGGCTTCTGAAAGTCTTGAAAGCGCTTGCCGAACTGAAAGACCTGTCGCTCGGGGATTTGCTCGAGGGCATCGTGCTTCACGCATTTGAAGGCAAGACCGCGTTTTCCAAGGAAACCCTGGGTCAGATCGTCGAGCTGAAAAAGGTCTACCACCTGTCGCTGCGTGCGGCCAACAGTCATAAGCTGAAGGACAAGGCGGCATGAGCGCGGCGATGAGCGGTCGAGGGGCCAGCCTAGCCGACCATGTCCTCCAACTCGGTGCCGCGCGTTTCGTGGACCATTTTGAGCACGAAAAAAATCGAAATGAATGCACAGGCGGTGTAGAAACCATAGGTGATCGGCAGCCCAATGAATTTGGCCAGCCAGGGAAAGCTCACGCTGATCAGGAAATTTGCGGTCCACTGCGCGGCACCGCTGACGGCAAGTCCGGAGCCGCGAATTTGGTTGGGAAACATCTCCCCCAGCATCACCCACATGACCGGACCCCAGCTGCCGTTGAAAAATACCACGTACAAGTTGGCGCTGATCAGCGCAACCACGCCCACATTGGGCGCCAAATGCAGCGTGTTGTTGGTCAAATCACCCGTGGCAAACGCAACGGTTAGAATGCCGAGCGTCAACGCCATGCCGATCGAACCGATCAATAGCAGGGGTTTTCGGCCGATACGGTCTATCAGGAAAATTGCCGCGAGACAGGCAGCAATGGACAGCGATCCGCTCAGGATATTGATTTTGAGCGAATCCGCTTCGCTAAATCCAACCGCCTGCCACAGCACCGCGCCGTAGTAGAAGACTACATTGATGCCCACGAGCTGCTGAAACGTTGCCAGGCCGATTCCAACCCAAACGATGCTCCGTAGGCGCCCGGTCTTGCGATCGATGAGATCGGAGAGGCGCGGAGTGTGGTCGGCGGCGAGTGAGCCGCGAATCTCCAAGGATTTTGTTGCCGCGGTGGCAGCACCGAATAGCCGCGTCAACACCCCCTTGGCCTCATCGTGGCGGCCCCGAGCCACCAAATAACGCGGGCTTTCCGGGATGAAAAGCAGTGTCAGGAGAAACACGCTCGCGGGAATGATCTGCATCCAGAACATCCAGCGCCAGGCCGCATACCCAAGCCAAAGCACTTCGGTGGATCTTCCGGCAGTGTGCGCCAAGAAATAGTTGCCGAGAAAAGCGCCGGTCAGTCCCGCGATGATCATCACCTGCTGCACGCTCGATAGGCGGCCGCGCATGCTCGCCGGCGTCACTTCACTGATGTAGGCGGGCGACAGGACGCTTGCCGCGCCCACACCTACGCCCGCGGCAAAGCGTGCAATGATCATCATCAGCGCGGAGCCCGCCGCCCCGGCTGCCAGCGCGCTGACGATGAAGAGCATTGCCGCAGCGAGCATGACTCGGCGCCGGCCCCACCGGTCGGCGGAGCGACCGGCTGCGAACGCGCCGACTGCACACCCCGGCAACAGTGCGCTGACAGTGATGCCGAGCCAGGCCTCGCTCAACTGAAACGTGGTCCTGAGTCCGTCCTGAGTTCCGTTGATCACGCCGCTGTCGTAACCGAACATGAAGCCACCGATGGTGGCGACGCCGACGATGGCGGAGATCAAAGGCAGGTTGATGCTCGCGTTGTTGTTATCGTTCAAACCATTCTCCCCTTTTTTGAGCGTGCGCTCCGGATGATAGCGCAACCGCGCCCACGTCGCGCGGGCAGCACGCCGGTGAATGTCCGGGAGCGGAACATCGCGCTCGATAGCAGATGAGAACCGGCTTACGCGAATAGTGCTTTGGCATAACCATACTTGACGATTCTGCAAATCGCGTTCAATTTGATTCTGAGAGCAAGCATTCTCAATGAATCCGCGTAAGCACACAGAGGGCGCGCCATGGGGACGAAAGTGAATCTTGATCGCCGCAACTTCTTGATCGGCGGCGTTGCTGCGGGAGTGGCCGGTGCCACTGCGGCGGCCGTGCACGACGGCGAACTCGGCGCGCCCCCGCAGATCATTCGTGGTTCGGTACCGTGGAAAGAAGGCACCGCCGATGCGCCGCCAGGCGTGTCCGGGTCCGGGTATGTATATTTTACAACCGTGGAGGCGGCTTTCATTGAAGCCGCAGTCGGACGGCTGATCCCA
>DATHFB010000393.1:0-13004 GCA_035318305.1 Steroidobacteraceae bacterium | reverse complement strand
ATGTGTGATTTGCAGAACGCATTACACTATCAGGACGGTCCTATAAGGACGGTCGCAATAGGACTGTCTCAAAAGGACAAGGTCACGCAGCCCAGACCGTTGCCACAGCGCCCGCAACGCCCGCGGCGGACTAAACCAGCGGCAGCTTGGCGTCGATCGCCAGTTCCGCGCGCACGAAGTCGATGTCCGAGAGCGCCGCCGCGCCTTGCGTCAGGTCGGACAAAATATCGGCCTGCGCAGCCCCGCGCTGCTGCGCGGTCAGATAGGGAATCTCGTGGTGAAACATCACCATTGAATAGCGCGGAATGAAGCGCTGCGGAAAGCGCCGCTCGAGTTCCAAAGAAAGCGCTTGGCGCAGATAAAACTGAGGGTCGGCGACGCTTTCGCGCATTTCCAGATAATTTTCGAGCGCCATCGCGGCGATGGCATCCGTATTGGGCTTGCGGGAAGCGCCAAATTGGGCGAACGCCTTTTCCCATGGCAAGCGCTGCTCGACGCAGGCATCGAATTCGATGCAGTCCTCGAAGCAGCAATTCATGCCCTGACCATGAAACGGCACCATGGCGTGAGCCGCGTCGCCGATCAATAAGGCCTGCGCGCCGGCGTGCCAGGGGCTCGCGGAGACCGTCCCCAAGAACCCGACAGGATGCGCGCTGAATTCATCGAGTGAATGCGGCATCAGTTCGCGCGCGTCCGGAAAATTGTGCGACAGAAATTGATCGATGGTCTGCGCATTGTTCAACGACTCGAAGCTGATCGGCCCGCGCTTCGGCAGAAACAGCGTCGCGGTGAAGCTGCCGTCATCATTGGGCAGCGCGATCAGCATGAAATTGCCGCGCGGCCAAATGTGCAGCGCGTCGTTCGCCATTCGAAAGCGGCCGGCCGGTCCTGCGGGGATCGACAATTCCTTGTAGCCGTGTTCCAGATCCGTTTCGTCCGCCTGGATCAATTGATGCGCGCTCAACTCACGGCGCATCAGGGAACCTGCGCCGTCGGTCGCCAGCAAGGGTTGCATCGGCACCGTGATGACTCGGTCCTCCTGAAGGTCGCGGATCTGCGCGGTCTCGGCCGTGAAGTCCGCCGATTCGAATCGATGCTGAAAATGCAGCTCTATTCCGGGAAGTTTTGCCGCCACCTCGATCAGTGCCTGATTGAGCCGATGCCGGGACACCGAATAGATCACCTCATTGGGCCGCTGTCCGTAGGGCTGAAATGCAGTGTCTCCATTCTGATAGTGAATGAGCCGACCGCGCATGGGCAGCAGCGCCGGCGCCAGATCGTCAAAGACGCCCGCAACCTTGAGTGCGTGGATTCCTCGATCGGCCAGGGCCAAATTGATGGATCGGCCCGACTCAGCGCGCTCGTCCCGCGGATCGGCGCGCGTTTCGTACAGTGCGATCTCGAATCCGCGGCGCTGCAGGAGAATGGCGAGCAGCGAGCCCGTCGGACCCGCACCGGCAATGCGTATCATGAGATTTTCATGCGCGCAAAGCCTGCGCCAAAATATCCACCGCCGCAAACACATCGGCAAACGAGTTGTACAGCGGGATCGGTGCAAGCCGCAGCACATCCGGCTCGCGCCAGTCGCCGATGACACCCGCTGCGCTGAGCTGTTCCTGGCAGCGCTTGGCCGCGGCGGCGGGGCGTGCAATGCGCAAACTCAGTTGACAGCCGCGCTGCCCGGGGTCACCCGGCGTAATGATCTCCACCAGTCCCGCCACGCGCTGCTCGATCAGCTGCTGCAGGTATCCGGTCAGCGCGACGGATTTTGTTCGTAACGCGGGCATGCCGGCGCGCTGAAAAATCTCCAGCGAGGCCAGCAGCGGCGCCGTGGAAAGAATGGGGGGATTGCTGATTTGCCAGCCCTGAGCGCCGTCGATGGGATCGAAGTTCGGATCGTAAAGAAATCTGTCGGCCTTGTTGTGCCCCCACCAGCCGGCAAACCGCGGACGCTTGAAGTCCCGTGCATGCCGCTCATGCACGAAGCAGCCGCCGACGGCGCCGGGTCCGGCATTGAGATACTTGTAGCTGCACCACACGGCGAAGTCGGGATTCCAATCATGCAAACTCAAGGGGGTATTACCGATGGCGTGCGCGAGATCGAGGCCCACGGCGGCACCCACGCGGCGCGCCGCGGCGATCAAAGGCTCCAAGTCCAACGACTGCCCGGTGAGATATTGCACGCCGGGCAGCAGGACCAAGGCGAGATGCGATCCTTCCCGCTCGATGCGCTCAATCACATCCTCGGTCCTCAAAGTTCGCTCGCCGCCCCGCGGCTGCACCTCGATCAAATTCTGCGCGGCATCGAGGCCGTGAAACTCGAGCTGGGATACAACTGCGTACCGGTCCGAGGGAAATGCTGAACTCTCGATCAATATTTTCTTTCGGGTCGAGTCGGGCCGAAAGAAACTGACCATCATCAAGTGCAGATTGACGGTTAAGGAATTCATGGCGACGACTTCGCTTTCCCGTGCGCCGACGAGTTCGGCGAGTGCCGGTGCCGCGCGTTCGTGATACGGAATCCAGGGCCGCGTCGCGTCGTGGTGACCCAACACTCCCAAGCGCCGCCAGTCTGCCAGTTCCTGCTCGAGCAGCTTCGCCGCTGACTTGGGCTGCAGCCCCAACGAGTGGCCGCCAAAGTACAGAACCTTTCGGCCTGCGGCATCGTAGGGGTGATGGAACTCCTCGGCGAAGGCGGCGAGCGGATCCGCCGCGTCTCGAGCCGACGCTGCCGCGGGCTTGAGATCTTGTCCGCTCAGGCGGGAGCCTGCATGACAGTCCCGCAGACGCTGCAGGTGCGATGCTGGAGGCTGGAATAGAAGCGCGAGAAGATCCCGGGGAGTTGAGTTTCGATATTACTCACCGCAACACGTTCGAAAAAAAGGCGGTGCCCGCAGTTTTCGCAATACCAAGAAAATCCATCCAGTTCGTCCGGAGCACGCCGCCGTTCGACCACGATGCCGACGCTTCCCGCGGGTCGCCGCGGCGAGTGCGGCACATCCGCCGGCAACAGATACATCTCACCCTCGCGGATGGGCACATCCATCACGCGGCCGTCCTGCACCGTCTTCAGCACCATGTCCCCCTCGATCATGAAGAATAATTCTTCACTGGGATCGTGGTGAAAATCTTTGCGCGAATTCGGTCCGCCGACCGCCATAATGATGAAAGCGCTGTCCTCAAAGAGCAGCTTGTTGCCCACGGGCGGTTTGAGCAAGTCGCGGTTCTGATCGATCCAGCGGCGCAGATTGAAAGGCGGGACGGCTGACATGGCGACATTATACCGGCGTTGAAACTTCGTTGGGCTTGGCGCGGTCAAACCAAGCCGGAGGGTCTATGCGTGCTTTGTGGGTGCTTGCCGGTGTCGGATTGATGTTCTCCTTGCCGCTGTGGGCGGCCGGTGAGGGAGCGGGCAACCCCGTGGCCGCGGTGTGGAAGGAGCAGCGCCTGGATTTTTCCTACATGGGCCGCACGGCGCGTTATTCCTGTGAAGGTCTGCGCGATAAAATGCGCTCGCTGCTCTTGGACTTGGGGGCGCGCCGCGATCTGAAGGTGTCGCTTTTGGGCTGCAACGAGTCCGCGCCCCTGCGCCAGGGTTACTTGGGTCCCCGCCTCAGCATCGTTTTCTCATCGCCCGTGTTGCCGGACGCGGCGGCCAAGCCGCTGCGACCCGGCGACTTGTCGGCCGTGCAGGCGCGCTATGAGTCCTTCACGTTGACCAGCGATGCCTTTCGAAATTATGGCGTGGGCGACTGCGAGTTGGTCGAGGAATTCGCGCGTCAGATCCTGCCCAAATTCGCCACGAAAGATGTGAAGCAGGACATCACCTGCGTGCCGTATCAGGCGAGCGGCAGCCGCTTTTTTGTGCGCGGTGAGATCTTGAGGGCGGGTGCGATCCCGAAGGCCGCTAGTCCTTAGGAGAAGCGCACGGCACCTGCACGGGTTTGGCATCCGGCACGTCCAGCCGCAGTGCGGTCAGGCAACCTCCCCAAACACATCCCGTGTCCAATCCCGTGACATCGGCGTTGCTGAAGTACCCCAGAGTCGACCAGTGGCCGAACAAGATGCGCGATCCGCGCCAGCGGGCGCCGTGCGCCTCGAACCAAGGAATGAGCGACTTGCTCTGCGCCTTCTTCGGCGACCCCTTGGCGCGCAGTGCCAGGCGGCCTTCCGCATCCAGATAGCGCAGCCGGGTGAGACAGTTCGCAATGAAGCGCAGCCGCTCTTCACCTTCAAGGGCATCGTCCCAACGATCCGGCAGATCTCCGTACATTCGAGCGAACAGCTTTGCGGGATCGCGCCTCAAGGCCCTCTCCAGTTCGTGCGCACATTCCCTCGCCAATGCAAGATCCCATTGCGGCGCCAATCCGGCATGCACCATGCAAACGTTCAAATGCGGATCCTCGTGCAGCAGCGGCCGGCTGCCGAGCCAGTCGAGCAGCACGCCGCGATCGGGGGCCGCGAGTACGGCTTCCAAGGTATCGTCGTCGCGCAAACGCGCGCTGCCATACGACACGGCCAACAGATGCAGGTCGTGATTGCCGAGAATGACGGTGGCGGCATCGCCTAAGGCGCGAATTCTGCGCAGTACCTTGAGCGAATCGGGTCCGCGGTTGACCAGGTCGCCGACGAACCAGAGAGAATCGCGATCGGCGGAGAATTTCAAGGCTCCCAGCAACGCGCCGAGTTCCGCGTCACAGCCCTGCACGTCGCCGATCGCATAGAGCGCCATCAGGCACCCGCGAATTTAGGAGCGTGCACGCTCCTAATGCAGCACCCCGGGCATCGCCAGCCTGAACGGCGCGATGGGCGCATCGAATTGCTGGCCATCATCGGCCACCATTTGATAGCTGCCCTGCATCGTGCCGACGGGAGTTTCAATCACCGCGCCGGTGGAATAGCGAAATCCCTGGCCCGGCTTCAAATACGGCTGCTCGCCTACCACGCCATCGCCGCGCGTCTCTTTCACGTTGCCATTGGCATCGGTGATGATCCAATGGCGGGTCAGCAGGCGCGCCGGCACCTGGCCCTCATTGCGAATCGTAATGGTGCAGGAGAATACAAAGCGCTTGTCGCGCGGATCGGATTGTTCTTCGATATAGGAGGTCTCGACTTCAACCCGAATTCTGGGATTGACCGGTTCGGCAGTCATGTCTTCCACGTCTCAAGGCAACCGTACTGCGAGCACATCGCAGTGTGCAGCGTGCAGGACGGTGTCCTCGGTAAAGTTCACCAGGATGCCGAGACCGTGACGCACGCGGCTGCCGAGGACGATCAAGTCCACACCCTCATCCTTGGCAACACGAAGAATCTCGGTCTTCTTGTTGCCGGCTTCCACTCTGGCCGTGGCTCGCGGCAGCGCCAGGCGCGCGCGCAACTCGTCGATCTTGACGCGCGAGCGCTGCATCAAATCTTCTTCAATTTGTATCGTCGGCATCAGTGTCTCACCCATGGGCTCGCTCGGCACGAATTCGACGACATGCAATATGACCATCGCAGCATTCGAGTGCGCGGCCATATCCCGTGCGGCGACGGCGATCTGTTCGCTGGCGTCCGACAGATCCAACAATACCAAGATTTTCTTATAACCGGCCATGCGCCTTTGAGTATAGCTGAGAGCGGCGGGCTGCGAGCAGGCCGAATTGTGCCGGCGTCAGAGCCTCCGGCCGCAGCTGCGAGTCGATGCCGCAGGATTCAATCTCCTCCGGCGTGAGCAATCCCTTGAGGCCATTGCTCAAAATTTTGCGCCGATGTGAAAACGCGGCTGTCACCAGGGTTCGAAGCACGCCGTCATCGCCTATCTCGAAGCGGGGCTTAAGCGTTGGGCGCAACCGTACAATGGCCGACCAGACCTTGGGCCGCGGCTGAAAGGCGCCCGGCCCGACGTCGAACAGCCGTTCGACTTCAGCCACCGCCGCCAGCATGACGGTCAAGCGGCCATATGTCTTGTTCGAGGGTTGCGCGGTCATGCGATCGACCACTTCCTTCTGCAGCATGAAGTGCATGTCTGCGATCGCGGACCGCTGGGACAACAGACGAAACAGCAGCGGGGTTGAGATGTTGTAGGGCAGATTGCCGACGATGCGCAGCGGCGCGCCTGCCGCCCGCAGGCGCACGAAGTCGGTATCGAGCGCGTTTTCGACGTGCACGTGCAGGGCATTAGTCGCGCGCGGATCTTCTTTGAGCGATTGAGCCAGGTCGCGATCGATCTCGATCACATCCAGTGCTTGCGCGCGGCGCAAAAGATCCCAGGTCAGGGCGCCGCGTCCCGGGCCGATTTCTACGATGCGGTCGCCGACGGCCGGCGACACGCCGTCGATGATGCGTCGGATGACGCCGGGATCATGCAGGAAGTGCTGACCAAAGCGCTTACGAACCAGCATGATCGTCAGGAGCCTGTCTGCCCGCGCGCAATGCTCAGACAGGCTCCCTGGCGCTTCCCAGTTCTATGGCAAGGGCCAGAGCGGCGCTCAAGCTGCCGGTGTCGGCCTTTCCGGAGCGCGCAAGACTCAAGGCGGTGCCGTGATCGACACTGGTGCGCAAAATCGGCAGGCCCAAGGTCATGTTCACCGCATTGCCGAATCCAACGTGTTTGATAACGGGAAGTCCTTGATCGTGATACATCGCCACAATCACATCGATGGTTTTGAGGAAGCGCTTCGTGAACGCCGTGTCGGCCGGAATCGGCCCCTGCAAGTTCAACCCCTCATCTTGGAGTTCCCGAATGACCGGCTCGATTATGTCCAATTCCTCCCGGCCCAGATGTCCGCCCTCGCCGGCATGCGGGTTCAAGCCCAGGACGGCAATTCTCGGTGGAAGCAAGGAAAAATGCCGCTCCAAGTCCATGTTCACGATGCGTAAAGTGGAGCGCAGCCGCTCTTGGGTGATGGCGCCCGGCACATCGGCCAGCGCCAGATGGGTGGTTACCAAGGCCACTCGCAATTGATCGTTGAGCAACAGCATCACGGGCATCGCCGCGCGTGTTCTTGCCGCAAGATATTCGGTATGGCCGCTGAAAGCATAGCCTGCATCCATGAGCGTGCTCTTTTGCACCGGTGCGGTCACCATGGCGGCAAACTCGCCGTTGGTGCAGCCATCGCAGGCGCGATCCAGCATTTCAATCACGTAGGCGGCGTTGCGTACGTCCGGCTTGCCGGCGATAACCTCGCAGCGCGACGGGATGTGCAGAACCTGGAGACTTCCGGCGCGATGGGGTTTCGCGGGCCGTCTCAAGTCGTAGCGTTCAATGCTCAAGGGCAACTCGAGAGCGGCAGCCGTGGCGGCCAACAGGTGAGCGTCTGCTGCCACCACCAGATCGGCTTCCCAATCCGTCTGCGCCAGAGTGACGCAGGCATCCGGTCCCACACCGGCGGGTTCCCCCGACGTGATGACGATGCGAGGTATGTACACTACATCTTGGTTTCGATGAATGCGTCGTCGCGCAAGCGGCGCAGCCACAGCTCGGTCTCTTCATCCGACTTGCTCTCGCGGATGGCGGCAAAAGCCTTCTGGCGCCGCACATCGTCGGTGCTGTCGTAAGTACGGGTGCCCAGCATCTGCACGATGTGCCAACCGTAGCGGGTTTTGAAGGGCTCGCTGATCTCGTTTTCCTTCAAATCGGCGATCGCCTTGTCGAACTCAGGCACGAAGGTGCCGGGTCCGGTCCATCCCAGGTCGCCGCCATCCGGGGCCGAGCCGGGGTCTTCCGACGCGGTCGAGGCGATGCCGGCGAAACTCTCGCCTTTCTCGATCCGTTCGCGAAGCTTGGCAAGCTTCTCACGCACGGTCGCATCGTCGTCCAGTTCGGTCGGTTTCATCAGGATGTGGCGCGCGTGGATCTGATTGATGATGACCGGCGCCTCGCCGCTGCGGCGTTCATTCAGTTTCACGATATGGTAGCCGCTCGGCGTGCGAACCGGTTCGCTGACTTCGCCGGGTTTCATTTTGACGACCAGGTCCAGGATGAACTGGGGCAACTGCGTGCCCTTGCGCCAGCCCAGCTGACCGCCGTCCAAGGCTGTTTGGCTGTTCGAATTGGCGATGGCCATCTGCCCGAAGTCTTCGCCCTTGCCGGCGCGCACGGCGACATCCTGCGCTTTGTGCGAGATATCCTCGAGCTGTTGCGGGGTGGCGGCGGCCGGCAGCGACAGCAAGATGTGCGAGACGTTGAATTCATCGTTCGCCGCGGCGTTTTGCTGGCGCGCGAGATACTGCTCGAGCTCATGCGGCGAGACATTGATGTGAGCAAGGACGTCGCGTTGCCGCAAGGTGCTCAAGGTCAGCTCTTTGCGCATCGATTCGCGATATGTTTTGTAATCGACGCCTTGCGCGGCGAGTGCCGTCGGCAGCTGATCGAACGGGATCTTGTTTCGCCCCGCAATCTCCTGCAGCGCACTGTTCAGTTGTTCATCGGTAATCGTAAGGCCGACGTGCTTCGCACGCTGCAATTGTATTTCCTGCAAGACCAGACGATCGAGCACCTGCTGCTGCAGCACACTCTGGGAGGGCAGTTCGACCCGCTGCTCCTGCAGGCGCTTCTGCACCGAGGACATCTGCACATCGAGTTCGCTCTTCAGGACCAGCCCGTCATTGACGATGGCCGCAATGCGGTCGAGCATTTCTCCGTGAACACCGATGTCGCGGGTCTGCGCATGGGAGGGGGACAGCAGCAGGATCTGCGCGATGAGGATCGCACAGAGTTGGGCAACTTTACGCATGGGTCAAAATCCTAAGTCCATTCCTGTTTATTGGGTGTTCGGGTCGCGGGTGGAGTACCCGCGGATAGACTGTTCAAGGAAGGAATCCTCACGCTTTCCGACCGAACTTAAGCCCGTCAGTTCCAATTGTAATGCAATCGACGTGTCCAGTGTGCCCCCGGAGGTCGTGGTGCCGGGACGGATGCTCAGGTAGCGGCGCTGCACCAACTGGACCTTGTAACAGCAGCTTTTGTACTCAAAACCGGCCACTTGCTCGATCGTTTGCCGGTCTTGCAGGGAATATACCCAGCGCCCCACGGTGTTCCAATGCGCGGCAATCGGCCAGGCGAAAGAGCCGTCCCACTGCTTCAGTATGCCTTCCTGGAAGCGATAGCCAATGTTGACCACCCGGCTCGGGTCGGGGCGGTATTGGACCGAAATCTCCGATTTCTCGGTCTGCGAGGTGTAGGGATTCCATTGGTAGTCGAGATTGACGCCCAGGTGCTTGTAACCCGTCAGAGCGACTTCCGCGACGATGTCCGAGGCCGGGAATGCCGGATCCTGTCCCGTGGCGAGGACCCGGGACGGTCGGGACAAGCCATAGGCATATTGGCCGGGAAAATATTGCCCGGGGAAAGCCACATATGATTGTCCGCCGGGGGCCGTCAGGGCGCCGGGTACGGCCAAGGGGTTCACCAGGGGTATGGCCCCCAAGGGCTGCCCGTTCTGGTCGCGAATCCCTTGGAGCGACAGGGCATCCTGCGGCAGTCCGACCCGCGGGATCGAGAAATAGCGAATTTGACCAACGGTCGCCGACAAATACTGGGTTCCGGACACGGTATCGAAGAGCCGCGTGGTCACGGCCAGCGCCACTTGGTTGGCATCGCCGATGCGATCCGATCCCACGTAGCGGTTGGTACGAAACAGTTCGGTCAAGTTGAGATCGGGCAAGCCGCTATCGAAGATCGGCAACTCATCCTGATTGCGATAGGGCACGAAGCTGTATACCAGGCGCGGCTCCAGCGTTTGAGTACGCTGACCCTGAGCGCCCGCTTCGCGCTCGAATACCAGTCCGGTGTCCACGCGCGCATACGGCAGGGCTCGCGACGGCGTGCTGGGCCGGCCGGGCCCCGCGTCCTGCAAGTCGTACTGCGTGAAGTCGTAGCCGACGGCCGGCTCGAAGAAGTAACCCGGCGCGCGTTTCGACCAGCGAATTTCCGGCGCGAGATTCAATCGCACGCCGGTGGGGCCGACGCCGCGCAGAAAATTCACGGCCTCGCTGTCGAACCCAAATTCGAAATTGCTGTTCTCGATGGGATACAGCGCGGTAGCCTGCACTCGCGGCACCCGCGAGTAGGGGCGGTCTGCATCAATCACGGTGGTGTCGATGGTTTGGAAGTTTTGCAGCTGTGCGCGGATCCGCCAAGCGTCATCGTAGTACAGCAAATCCGCGCGGCGTTCGAGAAAGGTCACGCTGGTTTGCTCGGTTCCCACGGCGAAGCTTTGAAAGTAATTGCTGTCGCTGACGCTGGCGATGTCGGCATCGAACCTAAGCCCGTGACGGATGTCCGTTATGTCGGTGTAGCGCACGTAGCTGCGATCGTCATGTTGCTGTTTGTCGTTGGGCAGGAACGTGGCGTCGAATTGACCGTGAGAATGCGCCGTCAAATAGCGGAAATCCTCGGCCAGCTGCACGCCGCGCGCCGTCAACAGTCCCGGCGTGACCGTCAGGTCATAATTCGGCGCGAGGTTGAAATAATACGGCACTTCCACGTCGAAGCCATTGCTGCCGGAATGGCCGAAGCTGGGAAACAGCACGCCGCTCTTGCGCTCATCGCCCAAAGGAAAGGAGATATAGGGCGTGTAAAAAATCGGCACGTCCTTGAAGCGCATGGTCACATGGTGTGCAACGCCTTCCTGGAGCTTGGTGTCGAGATTGATCTTGGATGCGCTCAAGCTCCAATCCTCGTTGCCGACCGGGCAGCTGGTGTAGCGGACATTGTTCAAATCCAGCTTGCCGTCCGGATGCAGGTCGACGTCCTTGGCAAATCCGCGGCCGTTGCGGTCCATGAGCTGAAAAAAGGCCTCGTTGAAATTGGCCCCGCCGTCCGTTTCGTAGCTGCCGCTGTCGCTGCGCACCCGCAATTTCGGATCGAGGAAATCCACCTTGCCCTTGACGGTCAATTTGTCATTGTCGTAATCGTAGGTGACCGAATCGGCGGCGACGCTGCGCGCGTCCTGGCGAACCGTCACCCGCCCGTTGAGCACCGCGTTGCCGTCGGCGCCCAGCACCGCATCGTCGCTGTCGACGTGGATGCGATGATCGTCGAGCGGGATGTCGGCGGGGCGAACAAAGGTGTATTTGGGCGGAGCGGGGCAAACGTCTGCGGCGCGCGCCAGGGAGCTCGCCAGGCAGAGGAAAATAAATGCGGCCCGAACGTGAGAAGCCATGGGCAAAATGCGTCGCCTTAGTCGGTATACTTAAATCGCCGCATTTGCGGTTTACGAATGGTCAAGCATGGAAGTATTGGATGCAAGCGATTCCCGCCTCGCGCACCTGACGCAGTGGGTGCTCGAGGACTTGGGATTCGCCGGCAGCGTCATCGCGCCGGCCTCCGTTGATGCGAGCTTTCGCCGATATTTTCGCGTGACGCGGGGCGCGGATAGCTACATTGTGATGGATGCGCCGCCCGACAAGGAAGACTCGGCTCCCTTCCTCAAGGTGGCGCGGATATTGGGCGGCATGAACCTCAACGTGCCCATCGTCCTGGCGCGCGACATGGAGCGCGGGTTTTTGTTGTTGTCGGACTTGGGCTCGAGGCAATACCTCGATGAGCTGCCCGGGCCTCGAGCCGCGGACCGGCTTTACGCCGACGCGCTGGCGGCTCTGCGAACCATGCAAACGGCCGATGCGGCCATATCCGGCGATTTGCCTCGATACGATCGCGCCCTGCTCATGCGCGAAATGGAGCTCATGCCCGAATGGTTCCTGCGCCATCACCTCAAGGTGACCATCGACGCGCAAGAACGATCCATGCTGGATGAGTTGTTCGCGAGTTTGGTCCGGGCTGCGGCCTCGCAGCCGGCCGCCTTCGTGCATCGCGATTATCATTCGCGCAATCTCTTGGTCACGGCGCAAGATAATCCCGGTATTTTGGATTTCCAAGACGCCGTGTGGGGTCCCGTGACCTACGATTTGGCCTCGCTGCTCAAGGACTGCTACATCGCCTGGCCGCCGGCGCGAGTGCGCGCGTGGGTTCTAGAATACCGCGAGAAATTGCTCGAAGCCGGATTCGCGTTGCCTAAGGATGCCGCCGAATTCATGCGCTGGTTCGATCTGATCGGCTTGCAACGGCATATCAAGGTGCTGGGAATATTTGCGCGACTGTTCTATCGGGACGGCAAGTCGCAATACCTCAAAGACCTGCCGCGCGTGCTCGACTATGCGCGGGACACTGCTTCGAGCTACGCCGATACCGCGCCATTCGCCGCCTTCATCGCCAAGCGCATCGACCCGCTATTCAAGAGCGCGCAGCGGCGCGCACTGGCGTGAGCATGGCGAGCGAGCGCCCGCGGGCGGCAATGATCCTGGCCGCGGGGCGGGGCGAACGCATGCGGCCGTTGACCGACGTGACCGCCAAGCCCTTGCTGCGAGTGCACGGCCAGCCCTTGATCGAGCGCCACCTGATTCGCCTGGTGAGCGCCGGCATCGATCGTGTCGTGATCAACCTGGCGTGGTTGGGCTCGCAAATCCGCGACTACTTGGGCGACGGCACACGCTACGGCGCGACCATCAGCTACAGCGAAGAAGCGCCTCGCGCGCTCGAAACCGCCGGCGGCATCTTTCGCGCGCTGCCGCTGCTGTCTCCGGGACCGTTCGCCGTCGTCAACGGCGATATCTATACCGATTTTCCGTTCGAGACCTTGGCGCTGGGCGCCCATCACGATGCGCATCTCGTGCTGGTCCCCAATCCGAGCTACCTGAAAGGCGATTTCGGCATCGAGCAGGGCGAGGCTCGAGAGGTGGCCGCAGAACTCCATACGTTTTCCGGCATTGCCGTTTATCGCCCGGCGTTCTTTGCCGACTGCGTCGATGGCGTGTTTCCCCTGAAACCGCTGATGCTGCGTTCGATGTCGGCGGGACGCTGTTCCGCGCAGTTGTATGCGGGAGCGTGGGAAGACGTCGGCACGCCCGAGCGGCTTGCCGCGCTGAATAGCCAGTCGGCTTGAGGACCAGAGGGTCACACGACGGGTCCTAGTCGAAGCGCTACCTGAAATCCTACCAATAGGTAGGTTGGGAGCTACGGC
>DATHFB010000392.1:0-7906 GCA_035318305.1 Steroidobacteraceae bacterium | reverse complement strand
GCACTACGTGTATCCCTATCCGCACGTCGATCAGGTCATCGAGCTCATGGCGGCGGGCAAGGTACTGCCGTATCTGGATATCCCCTTCCAGCACGCCAGCGCCCGCATCTTGAAGTTGATGAAGCGGCCCGCAGCGGCGGAAAACACCTTGGAGCGCATCGCCGCCTGGCGCAAGGTGGTTCCCGACATCACCATTCGCAGCACGTTCATCGTGGGTTTCCCGGGCGAAACCGAGCAAGATTTCGAGGAACTGCTCGACTGGATGCGAGTGGCGCAGCTCGATCGAGTCGGCTGCTTTGAATACTCGCCGGTCGAGGGCGCAGCAGCCAACGCGCTCAAGGAAACGCCCGTGCCCGCGGAGCTCAAGGCCGAGCGCCGCGCCCGCTTCATGGAACTCGCGGCGCAGATCAGCGCCAAGCGCCTCAAGCAAAAGGTAGGCCGTACGATGCCGGTGCTGATCGACCGCATCGAACGCGACCCCGACGGCGAGGGCAATGTCGCCATTGCGCGCTCCAGCAGCGACGCGCCGGAAATCGACGGCACAGTGAGAATCGTGAGCGATCGCGGCTCCGCCAAGGATCTCATGGTTGGTTCGCTGGTAAATGTGCGGATCACGGCGGCGGGCGACTATGATCTCGAAGCCAGCTTGATCCCCTAATTTCGCAACCCCGGTGCGCAAGGCGCGCATCTTTTTCGGAGAATACCTTTGGAAATTTCTGCAGACAAAGTCGTACTCATTCATTACACCCTCAAAGACGATGACGGCGGGGTCATCGACAGCTCGGCCGGCGGCGAACCGCTGGCCTACATTCAAGGACACGGCAACTTGGTGGAAGGCCTGGAGAAGGCCCTCGAGGGCAAGCCGGACGGCAGCAGCGTCGCCGTGTCGGTGCAGCCCGAGGAGGGCTACGGCAAGTATGATGCGAAGCTGATCCAACGCGTGCCGAAGCGCTCATTGCAGGGCTCCGGCGAGGTCAAGAAGGGCATGCAATTCCAGGCACGGACCCCCGAGGGCATGCGCCTCTTCACGGTCACCGGGGTCATGGGCGACATGGTGACGCTCGACGGCAATCATCCGCTCGCCGACAAAACCTTACATTTCGATGTGCAAGTCGTCGAGGTGCGCGACGCGACGAGCGAAGAATTGGAGCACGGTCACGTGCATGGCGCCGGCGGCCACCACCACTAGTGCCCGCCTGAACGCGCCTACATGAATTTGAACAGCGACAGGCCCTGAGTCAACGTGAAAGCCTGCAAGGCAGCGCTCAACGTGGTGTTTTGCTGATCCAGCGTGGTGATGGCCTTGGCGAAGTCCAGGCTCTGCAATGTAGAGATGGACTGCTGCAATTGCGTTTGCGAAGCAGTCGCGACCGACTGCTGCGTCGTGATGGAGTTCAGGCGCCCGCCGACGGTGGCGCGCACGTTGGAAGTTTGGCTCAACGCCTGATCTATGTTGTTGATCGCACTGTTGATCGAATTGTTGAGTGCGGTCGAGGAGGCCCCACCGCCTACGCCGGTTTGCAACGCGGACACCAAGTTCTGCACGGTCGTGAACACACTTTGATTGGCGCTGGGCGCGAGGCTGAATGAGTCGCCCGAGGCGGGCTGTCCGCTCAAGGTCACCTGCACGCCGTTGAATGCAATCGTGCCGCCGTCGGTATAAGCACCCGTTGCGACCACGGTCGCGCCTTTGGTGACCTGGTAAGCGCCGGCCGCGCCAAAGGTGATCGCATAGGTGCCGCCATCATAAGCCGCGGGATTCGACAGGGTTGTTGCGCCCACAATGCCGGATCCTGAGTTGCCTGCGGCGGCAGCGACCGTGAACGTGCCATTGCCGGTTTTGATCTGGTTGAAAACCGTGTCGCCGTTGTCGCCGTCGGCCACGGTCTGGCCCGCTGCGATTTGCACCTGGCGCTGTCCCTGGTCGCCGTTATACGTGGCTCCCGTCGCGCTGATCGTAAACGGTTGTGTCTGCGCCGCGAAACCGCCGAACATAAATTCGCCGTTGCCGTTTTGCGTATTGGCCAAGGCCAGCAGACTGTTTTGAATTTGCACGGCCTGCGTTGCGATGGCGCTCAAGTTGGAATTCGACAAAGTCCCGCTGTTGGCCTGCAGAGCCAAGGTGCGCAGCGCCTGCAATTGAGTCTGCACCTGCGACAGCGCGTTGTCCTCGGTGCTCAAATTCGTTTGTGCGCTGGTGGCATTGGTGCCGTATTGCTGGCTTTGCGCCAGCGCCTGCGTGTAGTTGTTCACGCTTCCGGCCGCCGTGGGATTCTGCGACGCGGTGGTGAACTGCAGATTGCTCGACATTTGATTCTGCGTCTGATTGATGCCTGATTCCAGTGCATTGATCGCCGTCAGAAACTGCGTTTGATTGAGGCCTTCTGTTATGCGCATGGAAGTCGTCTCCTTACTGGTTCAGTGCGCCGATCAGCGTCGTGAATAAACTGTTGCCGATCACCAATGCTTGCGCCGCCGCTTGGTAAGACTGCTGCCATTGCAACAAACTGGCCGCCTCTTCATCGAGATTCACGCCGCTGGTCGACTGCACGCTGGTGAGGGCCTGAGCATTCACCGCCGCTTGAGCGGTTTGCGCCGTGTTGATTTGCTGCGCTTGACTGCCCAAGCCTGTGATCAATGCGCTGATGCCGCCGGTGATGCTGGTCGTGCCGTTTTGCAGCACGCCGACATTTTGTTGATTGGCCGCGGCCAAGGCATTGCGATTATCGCCCGTGCCGCCGGCATTGCTGGAGACGGTGAAGGTATCGCCGCCGGCCGGCGCGCCGCTGATCTGCACCTGCCAGCCGTTCACGTCGATATTGCCGCCGCTGGCATAGGCCACCGCAGGTCCGCCATTGACCGAATAGCTGCTGGGCGGATTGGCGAACGTGATGGTGACGGGTGCCAGTAGATTCGGGTTGCTTGAATTCAGAACCGTACCGGCACTGACGGTGGCCGACCCGGTGTTCGCAGCGGCCGCCACGGTCTTGATTGCGCCGGCGGCGGCAATTTGCGAAGGATTGTTGAGCACGACTTTCAGGCCCGCCGCCGCCGTCGCCGTGGGCTGAACCAGAAATTGATCGCCGTTGGCAGGCGTGCCCGAGAGAACGATGGATATGCCGGCGGCGGTGTAGGGACTCGCCGCGGTGCCCGCGCCCGCGGGTGTCACGCTGGTTCCGTCGCTGGTGTTGGTCAGCTTGGGCGTGCCGCCGACAAACGACAGGATGTAGTCGTTCGCACTCAGCGCTCCCAATCCATTCGTGTTCACGGTGACGCTCGCGGTCACCGCATCGGTGTTGCGCGAGGATCCGGTGGCGAGCGGCGCGCTCACGGAGAAAATGTTGGCGCCCAGATTGCCGCTCAAATCCATTCCATCCGCCTGCTGTGCATTCACGGTCTGAGACAGTGCCGTGGCGATTTGCCCCAATTGATTCAAGGCCGGATTGATGATCTGGGCGCGCGCTGCCAGCAGGCCGCCTAAATCGCCGGAGGTGATGTTGTTGCTGATGACCGCGCTCGAGGCCGAATTGCTGATTTCCAGCTGGGTCGCGTTGAACTGATTCGCCACGGTGGTCAATGTGGTGGTCTGACCTTGCAGCACCAACGGCTGTCCATTGCCGACAAATACGTTTAGGGAGCCATTGGGGTCGGTCGTGGTGCTGATGCCGACCAATTGCGACAGGTTGGACACCAGCTGATCCCGCTGATCCAGCAGCTCATTGGGCGGCTGGCCGCCGTTCTGGGCCGTACCCGTGACGATCTGATTGTTCAATGTCGAGATCGCCTTCGCGATGGAATTGATCTGCGTCACATCATTGGTGATCCGCGAATTCACATCGGTATTCAGCGAGCTCAGCTCGCTGCTGGCGTTTTGAAAGCTGCTCGCGACGCTTTGCGCTTGCCCGATCAAGGCCTGGCGCGACGCCGTGGACGTCGGATTGTTGGCCACATCGGAGAACGCACTGTAGAAGTTCTGCAGCGCGGTGCTTAGGCCACCGACGGTGGTGCCGAACAGATTGTCGATTTGATTGGTGTAATTCTGCAGCGCGTTGAGCTGACTCAAGCTGCTCTGGGACGTGTTCAACTGATTCGCCGCCGCCTGACTGAAAGCGCGGTTGATTCCGGAGGCGACGACGCCGGAGCCGATGGTTGCGGCGCCGTTGGATTGCGGCACTGCTTCGGTCAGATTGAGGGTTTCGCGATCGAAGCCCGGCGTGCTGGCATTGGCGATGTTGTTGCTGGTGACGTTGATGGCCTGCTGAAACGCCTGCAACGCCGAGACACTGATTCCAAACACATCTGACACTTTGCTACTCCAGACTCGTCAGTTCACCAGGGCTAGAAGCCAATATCGGCACCCGCGGGGGTTTCTATAATGCTGCAATGCGGGCCGCCAATGCAGACTGCAGGGTGTCGCCGTGGAGAATTTGACTTAACTTATTCCCGTACTCGGGGTCGGTCGCATAGCCGGATTTGCCCATGCCGGCGATATATGCGCCGGCGTTGCCGCCGGCTGCGATCACGTCCCGATAACGCGGCGAATTCTTCAGCAAGCTAGCAAAATCATTGACACTTTCCTCGATCGAGCCATAGGCCCGAAAGGTCGTGCGCCGCGGTGTCGCGACGCCATTGGTGACTTCCATGGTGTCCGCGCTCGCCCGCGCCCCTGCCCACTCATCGCCCGCCTTGATGCCGAACATGTTGTGACTCAAAGAACCGTCGGCGTTGCGCGGCATGCGTTGGCCCCACCCGGTCTCGAGCGCGGCCTGCGCCAGCATCCCCATGGGGTCCAATCCCAGCGCACTGGCGGCGCGGCGAATCGGCGGCAGCATGCGATGCACGAATTCCGCGGGCGTCTGCGCGAATGCCGCGGGCGCCGCAGGCGCCGAGGCCGACGCGGTCGGCACGCTGGACGTTGATTTGAGCCCGGCAGGTGCAGACTTGCCCGCAAGCTGGCGCTTCAGCAGCCGGCTTATCCCCAAGTCGGCGTGCTGACTGATGCTCAAGGCCACCTGCTTGTCGAACATGTCTTGGTACATGCCCATTTCGTTGCTGTTGGTTTCCTCCGCGGAAGTCGCGTCGCGCATGCTCTTCAGCATCATCTGCAAGAACAGCGCCTCGACTTGCTTCGCGACCGCGCTGATGGCCTCGGGCGAATTCGGATCCCGTTTCAAAGCCGCCAGGCCCTTGACGTCGGTGTACGTCGTCGCTGCCGAGGTATCGATCGGTGCGCCGGTCGTCATCGGCAGCGTCGAAGCCGTTGGGGGCAAAGTGGTCATTTAAATGACGATCAGCTCGGCCTGCAGTGCGCCGGCTTCCCGCAATGCCTCGAGGATGGCAACGAGATCGCCGGGGGCTGCGCCGACATCGTTCACGGCGCGCACGATTTGATCGAGTTCCACGCCGGGTTTGAACAGGAACATGCGATTCGATCCTTGGTCCACCTTGATGGTCGAATTGTTCAGCACCACGGTCTGGCCTAGTTTGGAGAACGGGCTCGGCTGACTCACGGTCTGCTCTTCTTTGATGGTCACCGACAGCGAGCCGTGCGATACGGCCGCCGGCGTCACGATGACATGACTGCTGATCACGACGGTGCCGGTGCGCGAGTTGATGATCACCTTCGCCGAGGCAGCGCCCGGTTCAACCTCTAAATTCTCGACCATGGACAGAAAGGCCACGCGCTGGGTGATATCGATGGGCGCGCGCACGCGGACGGAACTGCCGTCCAGCATGGAGGCGACGCCGTCGCCCATGCCTTTATTGACGCTCGCCACGAGGCGAGTCGCCGTGGTGAAATCCGGATCGTTCAAATTCAGCGTGATCGAGTCGCCCTGCGCGAGCTGCGAAGGCACGGCACGTTCGACGGTCGCGCCGTTCGGGATGCGGCCCGAACTCGGCACGTTCACCGTGAGCTTCGAGCCGTCGGTGCCTTCGACGCCGAAGCCCGAGACGATGAGATTTCCCTGCGCAATCGCGTAGATCTGTCCGTCGAGGCCGTGCAGTGGCGTGACCAGCAGCGATCCGCCGCGAAGACTTTTCGCGTTGGCGATGGAGTTGACGGTGATGTCGATGGTCTGGCCCGGCTTGACGAAAGCCGGCAGAACCGCATGCACCGCAACCGCGGCTACGTTTTTGAGCTGCGGCGTGACATTGGCCGGGACCGTAATGCCCAGTTGCGCCAACATATTGTTGAGCGACTGCACCGTGAAGGGCGCCTGGCTGGTTTGATCGCCGGTACTGTCGAGACCCACGACCAGGCCGTAGCCCACCAGTTGATTGGTGCGCACACCCTGGATCTGCGCCATGTCCTTGATGCGTTCCGCCTCGGCCAGAGGCGAGGTCAGCACCACGAACAGCGCCGCCGAGCAAACTTTTGCGAAGATTCTCGAGCGCATGGTCAGTACGGCGCGAATGCGGAATTGAAGAATCGGGCCAGCCAGCCCATGCGGTTGGCGGCATCGATCACGCCCTTGCCCGAGTAGCTGATGTGCGCGTCCGCGACCTTGTCGGAGGTGACGGTGTTGTCCGTCGCGATGTCCGCGCGGCGTACGACGCCTGACACGTGCACGAACTCATCGCCCTGATTGAGTCTCAGGGTCTTGTCGCCCTGGATCACCAGATTGCCGTTCGGCTGAACTTCCATCACGGTGACGGTCAAGCTGCCTGCCAAGGTATTTCCTTGCGTGCTCGAGCCTTCACCGTCAAAACTATCCGCGCCGTTCAGCGTGGTGGTGAAAATCGGCACACCCGAGGCCGTGATGGTCCTTCCGAAAACGGTCGGTCCGGTGTTGTTCACGGCAGTGGTCTTGGCGGTCTTGGTCGCCGCGCTCTTGCTGGCGTTGGTCGACTCGGTCAAGCGAATGGTCAATACGTCGCCCACGCGGCGCGCCTTGAGATCTGCGAACAATTCGATCTGCTGGCCTTGCTGAAAAATGGCTCCATCGGTGCGCGGTGTCGGCGGCGGCAATACGCGCGCGACCACCGGATCGGGTTTGGGCGGCCTCGAAGGCAGAAAGCCGCATGCCGATAAGGCGCAACACAGCAGCACGACGAGAAAGCGCATCATGTCAGATTGGTCGTCAGGAACTGCAGCATTTGATCGGTGGTGCTGATGGCCTTCGAGTTCATCTCGTAGGAGCGCTGGCACTCGATCATGGAAACCAGCTCGGTCACCGAATTCACGTTCGACGTTTCGAGAGCGCCTTGCGCAATGGTCCCCAGGCCGTTGGTGCCGGCGGTGCCCACTTGCGGCGAGCCGCTGGCGGCGGATTCCACCAGCAAGTTGTTGCCGGTGGGCTGCAAGCCTTGTTCGTTGATGAAGTCGGCCAGTTGGATTTGGCCCACCTGCGTTCCCTTGGCATTGGTCGCCGACGTGACCGTCACAATGCCGTCGGCGCCGATGGTGACCGACTGTGATCCCGCCGGGATGTTGATCGCCGGCTGCAGCGGGTAACCGCTCGCCGTGACGACGTTGCCTTGGTTGTCCAACGAAAATGTGCCGTCTCGCGTGTAGGCGATCGTGCCGTCAGGCATGGTGATCTGCAGGAATCCGCGTCCGTTCACCGACATGTCCAAGGAGGAGTTGGTCTGCAGCACGCTTCCCTGGGTGTAGTCCTTCTCGGTGGCGACGATGCGCACGCCGGTGCCCAGCGTGAGGCCGGTGGAGTACTGAGTATTCTGCGTGCTTTGGGCGCCGACTTGCCGGATGTTCTGGTACATCAGATCTTGGAATGCAGCGCGCCCCGCCTTGAAGCCCGTCGTATTGGTGTTCGCCAGATTGTTGGCGATCACCGCCATGCGGGTGTTTTGCGCGTCGAGGCCGGTTTTTGCAGCCCATAATGCAAGATTCATTGGATATTTCCTTTCTCGTTACTGCGTCAACATCATGCGTTCGGCACTTTGT
>DATHFB010000391.1:0-12120 GCA_035318305.1 Steroidobacteraceae bacterium | reverse complement strand
GGGCCGAAGCCGGCATTAGATTGGCGTTGAGCAAAAGAAAGGTGACCGATTACGAGCTGACCGTATGCGACAGGAACGGCAAGGAGACCGTCGTATCCTACAACGCCACCACATTCTACGATCGAGACAGGAGGCTGCAAGGCGTGTTCGCGGCAGCGCGCGAAATCACGGAGCGTAAGCAGTATGAGCGATCGCTGCGTGAGGCAACGCATCGGGCCGAACGCGCGAATAGCGCGAAAAGTGAATTTCTGGCCAACATGAGCCACGAAATCCGCACTCCCCTGAATGCCGTCATCGGACTGGGGTATCTGCTGGAACACACCACGCTCGACGAGGACCAGCGCCAACTTCTGTCCAAGATCCAGTTTGGCGGCCGGGCCCTGCTGGGCGTCATCAACAATGTGCTGGACCTGTCGAAGATTGAGGCGGGCGAGATGGCTCTCGAGGACGAGCCCTTCAATCTACCGGAACTCGTGCGGGACCTGGGCCAGATGTTGGCTCCGCAGGCCGCGGCAAAGGGGATCGAGTTGGTCGTTCACTGTGCGCCGGCCATACCGCGCACAGTCAAGGGCGATGCCTCGCGCCTAAGGCAAATTCTCACCAACCTGCTGGGCAATTCGATCAAGTTCACGGAAGCGGGCCACGTGGAGCTGAAGGTATTCTGCACAGAGCAGAATTCCGATCGCATCCGTCTGCGTTGCACGGTGCAAGATACCGGTATCGGTATTGAGCCGACAGCAATCGAGCGACTCTTTACGCCCTTCACTCAAGCAGACACATCGACGACACGGCGCTTTGGCGGAACCGGTTTGGGTTTGTCAATCGCGCGTCGCTTTGTTGAATTGATGGGGGGAGAGATTGGTGTCACCAGCGTTGCCCAAAAAGGCAGCACCTTCTGGATCGAGATACCTCTTCGAGTCGCGCATGATTTCGACGACGCGCACACCAGCCGCGGCTTGAGAATCCTCATCGCCGACGCGATGGGCGATGCACCTGAGCGCCTGGTTACCATGGCGCGTGCCTTGGGCTGGAGTCCAGAGGTGGCTGAAACCGGCGAGCAATTGCTCTCACTCATGAGCAAAACGCAATCGCATGCCTGGTCGGACGTTCTCATTGTGGCGCTGCAGTTGCAGGATATGGATGCACACCAATTGATTGCGCGTCTCGAGAAGGAATGTACCCACGGCGAGTTGCCCCCGGTGATTGTGGTTGCCGAGTTCATGCAATCATATGTGGAACACGAGCATCGGATGCGTGCCAACGATGTTCTGTTGGTGCAGCCGGTGACCAGCTCCGTGCTGTTCAATGCGGTCAATGCCGCCGTCTCAAAACTGCCTGACAGTCTTGAACGAGTGCTGCAATCCACGAACTTTGACGAACTCAGTGCACAATGGTTGGCCGGCGTGCGCGTCCTGGTGGCCGATGATAGTGACATCAATTTGGAAGTCGCACAGCGCATTCTCGAAAGACAGGGTGCATCCGTTTCAACCTGTTCTGACGGCCTCGAGGCCTTGGAGTACATTCGCGCCCACCCCGATCTGCTCGATATCGTGCTCATGGATGTACAGATGCCCATTCTCGATGGTAACGAAGCCACGCGCCGCATACGCGGCGAACTGCAGCTGATGCTGCTGCCCATCGTTGCTCTGACGGCGGGTGCGCTCGTTGGGGAACGTCAGCGCGCGCTCGAGGCTGGAATGAACGATTTCGTCAGCAAGCCGTTCGATCCGCAGGTACTGATCCGCAAGGTGCGCAGGCTTGTGGAAACGGCACGTGGCGCGCCCATACCGATGGTTATCCTTGACACGAAACCCGCCGATCCCGCTGCTGACCGGAGACTCATGGCCTCGATCGATGCCGGCGTCGTTCAGCAGATGTTCGGCGATGATTTGTCGCTGTTCAAATCGCTGCTGACCCGCATGCTGGCGGAGTTTGCGGATTTCGCGCTGCCCATCGCCGTTTCGCCCAGCGATCAGACCAACCTGGTCCGTATCCAGGGGCGCGCGCACAAGCTCAAGGGCAGCGCTGGAATGATCGGTGCGACACGAATCATGCGGCTCGCGGGCGCCGTGGAGGCCGCGCTGCAGGATGCTCGCACGATGGACGTCGTCGAAAGGATACTGAGGCAACTGGCAGCTGCACTCACTACGTTGCGCGAAGAGACGGAACGTTTGTCGGAAAAGCAACTGGAAAATGCGAATACCGTTGCGCTGATGGCGAATCGGCCGAAAATCGGCAACCCGGACATCGAAGCGCTGTGCGCGCTGCTGGAGTGTCAGAATCTTGCGGCGATGGATAAATTCGCGTTGCTATCCCCGTCGTTGAGTGAACTCGTGGGCGCCGTGCGCTTCGAGCGCCTTCGTGAAGCCATTGATAATCTCGATTTTCAGCTCGGTGCCCAGTTGTTGCGCGAGACTGTCGTGGCTGCGTGACACACAGCGCGGTGGCGCACCAATCGCGTCCCTCCCTTCCCATTCGCAGCCGTGTAAGTGTTTGTCCGATATGCGATAACAAATGTATCAGGTGCCTTTCAACCTGAGTATGTTCGCGAACGCACAGACGTAGCCTGTGTAAAAACAGAAACTCGCCCGGTGGTGTTGACCATTGACACCTTGGCAACGTCAACCCGGCGAAAGCCGCGCTGGTCGCCCGCCAACCCGACTTAAAGCAAGAGCCGCGTTTTCGCGGTTGCAGAGAGAGCCCCATCAACCATCGAAGAGAGACTTTGAGGTCGCATCGCGGCGGGTCGGCTCCCCGCGCCTCAGGGGTGGGGGCTGTTTTATATATCTTCAAAAATTCACATGGCAACCGCGGAAAGTAAGCTGTTTCGCGAATCGATACGAACAGCCCTGGCGCAGCGTGTCGGTATTCCCGATTCAGACGCAACTGCCAAGGCCACGGCCGCCACGTGGCGGTTGGTGGCCGCACAACTCCTGCCGGTAATCGGTGCGCGAGGGTTAGAGGTTCTGTTCGACCGCGCGCACCGCATGACATGCGCCACCTTTCCCTGGCTCGCGGTCGGCAGCGGTAGTGGCGCGGGTCTGTTGCCCGGTGTGGCGGAGCGTCTTGCGTGCCAGAGGCCGGCCGAGGCCGCAGAGGCGAGTTACACACTGTTTGTGACGTTTACCGAATTGCTGATGAATTTGATTGGCGAATCACTGACCGCGCGATTGCTGACCCCTGTGTGGGCGGGTCCATCAATGCCTTCTGTGAAGGAATCCGTATTATGAGCGACAAAGTAACCATTCGCCGTCTCGCCACTGGCGTGCCGGGACTCGATGCCATCCTAGGCGGCGGCCTTCCGGAGTTTTCGTTCAATCTCATTGTGGGCCCCCCCGGTTCCGGCAAGACTACGTTGGCGCATCAGATCATGTTCGCATTGGCGACCAAGGAACGATCGGCACTGTTCTTCACGGTGCTCGGCGAGCCGCCGTTGAAGATGTTGCGTTATCAACAGCAGTTCTCGTTCTTCGACCCCCAAAAGATCACTGAGTCGATTCGCTTCGTGAATTTGAGCGATGAGGTGTCGACGGGCAATTTCGACGAGGTGCTCGCGCGCATCATCAAAGAGGTCGAGGCATCCTCTCCGGGCCTGGTGTTCGTCGATTCGTTCCGCTCGGTCATGCTGGAGGCACGGAATCAACCCCAGGGCACCTTGAGTCTGCAGCAGTTCATCCAGCAGCTCGGCATACACTTGAGCGGCTGGCAGGCGACGACCTTTCTTGTTGGGGAATATCTAGCGAACAACGATCCTCATCCGGTCTTTACCGTCGCCGACGGGCTGCTATCTCTGGATCAAAGCGTCCACCGCAATTCCATGGTGCGCCAGATGCAGGTGCTCAAAATGCGCGGTCAGGCCACTCGTCCGGGGATGCAGACATTCCGAATCTCCAGCGCCGGCATCGAAGTCTTCCCGACGGCGCTGGTTCGCGATGATAACGGTGCAGTTCACGAACCCGCGGGATCGCGGCGCACCAAAGCCCGAGTTGCCATGGGCGTGCCGGGGCTCGACGAAATGCTGGGCGGCGGCCTACCGTCGGGTTACTCGATGCTGGTGGCGGGGCCATCAGGGTCCGGAAAGACGATCCTCGCCACCGCCTTTCTGGCTGAAGGCGTGCGCCGGGGCGAACCGGGCGTGATCGTCGCATTCGAGCAAACGCCCAGTCAATCGCGCACGCGCACCATTGACGACATGGTGCGGGCCGGGCAAGTCGGGCTGATCAATACCCGTTCACTCGATCTATCGATCGACGAGATCGTTCAGCATCTGGTTGCCCAGATTCATCGGATGAATGCAAAACGGGTCGTGATCGATTCGCTGTCGGGGTTCGAACTGGCGGTGGCGCCGACATTCCGCGAAGATTTTCGCGAGTCGCTGTTTCGCATGGTCGCGGTTCTGTCCGGGCTCGGCGTGACGGTTGTGATGACGTCGGAACTCGAGGACCGCTATACCGATCTGCGATTCAGCCCCTATGGGTCGGCATTCCTCACCGATGCGATCATTGTCGAGCGCTACATTGAACTCGATAGCCGCTTCAAGCGCGTCCTGGCGGTCGTCAAAGTACGCGGCAGCGCCCACAGCAACGAACTTCGGGAATTCGAGATCACCGATAAGGGGATCATCATTGGTGATCCAGTAGGAGACTATGAGGGGCTCCTCAGCGGGCGCGCGACGCTGGTGCCGCAGGTCAAAGTGGTGGGGCGAGCCAAACTGCGGTGAGCAAGCTGGAGTCAAAGCAGAGCCTCGCGGCCTCCCCGACCCCGTCGGCGCTCGGCGCGCGCGAGATTGCCGTATTCGCCCGCGAACAAGCCGTCGACCGACGCGAAGAAGCCGCCGAACTGAGAGACAAGGCGGCTGACGAGCGCGAGCAGATCAGCAATGCAGCGACCGAGCAGAGCGAAGTCGCAACGCACTTGTTGGAGGCGAACCAACACTTGGTTGTGGCCGCAGTTCAGGCGCAGACGATGGCCGAGGAGGCCGAGCAGGCAACACTGGAGATGTCCTTCAAGGCTGAACGCGACTTTCTCACCGGGTTGCCGAACCGCGCGCTATTGAACGATCGACTGGCGCAGGCAATCGCGCTCGTACGGCGTCACCGCAAAAGACTCGCCGTGCTGTATGTGGATCTCGACAATTTCAAGGACATCAACGATGCGTTCGGACATTTAGTTGGCGATCAGTTGTTGCAATCGGCAGCAATGCGCCTCGAGCATTGTATCCGCCACTCCGACACCGTCAGCCGACACGGCGGCGATGAGTTCATCGTGCTGCTGTCTGAAGTCGAATCGGCTGAGGACGCGGCCCGCGTCTCGAAAAAGTTGATCACGGCAATGAACAAGCCGCATCTCATCGGTGGCCATGAAATCAAAGTGGCATTGAGCATCGGAATCAGTCTCTTCCCGGACGACGCCAGCGACGCCGAAGCGGCCCTCAGGAACGCCGACACCGCGATGTATCATGCCAAGAGGGTCGGTGGAAATAACTACAAGTGCTTTACGCCAGACATGAATGAGATTTCAGTCGAGCGCCAGCGCCCGCAATTGGTGCGCTGACGGGCTTCGGAATTGGCCGGGTCACACCGCACTCGCTGCGGCCGTGTCGGCGCGCCGCTCGCCAATCGTAATTCGCCACAGAAGGCGCTGATGGCCTTGATAGCCGCCGGTTGCGGTATGCAATAGACAGCGATTGTCCCACAGCGTCAGCAGGCCCGGCGACCAGCGGTGCCGATAAACGAACCCGGGTCTCGTCTGATGCGCGAACAGTTCGGTCAGCAATGCGGTCGCGTCAGTTTCGTTCATTCCGTCGATGCCGACGGTGTAGCCCATGTTGACAAACAGCGCCGAGCGGCCGGTTTCAAGATGTCTCCTCACAACCGGATGCAGCTGCGTCGCCATGGCGCGTTCCGAATAGCGGATCGCCATCGAGCGGCCCTTGTCGCGCTCACCGTACACGCCGCCTGGGGAGTAGCTGCGGCGAGCCGAATGAATGCCTTGCAAGCCTGAAATCCTTGACTTCATCGCCGCGGACAAAGCGTCGTACGCGGCGTACTGGTTGGCGAACAGCGTGTCGCCACCGACCGGCGGGATGATCTTGCCATAGAGCAGGGTGCCGGCAGGCGATGCCTCGAGAAAACTCCAGTCAGAGTGCCACGCTTCAGCAAATACCGGAGTGGTTTCATCCGCCTCGCGGCGCACCTCGACGACGCGCGGGTGGCCAGCTATCGATGCAATGAACGGATCGTCGCCGTCGGGCCCCAGAGCCGCCGCAAATCGCTCCAAATCGGAGACTTCCAATTTCTGGTCGCAAATACCGATGACCTGGTGCTCGAGCCACGTACTGCGAATGAGGTTTATTTCTGCGGGTGAATGCGGCCGCGAAAGGTCAACACCGCGAATCAGCGCGCCGCAACCTACCCCGGAAGGCTCTACGCGAAGTGTCATCGCGGTATCCTCATGACTTGTTCGCGATGATCGTCCGGCGTGATCGGGTCGTCAAGGATGCGTATCGTGCGGTCAGCGCACGCCGTGGCGCGATCGCAGATCGGCAGCGGACCGCCGCTTCGAGTAGCATGCACTGTCTCAACCATCGAACGAGGATCAACATGGACCAGGCACAGCTTATTCAGGCTGCCGCGAGCATCGCGGGGGGAATGGCAGCGGCTCACTACGACAAGTTCAGCGGGCTGGTGGCAACGCGAATTACGGATATCGCTGAAACGGCGGTGAAGATCGCGAGGGCAATCGACGCCGAAGCCCGTAAGCAGCAGTAGGTGTTTACGGGAACCTCATGAGCGGCCGGTGCGCTGATTGCGCCCCGTGAGCCTCGCGAACAGCACGCCGGCTGCCAAACCGACCGCCATTTGCGCCGCGAGGCCGACCGATCCGCGCGCACCGAAAACGCCGACGCTCCCCAGGGTCATTCTCAACACCGTAAACAGCGTAAAGAGTGCAACTGCACCGGCGAGGCCGAAGACAAAAACGCGAACACCGCTGAAACGGGCGACCAGGTCGGCGATCAAGAAAGCGATGAACAGGGCGATCGAAGTTAAAGCGGCATAAGGCACGATCATGCCCGCCAGATCGTGCCCGGCCCAGGAGACGCGGTCGGCCAAGGGGATCGAGGCGGGACCGGCACCGGCAGCCTGACCCGCGGCGACGGACCATGCCTCTTGCACGAGAAATGAATGAGCGGCCGAACCCAACACCACCATCACAGTGGCGGCGAGGACAAATGCGACGATCCGGCGTAGCATTCCGGCCCATTCCTGTTTTGTCATTGATGCATCCCAAACCAAAGATGTCTTTTACGTCAATTCTGGCCGCCGCGGTAGCGGCCATGATCTCCACGGCGGCTACGCCGGCCGCGGAGCGGGGGACCGTGCGCGCTGCGCCGCCGCCGCCCCAGCCCGCCAAAGCGGTCAAGAGCGGGTACAAGGTTATCGAGATCGCCAAGGGGCTCGATCATCCATGGTCGATGGCATTTTTGCCGGATGGCTCGCTGTTGGTGACCGAGCGTGCGGGGAGGTTGCGCCTGATCAAGGGCGGCATATTGCTGGCCCAGTCCATCGGCGGTGTTCCGGCGGTGCATACCGGCAGCCAAGGGGGGCTGTTCGACATCGTCCTGCATCCGAATTTCGCCCAGAACAATATCGTTTATCTCACCTATGCCGCAGGAACGGCTGCGGCCAACGGCACTCGAGTGGCGAGTGCGCGCTTCGACGGCAGTGCGCTGCAAGATCTGCAAGTGATTTTCAAAGCGATGCCTTTGAAGGACACTGACAATCACTACGGCGGCCGCATGGCGTTTCTTCCCGACGGCACGTTTGCGCTGACGATTGGCGAGGGGTTCGAATACCGCGAGAAGGCGCAGGACCTGACGTCCGATCTTGGCAAGATCGTCCGGCTGAACGAGGACGGCAGCGTGCCGCAGGACAATCCGTTCATCGGACAAGCGGGCGTCCGACCGGAAATCTATACCTGGGGTCATCGCAATGAGCAGGGCTTGGTCTTCGACGCGCCCAGCGGACGGCTCTACGAAACGGAGCACGGCCCGCGCGGCGGCGACGAACTGAACATCATCGTGGCGCGCAAGAACTATGGCTGGCCGGTGATCACCTACGGTATGGACTATTCGGGTGCCTATGTCTCTCCGTATACACAGCGTCCGGGCCTTGAACAGCCGGTGATTTATTGGACGCCGTCCATCGCACCCTCGGGACTCGCGATGTATCGAGGCGAGAAGTTTCCCGCCTGGAAGGGCGATCTATTCGTCGGGGCCTTGGCGTTCAAGCATCTGCGTCGCGTCCATCTCGACGAGGGCGGGAACGTCGTGAGCCAGGAAGAATTGCTCAACGATTTGCACTGGCGCATCCGCGATGTGCGAGCGGCGCCGGACGGCTATCTCTACGTCAGCACGGACGAGGCGGACGGACGTGTGTTGCGCCTCGAGCCGGCGGACTAATCACCGCGTCAGAGTTGCGCCCGTCAGCCTGCCGATGGCTCCCAGTGTGGTTTGCGCAGCATTTAACCCGAGACGAAAGTCGGCATCGCTGTAAGTCGCGTATACATCAGTGGGCTGATGCCATTGCGGATCCCATCCCGCGCCGATCTCTCGTCCGCGCTCATTCTCACGCAAGCTGATCGCGGGTACCAGATCCATGAAAGGCGTGCTGTCGGTATTGGTCATGTGCGGTCCAACCGCTGCCGGATAGTCCGTTGCGTAGGCTTCATTCGCGGCATAGAAAGCCCAAGCCAATTTCTGCGCGCCTTCCGCCGACTTGGCGAGTGACTGAAATTCAATGTTGACGTCGGCTTCCGGCCGCTGCTCCTTTGGCATGCTGCCGTCGGCGTGCGGCATGCCGTGATCGAACATCATCATGTCGTGCTGGATCATGCCCAGCCACTTGGGCTCGGGGTAGCGCCCCGATCCGGCCGGTTCTTCCTTGCCCTGAAGGGCTGCGCGCTGGTCAACATACGCGCGAGCGCCGTTGAGTCCGGTCTCCTCATTGTTCCAGAGCGCGAATCGGATGGAGCGTTCGGTCTTCACGTCGGGCGCCGATAGGATGCGTGCCAATTCCATGACCAGTGCCGTTCCCGAACCGTCATCGTTGGCCGCCTCACCCCAGCCGTGGCCGTCCATATGGGCGCCGACGATGTACATCTCGTCGGGGTGCGTGGCGCCGATCTTGGTGCAATACACTTCTTCGCGCTCGCCGGGCTCGGTGGGCTGTGAATTCAGCGCGCGCAGTTTTTCGTCGGGCTGCAGCATGGGATCGACATTGACGCCCGTATGGCCTCGCGCGCCGCGGTAGCGTCCGCCGCCCGAGGCCGCATCGGCGTCCTGTGCGATGGGCGGTCCGCTCGGGCGCCGCGTATCGCTGGGAGAAAAGGTATATTTGACGCGGGAAATATTGGCGCAACCGTAGCGCTTCAGTTGCGCCTCGATCCAGTTCACGGCGGCGCGGTTGCGGTCGGTCCCCTGGCGGCGATCGCCGAATTGCGTCAGGCCCTTGATGGTCGCCTTATAGCGCTCCAGGTCGAGGCGTGCCACCAGCACTTTGACAGGATCCGCCTGTTTCGCATCCGTCTCAGCCGCCGGCACCGCTGCCGCCGGGATGGCTGTCGTTAGAATAATAGAAATCGTCATCGCCGCTGCATGTCGAATCATGGGTGCTCCCTCTTGGTGCGGCATAGTTTACACACCCCTATCTTTTTTTCTTTCCAGTATGGCCACGACCGCGGCGCTCGCGCTCCGGGAGTGCAGGGGCAGGGCGAGCACGTCGCCGGGCTGCGCCCAATCAAGCGCGAATTGAGCCCCCTCGAGTTCGGTGTCGCGGACCGGCAGGGCGGATTCGGCCAATCCCAAACGCAGCAACTCACCGCGGATCAGACCCGGTATTTCACCGGGTGCCCGGCCGCGCAGATGCTCTTCATCTTCCTTCACCACCACGAGGTCCGGTTTGAAACCGGCGGCAGCGCGTGCCAGTTCCGCGACGTCGGCATCCTGGCGGTTGCCGGCATGGCCGAGCAGCAATCCCAGCCGGCCGTGAGTGCCGCGCAATTGATTGGCCACCGATAGAAATCCGCTCAGTCCGTCGGGATTGTGCGCGTAGTCGATGAGTACGTGCGCTCCGTTGACTTCGAAGCGCATCATTCGGCCTGGATTGTCAGTCAATTTCTCGCCGAAGCGGGCGAACACCGCTGCGATCGTTGCCGCGGGAATTCCCAGTGCAATCGCCGCAAGCGCCGCGCCCGCAAGATTGGAGACGTTGTAGGCGGCGATGCCGCCGATCGACAATGGCATGGCTGACACCGGCCCGAGATCGTACTCGCTGCCCAGGTGATGCAAGCACAGGCGCCCGTGGCGAGTCCCGCATGTAGATGCGCCTCGCGAGCGGCCATCGCGTAAGTGGGGAAGATCCGCGTCGAGCGCAAACCAGGCAAGCGAGGGACGCCGGCCATATCGTTGTGCGAGCTCGTTCGCTTTGGTCCGCAACATGGAATCGTCGGCATTCAAGATCAGCAGGCCGTCTGATGCAACGACCGCGCCGACGCTCAGTTTGACATCTGCCAGTCCCGCCAAATCATCGATGCCATACTCGCCAAAATGATCCGAGCTGATATTCGTGACCACCGCCGTGTCGGCGTGAGCAACGGCGAGGCCGCGCCGCAAAATGCCGCCGCGCGCCGCTTCCAAAATCGCCGCCTCGGTGCGCCGATCGCGCATTACCAGGCGCGCGCCGACGGGACCCGAGTAGTCGCCCGTCGCCACAACTTCATCGCCGATGAATACCCCATCGGTGCAGTTGTACCCCGCTCGCCAGCCGTGGGCGCGCGCGCACGCCGCCATCAAGCGAACCGTCGTGGTTTTGCCGTTGGAACCCGTGACGATGGCAGTGGGAATATCCGACAATTCATCCCACGGAACTTCGCTGTCGTTCGGCAACCCATGCAGCGGGAAACTGCGGCTGCCCACACCTGCGCCCAGCGTCAATTCCGCGTCATCGACGATGTGCGGCAGCGAGCGGACGGCAGCCGCATCGAGCAGCGCGCGCATTTTCGGAATGCTCTCCAAGGCGGCAAGCCGCTGAAAGCGTGCCAACGCAGCCGTTTCAGCAATGACGGGTGCGAATTCCGGGGCCGGATTTGCGCCGTCACCGGCGCTGTCCAATGCCGCAGCAATCAGACCCTCATTCAGGCCTGCCCAGCGCTTTGGATCGCGCTCCATGAGTGTCGCGCATAGCGCCCACTCGTTGACCTCGGTCGCCAACAACAGCTGATCGGCGGGGGCGGAAATCGCCAATAACACACCGGCGGCGTGCACGCGCACGACAGTGTGCCGATCGAGCCAACCGAGATGAGTGCCCGCGCGCTCGACTCGAGCGCGCCACGCCGTGATCAGCTCCTCATCGAGGGCAACCCCGACGAGATCCAGCACTGCGCCCGTCGCTGCAAAGAACAGATTGCTGCCCGTTAGACGCCTGGAGTCTACGAAGGGTAATTCGATCGAGTCGTTCAGTCGTCGCTCTCTGGTGCCAACCGGACACCACGCTCGTCGCGGATCAGTCCTTCAAGACTGAACTCCGGATTGGCAGCCGCTGCCTCGATCGATTGGATTTTGGCATTCGCGGCGGGCGTGCGCGAGAGGGGCGGGGCAACAACCTTGACCGCGGCAGTACCCAGCGGTTTGAATTTCGTGATCTGCTTCCAGGAGCGCACCAGGGCATCGGCGAAAATCAGCAGCAGGTCACCCGACTCTCCCATGCGCAGTGCCGCATCGATCGCCTCCTGCTCATCCGGGATGATGGAAATGGCATGCTCGGGCACGCCCGCCTCACGAAGCGCCCGGGCTTGAATACGCGGTACCTCATCCGAAGCCCGATTGCGCAGGTTGTCATCGCGGCGGCAAATGTAAAGATCGAAGCGGCCGGCGACGGCTTTGGCGATCGCCACCAAGTCCTCGTCGCGCCGATCGCCCGGGCCTGCAAGCACCACAATCCGTCGTCCCGTGACGTCCAGGCGTTGCGCCAGGTCGGACATCATGCCGACCGCGTGTGCATTGTGCCCGTAATCGAATAGCACCTTGAATGGATGCTCATTGAAAACATTCATGCGCCCAGG
>DATHFB010000390.1:0-6806 GCA_035318305.1 Steroidobacteraceae bacterium | reverse complement strand
CACCGCGAGTTCCGCGCGCTTGCCGGTGTCGTTGGCCGCCTGGCGAACCAGCCGCGTCAAGCGTTGCACATGGCGCTGGAAGGGAACCATGCGCGTGCGCATGAGGCTGTTCTGCAATTCGGTAATGACTCGCGCCTGCTGCGTCAGGAGACTTTGCGCCTCGCGCGTCAAAGTCTCGAGCAGGCCCTGGATGCTGGCAACGTCGCCCGACGTTTCAGCCAGCGCACGCGAGAACTGCTGCAAAGCGGAGTACCGGTCCAATTCCAGAGGATCGAAGTCGTCACGCCGCGGCTCGATGTCTTGATGCCGATGCAGTACTTGCGCCTCAGTCTCCATTTCCACGCCGCGCAATTGCTCTTTTAAGCGCGTCACCGTGCGCGCGAGTTCCGCCAGATTGAAATCGATCGAGTTGACCTGTTGATCCAGGCGAGCGCGGAAAATGCTGACTTCGCCGGCATTGTTGAGCATGGTATCGAGCAGGTCGGCGTCCACGCGCGCCATTTCCACCCGCTCCACCGGCGCCGCCTCGCGGCCCGGCAGTATCGGCGCGCTGCTCAGCTCCAGGGCCGAGACATCTTCGTTCGCTGCCGCGGGCTCCGGGGCACGCTGCGGCAGCGCGCTGGGGCTAGGCGGCGCAGCCGCTGCGCGGGCCACGGCCGCGGGTGTCGGGATCACGGCCGGGGCGGGGGTCGCCGCAGGCGCGGGCGTCGCCGTCACCGCTGACACCTGAGTTGCGGGCGGCGCGGCAATGACGGGCGGGGCGGCCGCCGCAGGCGCGGCTGCTGCCTGGCTGGGTTCCGGCTCATTCGCCAAGCCGCGAATCTGGGCAATCAGATCGCGCGCCTTGCCCGGCACAGTTCCCGCACTCACCAAATCGCGCATGCGCGAGAGTTCGTCGAGACTGGCTTGCATGACCGCGTGCGCGTGGTCATTGCCCGCCACCGCGCCGCCATCGATCTGCAGCACCAGGGTTTCGAGCTCATGACTCAAATCGCCCATGGCGGCGATTCCGGCCATGCGTGCCCCGCCCTTGAGGGTGTGCAGCTGACGCTGCAGCTCGGCGACCGGCTGCTTGTCCTTGCGATCCTTGTTCCAAACACTCAGCGAGGCTTGGGCGGATTCGAGCAGCTCGGTCGCCTCTTCGCTGTATATGTTGGCGATCTCGTGATCGAATTCTTCGCCGGGCGCCGGTTCTTGAGCCGGAGTCGCGAGCGCGGGCACCAGCGCCGAGGCGCTGGTATCGCCGGCCGCACGCGCGAGCATGGCGTCGACCTCGGACTCGAGCTCGCGCAGCCGGGTCAACAGGGCCGGCTGATCGGAGAAAAATCCCGTCGCCTCGTTGATGTGCGAGAGCACGTTTTCGATGGCGCGCACCGAGTGCTCGAGCGTCGCAAGGCCCGAATCGGACAATCCGTGGCCGCTGTCGAACACCTTGCGCATGACATGGTTCAGCGGCTCGGTAATTCGAATGCCATGGCGTGCTTCCGCCATCTTCGAGCTGCCGCTCAACGTGTGAATCGCCCGGTACACCGTCTCGGGCAGCTCGTGCGGCGCCGGCTGATCAGCGCGTTTGCGCAGGTATTCGCGGATATCGGCCAGGTGGCTCGAAGTTTCCTTGCTGTAGATTTCATGCAACGCCGGATCCATCGACGGCTTCTGAGCCGCGAGCGTCACCCCGCCCCAGCTCGTCGCCGCGCTGTTGGCATCGGATCCGGTCCGGTCCTCGGGCGCGACATCGGCTTTTGCCTGTTCCGGATCGCGGCCATCGGCGAAGGCGAAAGCGCGGCTCATCAGCGCCTCAATGGGCGCGGTGCCTTGGCGGCCCGTCTCCATCTGCTCGACCAATTGGGGCAGCGCAGCCACCGAGCTGCGCAACAATCCCATCATTCCCGGCGTGCGCGACAGGGTCTTGTCGATGATTCGATTCAGCAAATTCTCGATCGACCACGCGAACTCCGCAATCGAACGGGCGCCGACCATGCGTCCGCTGCCCTTCAAGGTATGAAAGCTGCGGCGCATGGAGGACAAGGATTCGAAGTCCATGGGATTTTGATCCCACAACGGAAAAGTCTTTTGCACCGAGGCGATCTCTTCCTTGGCTTCCTCGATGAATAGTTCGACGAATTGCGGGTCGACCGCCTCCGGCTCCGGCACCACGATCAGCGGATTGGTCGCCGCGTGCGCGCGTTTGGTGCGCTCCATGGCTATCGTTTCGGCCGGATCCAGCTTCATGGTCTTCGCCGCTTCGCTGCTGGTGAGACTCAAGTTCGGCAGGCGCGACAGCGCCTCATCATCCGCCAGTGTCTTGAGACACATCTCGGCGTTGTCCAACATGTACCAGGGATCGGTGCGGCCGTTCTGCACGGTCTCCATGTAGTACTCGATGCTGACGATCGCATCGGCCACTCGCTCGAGACGGACCGGATCAGGCGGCGACGCGCCCGGCTCGATGAGCTTGCGCACTTGTGCGCCGACGGCATCCATCAGTTCCACCGCGCGGCCCTTGCCCAGCATGAGCAGGCCTGCGGTTATACCGCGCAACAGCTGCGGTACATTATCCAGGCCTTGCGGCGAAAATTCGTTCGGCTTTTGCACGGCGGTGGAAACCGCCTCTTTGATGCGCGCCAAATTGACGATGCATTCGCGCAGTACGGCCTCGCTGACCTGTCTGAATTCATGGTCCAGATCCTGCGGAATATCGGCGCCGGCGGCGGCGGTCGGCGCCGGCAGGATCAGCCGCACCAGTTGCTCGTCGAGGCTGTCTTCGACCGACAACAAAACGCCGGCGACCCTTACCAAGGACTCCTCGGTCGGCGGTTTGCCGTCCGCGACGATTTGCGACAGCGCCAAAATTTCATCTTGTACCCGCTGGCGAAGCTCTCCCAAGCCCAGCACGCCCAAGGTATCGCTGATTTTTTTCAACAGCTCGAGCTGCGGCTGCAGTTCGGCGCTTTGGCCGCCGCCGCGGCGCACGAAAATGTCCAGTACGTCCTTCACCTTCGACAGGTCTTCCTTGATGGCAGCCGCTACGGTGCGCATCAACTTGACGCTGGGCGCCGAAAGGCTCTCTCGCTCCTGCTCGATCGTGTCGTCGACCGGGAGAAGTTCGGAAAGCTTGAAAGAAGCGCGCACGGCGCCGATCCGGCCGCCGCTGGTCGTCGCGCGGGCGACGTAGTAGAGCAGATTGTTCAACAGGTCGATCGGCGGGTCTTCGCAGTAGCGGCCTTCGCCGAGTTCGTACAGCGCTTTGATCTGCCGATCCGCCTGGCCGAGCAGGCGCTTCAAGGTCGCGCTGCCTTCGAGCCCGTTGGCTCGAACCGCTTCGAGGATGGCGCCGGTGACCCACCACAATTGGAACACGGGTTGCGTCGTCGCGACCTGCTCCAATTTTTCGGTCACCTTCGCCAAAATCTCCAGATTCTGCACGGTCCGTTCGCCGCGGATGTATCCCAGCAGGCCGATCTGGAATCGAGGCCGCAGCCGGCGCGCCCACTGCGCGACTGAAATCGATTGCTCGCCCTGGGTCAGTTGCGGCTTGGCGTTCTGATCGGACTTGAGGTTGAGCAGCAATAGCGTGCCTTCGGACAGCAACGGGCTGCCGCGCACGGATCGCAAATCGTTGAGCAACGGCAGCAACACCAGCGCCAGATCGCGCCCGCCCGACAAGACGCGTTCAAGGTAAGTCGGCAGTTGCACCATGGCGCGCATCAGGGCATCCAGGCCGTCGACCTGCCGCTTCTGGTCGTTGCCGGAACTCAGCAGGTAGCGCGTGACGTGTTCCATCTCCTCGGCGAGCAACGCCGCGCCGTAGACCTCGACCAAGCGCAGGACGCCATGCGCTGAGTGCAATTGGTCGGCGCACTTCTCGAGCATCGCGAGCTGGTCGGGGCGCTCGGCGTATGCCTCGAGCGAGGCGCGCGCATCGTTCAAGGTCGCCGTAAGTTCCTTGGCGACGATGTGCAGGGTTTGAGAACTGATATCGGTCATGCCGGAAACGTCGGGAGCCTAAGCTCCGAAGCCGCTCGCCTTGCGCATTTTTGCGGGACTGGCCGGCTTTGCGGGACTGGCCGGCGGTGCAGGTTCGCTCAATGCCGGCAGCTTGCCCGATGTCGCGCCGGTGCCGAAGTCGGGAAGCCGGAATCCCGCCACCGACTTTCTCAGCTGTGCCGACAGCGCCGCCAGTTTGGCGATCGAGGTGGAGGTCGCCGTCGAGCCTTCCGCGGTCTGCGATGAAATCTCGCGCACGACCTGCATGTTTTTCGAAATATTGCCGGATACCGCGGCTTGCTGCCGTGCGCTCGCGGAAATGTTCTGCACCAAGCTGGCGATCTGATTGGAAACCTGCTCGATCTCCTCGAGCGCGGCGCCGGCGTTTTCGGCCAGCAGCGCGCCGCCGACGACGTCCGTGGTGCTGCGCTCCATCGACACGACGGCCTCATTGGTATCCGTTTGGATGGTGCGCACCAGAACTTCGATTTGCTTGGTGGCATTGGCTGCGCGCTCGGCCAGTCTCTGCACCTCATCGGCAACGACGGCAAAGCCGCGGCCCGCCTCACCGGCCATCGACGCCTGGATCGAGGCGTTCAGCGCCAGAATATTGGTCTGTTCGGCGATATCGTTGATCAGCTCGACGATGTTGCCGATTTCCTGAGAACTCTCGCCGAGGCGCTTGATGCGTTTGCTGGTCTCTTGAATCGTCTCGCGTATCGCGTTCATGCCGTCAATGGTGCGCCGTACTGCATCGCCGCCCTTGTGCGCCACATCGACGGAGTGCCGCGCAACATCGGAGCAACGCTCGGAATTTCCCGACACTTCCTCGATCGAGGCCGCCATGTCGGCCATGGATTCGCTGGCCGAAGAGATCTGCCGCGACTGCGCACTGCTGGCTTTCGCCATGTGCGCCGCAGCCCCTTGAGTCTGCTTGGCGGCGCCGTCCAATTGAATGGCGCTGTCGTTGATGGTCGTGACCAGTTCGCGCAGCGCCTCGATGGCATAGTTGATCGAATCGGCAATCGCACCCGTGATGTCTTCGGTGACCGTCGCCTGTACCGTCAGATCACCGTCGGCAAGGCTCGACAACTCATCCAGCAGCCGCATGATGGCTTCTTGGTTGCGCTCGTTTTCGCGCACGCGCAGCTCGTTGACGCGGCGCATGTTGGCGGTCTTTGAATAGGCCCAGGCGAGCGCCCCCAACAGCAGCGCCGCCAGCGCCAGAAATGAGAGTATCCAGACCTTGTAGCTGCCGCCGCTCTCGGCGCGCGGCGCGCCGCTTGCCAATTCAGCCGTGAGGGCCGCTGCCAGCGAGGGCAGCGCGCGTGCCGCGGTCTGGGCCTTCGACAGCGCATCGGCAGCGCCAATCGCCTTGCGCACGCTGCTGTTGTATTGCTGGTTGCGCTGCACCACCATTTTCAATCGTTGTTCGGGATCCGCGCCGGTCACCTTTTGGATGGCGATGCCGGACTCTTCTCCGGACAGGCCGCGGATCACTTGATTTAGGAATTCCAGGCTGTCCGCCAGGCGCTGCGCGCTCGGTCCCGCATCGCTGACCCCGGATCCCAAACCATTCAAATCCTGCTGAATGCGCTGCACGGTGAGTTCGAAGCGCTCCAGATACCGGCTCATGCCTTCGAGCTTTTGCACGCCCACCGAACTGCCGAGATCGCCCAGTTCGGACAACAATTTTGGCGCGAGCTCACGAACCCCTTGATTGGCCGCTTGGATCGCTTCGACGGCCGGACGAGCCTCCGCGACCGCCGTCACGCCGGCGTTCAGTTTGCTCCAGGTTGCATCTGCAGTACCTGGGATGGCAGCGCGCAGACTCTTGAGCCGTGCCGCGCTCTTGGCGAGGGCATCGAAGGAGCTGGCATCGCCTCGCAGGGCGTTCTGCGCCTCGAAGGGCATGCGCTGGACCACCAGCGACAATTGCTCGCTGGGTGCCGCGACCGGCGCGGAGTTGCGCGTCAGCGCCGTCAGGATGCCGGCGATGACGAGACACAGCGCGACAAGCCCTGCCAAAATCGGCAGAAGATTGATAGTGGGTGCTGTTTCTGTTCGCCGTGTCGTCATCTTTATCTTCCAAACATCTAACTTGCTGCCTGCAAGAAACTCTGGCTCTCAACCAAGCTTTTCAAACTCAAGACCGGCCAGACTTCGCCGCCGCGGCGAAAAGCGCCGGCCAGGTAGCTATCGCAGCGAATCACGGTCGGCGGAGCTTCCGCATTGAATTCCGATTCCGCAAAACGCCGAAACCCCAAGACCTCATCGACCATCAATCCGGCCGGGATATCCCGGTGATTGACCACCACAATTCGGGTGTTGCGCCCCGACGTCGTCGCGCCGCTGCCCAGGAATTGCCGCAAGTCCAGCATCGGCATCAGGGCCCCGCGAACATTGGCCAACCCTTTTACCCAGCTTTTGGCGCCGGGAATGCGGGTAACGACGGCCGGATAGCCCAAAACCTCGCGCGTCTCCTCGCGGGCAACCAGGAAAGTCTCGCCACCCATGCGAAAAGCAACTCCCACCCACTCTTGCCCCGCCTCCGCTTCGGCAACACTGTTCGCCGCCACCGTGCGGCTGCGCTTCTCCAGTTCCTTGAGCAACTCGAATGGCCGGTCGCGCAAGCTGCGCAGGCTGGTGTCGGACCCGCTAGTCGTACTCGTCATGTGGCCAGTGCGGCCTGCGCCTTCTCGACCAAAGCTTGCGCGGACACCGGCTTGACCAAGTAATCTACGGCGCCTTGGCGCAATCCCCAGACGCGATCCGTCTCCTGACCCTTGGTGGTCACCATGATGATGGGGATCAAACTG
>DATHFB010000389.1:0-5278 GCA_035318305.1 Steroidobacteraceae bacterium | reverse complement strand
TCGGTGTGGTTGCGGCGGTGGAACTGAGCCTGCTGCTGCCGCTGCTCTTGAGTTGGATCACAGTGCTGCTGCTGTCGGGCTACGTGGGTCTCGCGACCATGCTGTCGACCGTCGTGTTGGCGGTCACGGTCATGGTGCTGCAGCCCGATGACGTGCCGCTCTGCGTCTTCTGCGCGGCGGTTGCCATGTTCGTCATCTTCACCCATCGCAGCAACATCGCGCGCATGCGTGCCGGCAAAGAGAATCGTGTACGGCGGCTATGGCTGTTTCGGCCCCGAGCGGTGTAGAGCACCCGCCGCTGCTGGTGCTGCTGGCGGACGGCGAATTGCACTCCGGCGAGTGGCTGGCAAGGGAGCTGCGCCAAACTCGTGCGGCTGTTTGGAAGGGCGTGGAGCGCTTGCGCGCAATCGGCGTCGACGTTCAGGCAGTGGCGCGCCGCGGCTACCGGCTGGCGGGTCCCGTGGAATTGTTGGATGCGCATCGCATTCAAGCCGAACTGACCGGGGAGTGCAATTCGCACCTGCACGCGCTGGAGTTGCTATTCGAGGTCGATTCGACCAACACCCGCCTGCTTGGCACAGCGCCGCCGCCGCCCGGCACCGCCGATGTGTGTGTGAGTGAATTGCAGCATGCCGGCCGCGGCAGGCTGGGACGCCGCTGGATTTCGCCCTTCGGCGGCGGCATCGCGATGTCCCTGGGCTGGACTTGCAGCGATGTGGTGCGCACCCTGCCTGCCTTGAGCTTAGGGGTGGGTGTGGCGGTGTCGCGGGCACTGACCCGTGCCGGCGCCGGGGGGATCGTGCTGAAGTGGCCGAACGATATTTGGTTCTGCGACCGCAAGCTGGGAGGCGTGTTGATCGAATTGCGGGCCGAGGCGGGCGGGCCGGCCCACGTGGTGATCGGGGTGGGCATCAATGTGTCGCTGCCCGAGGAGGCGCGCCGCGAAATCGAGGCCAGCGGCGTGGCGGTGGCGGCGGTGACCGATGCCTGCAAAATGGCCCCATCGCGTAATTTGGTGGCCGGGGCCATCTTGGACGAACTTTTGAGTATGCTGGTGCAGTACGAGCGCTTTGGATTCTCTGCCTTTCGGGATGCATGGTCCGCGCTCGACGGTTTGAAAGACCGCCAGGTGCAGGTGGTGGTTGGGGGGACGGCGATCTTCGGGATTGCCCGTGGGGTGGATTCAGATGGAGCGCTGCTGCTCGAAACGAAGGAACGCATGCAACGATTTGTCTCCGGCGAGGCCAGTTTGCGGTTAGGCGTGGAGTGACGCGTGACGCTATTGAAGACTCTTGCCGTTTGCCTGGTGCTCGCCAACGTGTGCTATTTCTTGTGGGAGCGCGGCATTGCCAAAGCGCCCGAAAGCGTCGTAGCGGCACCGACGCCCGGAACCCTGAAGCTGGCCTCGGAAAGCCCGGGAGTTTCACGCAGCGACGCAAGCGGCGGCGCCGCGGGCGCGCCGGCCACAGGCACACTGGCCACGGGCGCGACTGCCGACACACCGGCCGAGGGCGCGCCGGCCACGGACACACCAGCCGCGGTCGCGCCGGCCACGGGCGCGGCGGCCACTGGCAGTGCAGGGAATGCTCCGGCCGCGGCCGCGGCTCAGGATGCCGGACGGGCCGGCGGCAATTCCGGCCTTCTGACCAATGTGAAGCGCTGCATCAGTGTGGGACCGTTTCGAGACGTGTCGGAAGCAGCGCACGCGGCATCGACGCTACGCGGCGGCGGTTATGATCCGCGCCAGCGGGTGGCGGACGGCGAGGTATGGGCCGGCGTTTGGGTGTATCTGCCGCTGCCGGCGACGCGCCCCGTGGTCGAACAGACGCTCGCCAAGCTCAAAGCCGGCGGCATCGACGATGCGCTGGAAATGCCGGGTCCCAACGAGGGGTCGGTGATTTCTTTGGGCCTGTACAGCGAATCGAAGCGGGCGCAGGTCCGGGTTGCCCAGGCGCAGGCGTTGGGGTTCAATCCGGGGATCGCCGATCGCAAGCGCAACGGCAATGTCTATTGGGTTGACATCGATTTGAAGCCGACCGACGGTCTGCTGAACCCCTCCGATCTGCAGGGTGAATCCGGCCGCATCGTTCGCCTCGAGGTCAAAGGATGCCCGTCGACGGGCGGCCAGTCATGAAGGTTCGAACTACCGTGCTGAAAGTGATGGCCGGGATCGGCGCCATCATCGGCTACGGCTCGCTTCTCGCCTTTCTCTCTCTCATCGGCGTTCAGACCTACCGTTGGTTTCGCGAAGGAGCATGGATGCATGTCGGCTTCGGCGACGGCATTCGAATCGGGCTGGTGCATTGCTGCATCAAGGAGGGCGACGGCGGCATGCTCGCTAAATTCTTGCACTGGTGGGAGTCGCCTGCGACATGGCTCGGGATGCACAAGGTATTCGAAGTCATTCCGGCATCACTGGCCTTGTTTGCCGTGAGCATCGTGGGCAATAGTCTGTTCATCTACTGTCGGGATCGACTGCATCAGCGCTGAGTTGCCGTGGATTCGCTGCGTTGCTTGAGTTTCTGCGATTCTGTGTTGACGTACTGTTCGATCAAGCCGCCGTATAGCCGCGAAACCACCCGGGCCATCAATCCGGACAGCTCGAATGAAAGCTGAACGCGGCTGCCCGCGCCTTGGCGCTCGACCAGATGTCCTGCTTTCATGCGAAGTCCCGGAGAGCGCGCGACCCACGTGAAGTTGCGCTGAGCTTCGAGTTCGGTGACCTTCCAAACCGCGGGCAGCAATTTGGGCTGGCGAACCTGAGCACTGCTGCCGACGCCGAACGGCCCTTGATCCAGCCGCTGAACGCTGGTCATGGTCGGCGTCCATTCGGGCCAGCGCTCGACATCGCATAGCACCGCGAACACCGTCTCCGGGGGCGCATCAATGGTCACCGCTACGTTTATGGCGCTTCGGCTCACGGCATGAGAATACTGCAATCGCGGCTGGGGTAGGGACCGAAAAGTGCATCGCGCTTGAAGTTGAGGTGCTGATAGGACGCCGCGCCTGCGTCGCGCAAAGGAAGCGCGATGCCGCCGCTTGCCGTGAGATTCTCGATTGTTTCGGGTAAATTCGACACGAAGCGCCATTGGGCTTGAGTATTCCGGGCGCCTTCGCTTGCCGTTGCAAAAGCCAGGGCGGACGACAAGGCCTCGATAGTCGGCGAATAAAGCAGAACAGCTTCGTGAACCAGCGCTGTGTCGGTAACGTTCAATGCGGCGCACAATCGATTCTTGACGGCCACATCGATCGCGTCGGTGTCCCGCGATGACTGAATGTCGCGCCCGATCACATCGCTCATCACGGCGCCATTGCGCTGCAAGATCGGTTGATCCGTTGCCCAAGCCTCCGGCGGGCACGCCTTTTTTTTCGGATCCAAGCCAACGAGTGGATTGATTTCCGCCGGATAAATGCGGCAAACAAGCGGCCGATTCTCGTATATTCCACAACGCAAGTCAGCCAAGAGGTTTGGACACGCTCCGCCAATATCCGCAACCAGCATGACGGCCACTCGGGTCGGCATCATGCCGCTCGTCACGGCGAACGACCGTCGCTTGAAATGCGCGGCTCTTGGGTCGTCATCGGCCAGCCCCTGCGGCCACGGCGATGCCTCGCAGATCAGTTGCACCGCATGGCCGCGATTGAGCCAGCTCTTCGCTTCCGCCACGGTCAACGGAATCTTCGAGTCCCGGCAGCACTTGCCGCATTGCGTGCATTTGAAATGTATATCCACGCCGGCCACCTCCCCGCCGATCGCTCAGACGTCCGGACGCGCTTCCGCGCATGGTTTCATCATTACCGCGCCGCTCAAGCCTTGTATTTTTTGACTCATCTCCTTCGGCAGCGCACGCATGAGAAGACCGAACGGCAAATCCAGGGGATAGGGTCTGTTGATTCTCTTGGATTCTTCAGCGCATGAAATTATCGCATGAGGCTGCCATCGCGATTGCTTGAAGAATTCGAACCAGTTGTTCACCCGAAATCGAAACGGGGCTGCCTCGAGTTTCTTCTCCCAACCCTTTGGCATCTTTCGCGGGCCCGCGTTATCGAAATCCTGAATCCAGAAGGCAGCCGACGGCAGGGCGAGCAACTCTTTGGCGAGGATTGCGATCTCGTCATTTGAAAAGTACGAGATAAAGCCTTCGCTGATCACCAACATGCTGTTGGATGCTGCCGCATATTTGGCAAAGAGCTCGTTTCGGGCCGGACCGTCCGAAAGATCCATGCCGATGCGCTCCAGGCTGCAAACCGGCGTGTACCCGGCCAGCTTGGCGTTTTTCGATTCGACCATGGCCGGAAGATCAATTTCGATCCAACGCACATGCGATGACAGGTCCATCCGGTACGGGCGAGTATCCAGACCTGCGCCGAGATTCAGTACGGTATCGACACCGCTCTTGAGCGCTTCATGAATCAGCCGGTCAATTGCAGTGGTCCTGAGCACCACACCCCAAGAGATCATCGCCTTGCGCGAAAATGAGCGGGCAATCTTTCGACCACGATCGCCCGCCAGCATCGCGCCCAAAGGATCATGGAACGCAGCGTCCGCTCTTTCCCCCTCGGCCGCTCTGACCGCCGCCATCCACAGGGCCGTGTCGGCGACACTCTCTATCGCGGCTCGAGCGCTCATGCTCCACATCTCGCATACGACTCCTCAAAGAGCTGCCAACTATAAGGGCACGCACTTTGCAATGCAAAGTTCGATGTGCGTCCCGGAGCTAATGTTCCCTGGAGGCCGAAGGCTTGCGAACCTTGTCGTCCTCGTCAATCGTCAGTCCGGAAATCAGCGCAAATTGCGCCAAAAATCAGGAGACGAAACGCGGGGGGCGATCGAGTCGGTCGAGAGCGATGGCGGGCGGCGATGAGCGCAAAGGCAGGGGGGCGCCGGCATTTTCCGGCCGAGGCGGGACCCAGAGCAGGGGCATCACGGCAATCGCCGCGGCACAGCAGGTTCCGCAGGTTTCATGGCACGGCAAAACATACCACAGGCCGGGAAGAATGCGCGTGAACTGTGCCCATTCCGGCTCCACGGGCTACACTTGCGTCCAGACTCATACACGGCGAGGTTTTACATGCGTGCACTGCAAATCCTAGGCGCGATATTGATTTTGGGGGGACTGTTCGTGCTCATCAAATCGCCGTCTTATTCGAGCGATAAGAGCGTGCTCAAAATCGGGGATGTGGAGGCCAAGGTTTCGCAGCAGCATGCGATTCCGCCGTGGGCCGGGGGCGCGGGCGTCGTCGCCGGCGTGATTCTCATCGTGGTCGGCGCACGCAA
>DATHFB010000388.1:0-4881 GCA_035318305.1 Steroidobacteraceae bacterium | reverse complement strand
CGCTCGCGGTCGAGGCGCTCCTTCTCGAGCCGTTCGGACTCGGCGCGCTCGAGCGCGGCCTTGGCCTGCTCCTCAGTCTCGCGCTGCTTGTCGATCTCTTCTTGCTGATGGCGAGCCTGATCTTCCAGAACTTCGCGCTTCACATAAGTCCGCTTGCTGCGCACCTCGACATTCACCGTGCGCGCGCGCCCCTGGGGGCTCGCGAGCTTCAGCTCCGATTGCGATTTGCGGCGCAGGGTAATTTTTCGCGGAGCCGCGTCGCCCTGCGACTCATCGTGGCCATGGCTGCGGCGCAGATGCGTCAACAGCTCATGCTTGGCGTCCTCGCTGATCATGTCTTCAGCGCCGTCGACTTTGATGCCGGCCTGATCGAGCTGCTGCAGCAGCCGATCGACCGGAACCTTCAGCACCTCAGCGAATTGAGCGACGGTTACATCTGCCATACTTGCTCCTAAACCTTAGCTTCTTCCGCGAACCAGTGCTTGCGGGCATTCATGATCAGTTCGCCGGCTTTCTTCTCATCGACGCTGCCCATCTCGACCAGTTCATCGACGGCCAAGTCCGCCAAATCATCCCGCGTGCGGATCCCCTTGCGGGCCAACGTCTTCCCCAGGGGCTCGCCGGTGATCTCGATCAAATCGGGCTCAGGGTTGGCGCCATCCATCGATTCCTCGCTGGCGATTGCCTGAGTCAGCAGCACATCGCGCGCCCGGGTGCGCAGTTCCTTGACGATCTCCTCGTCGAACTCCTCGATGCCGTTCAATTCGCTGGCCGGCACATAGGCAATCTCTTCGATGGTCGAAAAACCCTCCTGCACCAGAATACTCGCGACGTCCGCATCGACATCGAGCTGCTTCATGAAGGTCTCGCGCAGCGCCAAGGACTCCGTCTCGCTCTTCGCCTCGGCCTGCGATTCGCTCATGACGTTCAATTCCCAGCCCGTCAATTCGCTCGCCAACCGGATGTTCTGGCCGCCTCGGCCGATGGCTTGCGAGAGCTTGTCCTCCGAAACCGCGATGTCCATGGAATGCGAATCCTCATCGACGACGATCGAGGTCACCTCGGCAGGCGCCATGGCATTGATGACGAACTGGGCGTTGTTGTCGTCGAACGGAATGATGTCGACGCGTTCGCCGGCGATTTCATTGGATACCGCCTGCACGCGCGAGCCGCGCATGCCGACGCAGGCTCCCACCGGATCGACGCGCGGATCATTGCTGCGCACCGCGATTTTCGCGCGTACGCCCGCGTCGCGGGCCGCCGCCAGAATGTTGATGAGGCCCTGGCCGACTTCCGGTACTTCCAGTTTGAACAATTCGATCAAGAACTCAGGCGCCGTGCGCGACAGGAACAGCTGCGGTCCGCGCGGCTCCGTACGCACCTCTTTCAAATAAGCCTTGATGCGATCCTGGGAACGCACCGGTTCGCGCGGGATCATTTCTTCGCGGGCGATGAACCCCTCGGCATTGGCGCCGAGGTCAACATAGACGCCGTTACGATCGACGCGCTTGACGATGCCGCTCACCAAAGTTCCGGCGCGATCCTTGTACGCATCGACCACCTGCGCGCGTTCGGCCTCGCGAACCTTCTGCACGATGACCTGCTTGGCGGTCTGCGCGAGAATTCGCCCGAAAGGAACCGACTCCATCGGCTCCTCGACAAAGCCGCCCGGCTCAACGTCCTTGTCGAGATCGCGGGCGTCGTCCAATCGCAGCTCGCGCTCCGGCGTTTCGAGCTCGGTGGAGTCGTCCGCGAACACCTTCCAACGGCGAAAGGTATCGTAGCCGCCGGTCTTGCGGTTGATCGCCACGCGAACATCCAACTCCTCGCCATGCTTCTTGCGAGTCGCGGACGCGAGCGCGGCTTCGAGCGCGTCGAATATAATCTCCTTATCGACGCCCTTTTCGTTGGAGACCGCATCAACGGCCATCAAAATTTCTTTGTTCATAAGCCTAAGACTCCTACTCACTCCGGCCGCAATCGCGCCTTCTGAATTCGATCGAGCGGCAGGCTATGCGCCTTGCCGTCGACTTCCACTACAATCGTGTCGGAATCCACCGACTTCAATACCCCTGCAAAACGCCGCCGCCCGTCCAACGGCAGCTTCAATTCTGCAAAAATCCGCTGCCCAATGAACCGCTCGAAGTGCGCGCGCGTGCGCAGGATCCGATCAAATCCCGGCGAGGAGACCTCCAGCGTGTAATGCCCCTTGATCGGATCCTGAGTCTCGAGCACCTGGCTGACCGCATCGCTTACGCTGGCGCAATCATCCACGGTGACGGCGCCACCTGACTTCGGCCGATCGATGAATATCCGCAAGATCCCGCCGCGCCCTTCGCGCGCAAACTCGATCTCCACCAACTCAAATCCAAGCGCCTCGATCGGCGGCTCTAACAAGCGCATCAAGGCGTCACGCATTCTTAAGGCCCCAACACAAAAACAAAAAAGGGGACCATCGGCCCCCTTACATCAGCTACGAAAAAGCCCCTAAAAGGGGCCAAACCAAATCCTCGCGGAACTTTCGGGCCGTTGGAACCTTGAGGGTTCTTAGGCCGCAAAGCTAAATCCAGCCCCCCGCCGAGGGCCGCGATTATAGGCAATGCGACCTCAGGCGTAAACCCTGATCGCGCATTTACCCCGACTTCAAAAAACTTAAGGCCGCATTGCAGCGGCCTTAAGGAATCGTCTAAATCTTAAAGCACTGTTACCAGCGCTTCGGACCGCGCGATCCGCCGCCGCCACCACCACCACCGCCACCACCGCCGCCGGTGCGCTCCTGCGCCTCATTAACTTTCAGCGCTCGCCCGTCGACGTCGTGGCCATTCAAGGCCTGCATAGCGCGCGCAGCGTCTGCGCTGGCCATTTCAACGAAGCCGAAGCCGCGGGGCCGACCGGTGTCGCGATCATTGATCAACGCCACCGACTGTACCGCGCCATGCTTTTCGAACAGCGCGCGCACTGCGGATTCGTCCATTGAGAACGGGAGATTGCCAACATACATTTTCGTCATGTGAAGAATACCTACTACAAAAGAAACTATCGGCCGGTCACGCGTGCCTACGTTGAGAAACCTTTAAGCGGAATGCCAGCCACCTGGATCGAAGAAACCTGCTTTGTGGGTTGTGGCCAAGGTGACGCCGGAGCGGCGCGGTGACCAGAAACGAACCAAGTAGAAATCACGAACCGGCGCGAATATTACAGCAATTTACTGATAAGTACGAATATTCCTCCTTAAGACCAATGATGCTGCGTCGCAGCAATCCTGGTAACCTCGACTCAAGGCGGCTATTCTCTAGGGCTGTCGCGCGACACCGCAATCACTCCATTAAAGACCGCATCGGATGCCCTTAGCCTTCTTTCTGCCCAAGTACTGGTTCACCTGGGTAGGTTTGGCGGTGATGCGTGCCGCAGAGCGCTTGCCCTACCCCGCACAAAGACAGGTGGGCAGCGCGATCGGCATGCTGCTGCGGCGCCTCCCCTTGAGCTACCTGCGCATCGCGCGCCGAAACATCGCACTTTGCCTGCCCGAACTGTCCGACAGCGAGCGCGAGGAATTGCTCAATCAGCACTGCCGAAGCTTAGGGATGGCCTTGTGCGAGACGGCCGATACCTGGTGGAGCAGCGATAAGCGCCTGAATCAACTCGCGGACGTGCAGGGTCTCGAGCACCTGCAGGCGGCCCTTGCCAGGGGGCGGGGCGCCATTTTGGTGGGAGGGCACTTCACCACGATCGAAATCTCCACCCGCATATTGGGTACGGTGGTGCCCCTGAATGTGGTGTACCGCCCCATGAAGAACGCGCTTTTGTCGCACATTATGTTCTCGAGCTTCTGCCGGCATGGACATCCGATCCCGAAGGACGATATTCGGAGCATGGTTCGGGCCCTCAAAAACAACGAAGCCGTGTGGTTTGCACCCGACCAGAGTTACCGCAACAAGGGTGCGGCAATGGTCAATTTCTTCGGCATCCCCGCTGCCAGCAACCCGGCCACCTCACGGCTGGCGCGCATATCCGGCGCCGCCGTGATGACCTATTTTGGGGAGCGGCTGCCCGGCAATGCCGGCTACCGCGTGGTCATCGGGCCGGCCTTCGAGAATTTCCCGGGCGTCGATCCGGTAGAGGACGTTGAGCGCTACAACCGGCTGCTGGAGGCACAGGTTCGCCTGGTGCCCGAGCAGTATTTGTGGGTTCACCGGCGGTTCAAAGGCTTGAGCAGCGATTATCCCGACTACTATGGACGCGATTCTCGAAACCCCACCGCGCAACGCGCGCCGGAATAACGCCGCCTCGCCTTTCACCATGACAGACGATCAATTAACGGTACACAGCGTCACCGGGGTCGACCTGACGCTCAGCATCGCCGGTCCTGGAACCCGCAGCTATGCCTTCGTGATCGACTGGCATATTCGGCTGCTGATCGCCTGCGCCTGGCTGCTGGCCGCCTACTATCTGTTCAACGTGCCGCTCCAGCTGAAAACGGCAGGCGCTCTTTGGAGTGTGTTGCCGGCATCGATCATCTATTTCCTGTACCACCCGGTTCTAGAAATCGCCATGCATGGACGCACTCCGGGTAAGCGCATGGCGGGTGTGCGGATTCTCAGCCGCGATGGCGGTCCGCCATCCGTGACGGCGCTGCTGATCCGCAACATTTTTCGCTTGATCGACAGCCTGCCCGCGACCTACATGATCGGGCTGGTCACGTGTTTCATGACGGCAAATCGCGTGCGCATCGGCGACATGGCTGCCGGGACCCTGCTGGTTTTGGACGATACTGCGGCGGAGAAATCTTTGGCGCGTATTGAAGCGCTCGCCGCCGGTTCGCAGTTGCCGCTGGACGCCTTGGAGTTGGTCGATCAAGTTCTGCAGCGCTGGGAATCGCTT
>DATHFB010000387.1:0-2773 GCA_035318305.1 Steroidobacteraceae bacterium | reverse complement strand
GCTGCACGCGCGGCGGTGCGCTCCATGCAAGGGGAATTTTCGGCACGCATCAACGCGCTGCAGGTGCAGATCACCGAGTTGCGCACGCTGGTCGAGGCGGCCATCGATTTCCCCGATGAAGAACTCGAGTTTCTGCCGGGCAGCGTCCTTGGGCGTCGCATGGCGAATATCTTGGCCGGCTTCGAGTCCATCACGGCCGCGGCGCGCCAGGGCGCGCTGCTGCGCGAAGGATTGAACGTCGTCATCGCAGGCCGTCCCAATGCCGGAAAATCCAGCCTGCTCAACAACCTGGTGGGCGATGAAATTGCCATTGTGACCGATCAGCCCGGAACCACGCGCGACGTGCTGCGCCAGCACGTGCATCTCGACGGTTTGCCGTTGAACTTGATCGACACGGCGGGACTGCGCACCGCCGTTGACGTGGTCGAGGCCGAAGGCGTGCGCCGCGCCTTGAACGAAGTCGACCGGGCCGATCGCGTGCTCTATAATTTGGATCACGCCGCCGCGCGGCCGCAGGACTGGCGCGCGGAACTGCAAGAATTGCCGCCGGGCGTTCCGCTCACCTTGGTGTTCAACAAAATCGACTTGAGCGGCGCGGCGCCGCGAGCCGATGAATCGCCCGATCCTCCGCAAGTTTTCTTGAGCGCCAAGACCGGCGAGGGCGTTGCGCTATTGCGCGAGCACTTGAAGACCCGTGCCGGGTACGTGAGCGGTGAATCCGGCGCACTGTCGGCGCGGCGCCGTCATCTCGACGCACTGCGGCGCGCCAAAGCTTGCGTGGAACAAGCCGCGCAGACTTTGGCGGAGACGCGCGCTTTCGAGCTTTTCGCCGAAGAATTACGGCGCGCGCAGCTGGCGTTGGGTGAGATCACCGGTGAATTCACCAGCGATGATTTGCTTGGCGAAATCTTCAGCAGCTTTTGCATCGGCAAGTAAGGCGTTGCCGCCGACGAATAATGGGGAGAAGCGAACTCCAACGCGCTCAAGCTGCGCGCCGGCCGGCGCCCGGCGGCAGTTCAGATCCGCTGTTCGGTATGATCCCGGTCAGTCAGATCCACATCGATCGATCGAGCCAGCCGCGCGAGTACACCCAGAACCGCCAGTACGCCCACCGTGCCGATGGCTGTCATGAGAGGAAAGCGCCAAAATAACCACAGCATTGTGGCCGCAGAAACCGCCGCTATTGCTAAAAACGCAACAATGCCAACCCGAGAGGATGAAGAGTTTTGCATGCCAGATACCCCCGGAGACAAATGACGCAACCGGCGGAGTATACATAAGGTGCACTTCAACTCCTAGACAGGTTTCCCCTAAACTTCGTCCCAACCAGCGTTATTAAACGCTCATACAATTAATTTTTATCCGAGCATGGTTTCGCGCCGCCAGTGGCGCGCAGTCAAAACGAACAGCAGCAGCGCAACCCCGAGCGACGCTGCGGCGGATACCAGCACATCGCGCAATAAAATCGGTTCATCCTTGAGCACGCTGGTCATCAGCAAATGTTGACTCAAGCTGGGAATGAACATCAGCGAACTCCTTGTTTTCAGCGAGTAAATGCTGGCAAACGCAATCGGCAATGTCGGAACCAGCAATACGCTGGTCAGGTAAGTTTGTGCCTCGCGGTAGGTGCGCGTGAACGAGGCGACCAAGGTCATGAGCGTGGCGCCCAGCGGCACGAAGGGCAAACAAATCGCAAAGAAAATCAACGCTGTGCGCAGACCTAAATTGGCGCTCATGCCGATGCGCTCGAGCGGCACGAAGCGAAACACGCAGACGAACGCGGTCAAACTAAGCGCAAGCGAAATGCACATATAGGCGCAGGTCGCCAGAATTTTGCCGCCCACCAGCGCCGCCCGCGCCACCGGCAAGCTGAGCAACGCCTCGAGCGAGCCGCGTTCGCGCTCGCCCGCCGTGGAATCGATGGCCAGGTACAGGCCGCCCATCAACAGCGCAAACAGCACGAAGTACGTCATGAAACCCAACACCACCACGGCGCGGCCCGTGGGAGTCGCCACATCGACCTCATTGACGGCAACGGGTTGCGACAACAGCGGGCTCACGCCGCGCATCTGCAGCCGCAATTGCGCGATGGTGCTGCCGTAAGCCGCGAGGATGCGCCGCGTCCGATCCGCAATTTTGCGCGTTTGCGAATCAGCGCTGTCGGCGAAGAGCAGAATGGGCGCCGGCTGCGCAGCGGTAAACAGCCGTGAATACTCCCCGGGCACCAGCAGCACGATTTGGGAAGCGCCGCCGCGGACGGCGGCTCGCGCCTCATTCTCCGACAGTTCGCTCAAAGTGAGCTTGGCGCCGCGCGCTTTGAGATACTGCGTGAGCCCCGGCGCGTGTTGGCTTCCCGAAATCGTGAGCTTCAAGGGCACGTCCGACTCGACCACGCTTTGCTCCAGCATGCGCGAGACCATCAGGACAAAGAGGATCGGTCCGAACAAGGGGCCGAACAACAACGCCGACAGCAGCGTGCGCCGGTCGCGCAGGTTTTCCAGAAACTCTTTGGCGAACACGATGAACAGGGTGCGCATAATACTCACACAGGCTCCTGGCCCACGACTTCCGTTTCCCAGAGCACCCGCAAAAACGCTTCTTCCAGGGTCGCAGCGCCGCTGCGCTCGCGAATTTCCCGCACCGTCGCGTCCGCCAACACCTTGCCCTGGCCGATGATGACCACTCGATCGCACAGCGCCGCCACTTCCTGCATGACGTGCGAGGAGAACAGCACGCACCGGCCTTGGCCCTTCAACGCCAACAGCATTTCACG
>DATHFB010000386.1:0-6274 GCA_035318305.1 Steroidobacteraceae bacterium | reverse complement strand
CGCGCTGCGATCCGCCATACACGCCGGACGGCAAGCGGGTGCGACAGATCGCGAACTAATTCAAATGCTGCGCGATGAACTCAAGGCGCAGCCAACCGAATCCAATGACGAGCCCATCCGAGGTAGTGCGCTATGAGTGCAACATGATGAGCAGCATATGGTAAGGATCGCTCGGGCTTGGCTCGAAATCGAAATGCTCATAAAACCCCTTGGCATTATCGTCCTTGGCGTGAACGAGCAGCGCCCGCGCGCCGATCAAGTCCGCCGCCTGCGCCACCCGTAGCAACGCATCCTTGAGCAGTGCTGGGCCGATCCCCTTTCCCTGCAGCGGCAGGTCGACTGCCAGACGCGCGAGAAGAATTACGGGGATTGGATGCCGCGCCAAGCCCCTCTTGACGCGCTCCGTTGCTTCGTCATGGCTAACAGCAGATGCGGCTAGGCTGTAATAGCCGACGACAGCAAGGTCCTTGGCGAGCACGTAGGTTTGCGCGCTTTGTGCCTGCTGGTTATTCCACGCCTGGCGATTGAGGAAGCGATTCAATTCCTCCTTGCCGCAATCAAAGCTTTCGACAACGTGCTCACGCCGCAGCTTTTCTACGGCGCCGAATTCGCTCACTCCAGAACGCTTGGCGTCGCGAGAAGTCTTTCGAGACGTGGGCGGGCTTTCATGGGGGAGTCGAGCGCCGCGACAAAAGCGTCATACTGTTTGCCGCTCAAACGGAACTCGCGGCGATCCGCGAGCGTTTCCGCCGCTGCTTCGAGACCCTTGTCGAGAATGAATGCGCTCACGGTCTTTCGCTCCACCGAAGCGGCACGCTTGAGCATGGATTTCGCCTTGGGCGTCAAGCGAACCTCGAGCCGATCTTCCCGGCGCTTTGTGGCGCTACGCATGAATGCCTCCTTGATACATTTATCGATATTATCATCCGTACAATGTACGGACAACTGCTGTACGCCACATTTTTGGCATGTACTGCAGGAAAACACGCGGCATAATTGCGGTCATGGCATCGCGCATCGTTTACTCAACCGGCTTAGGCAGCCTCTGCCCTAACTGCCGCCGGCCGGTGCGCGAATGCGTATGCCCCAAGGGCGTGCCGGGCGCTGCCAAGCCTGCGGCCGTGCGGGTCGCGCGCGAGACTCAAGGGCGGGCGGGGAAGGGCGTCACGACCATCACGGGGTTGCCTCTATCGCTTTCTGACATCGAAGCGCTGGCCACCAAGCTGAAAAAGCGCTGCGGATCGGGCGGGACCGTGCGCGCGGGCATCATTGAAATTCAAGGCGATCACCGCGATACCATCGTCGCGGAGCTGATCAAAATGGGTTGGCCGGCCAAGAAATCAGGAGGCTAAGCCGCCTCAGCGCGACGCTCAGCCGTGGACAAGATATATGAGGGCTCTGCGCTTCATGTCCGCAGTGCTCTTCTGTATCATGCCGCCCCAATCGCGATAAGAGCTGTCTGGAGAGAGTCCTTTTACTAGGACCGCCGAAGGCGCAACCGCCCGGAAACGCTCAGGCACATGAACGGCAGACTCTCGCGATCTCTGGAGAGCGGTCGCGCCAGGCGATCCACCGAAGGGGAGCAGCGCTTAACTCAAGCGCGCAATCTCTCAGGTCTTAAGGACAGAGGGGCGAAGCACGAACGTGCTTGGCGTCTCTGTATTCGTTCGCAGCGAGGTTGCGATGGGCCTTAAGACTCCTTTATACGACACCCACGTCCAGCAGGGCGCCAAGATCGTCGACTTCGGCGGTTGGGACATGCCGCTGCACTACGGTTCTCAGATCGAAGAGCATCATGCGGTGCGCCGGGACGCCGGGATGTTCGACGTGTCGCACATGTGCATCGTCGACTTGAGCGGCGGGCGCGTGCGCGAGTTCTTGCGCTTTCTATTGGCCAACGACGTTGGCCGCCTCAAGACCTCCGGCAAGGCCCTGTATTCCTGCATGCTGCTGCCCAACGGCGGCGTGATCGACGATCTGATCGTCTATTACATGTCAGAGACCTGGTATCGCATGGTGGTCAATGCCGGCACGCGCGACAAAGATTTGGCCTGGATCCGCCGGCACGCGCTGGATTTTGAGGTGACCGTCATCGAGCGCAAGGAATTGGCGATGATCGCCGTCCAAGGTCCCAATGCGCGGGGCAAGGCCGCGGCGCTGCTGCCGCCGCCGCAGCAGGCCGCGGTGCTCGAATTGAAGCCTTTCTTCGGCGCGCCATTCGGCTCCTGGTTCGTGGCCCGCACCGGCTATACGGGCGAGGATGGCTTCGAAATCATGATCCCCGCCGCGGAAGCCGCCGATGCATGGGGTCGGCTGCTGCAGCACGGCGTCAAGCCCGCCGGGCTCGGTGCCAGAGACACGCTGCGGCTGGAAGCCGGCATGAATCTGTATGGCAACGATATGGATGAGAATTTTCATCCTCTGGAATCCGGCTTGGCGTGGACCGTTGCCTTTGAGCCAAAGGACCGGGATTTTATCGGCCGCGAAGCACTGGAGCGTGCGCAACGCGAATCCGGGCGCGAACTCGTCGGGCTGCTGCTCGAGGATCGCGGCGTGCTGCGCAGCCATCAGAAAGTGCTGAGTGCCGGCGCCACGACTGCCGGCCTCTCCGGCGAGGTCACGAGCGGAACTTTTTCGCCCACCTTGAATCGTTCCATTGCGCTGGCGCGAGTGCCGAAAACTTCACAGCCGGCGGTGCAGGTGGACATTCGCGGCAAATTGCACGCGGCGCGCATCGTCAAGCCGCCGTTCGTGCGCCATGGCAAAGCATTGATCGATATCAGCTAGGGGGTTTCTATATGAGCGACAACATACCAAGCGATTTGAAGTACACGAAAAGCCACGAGTGGGTGCGCCAGGCGCAAAATGGCACGATCGAGATCGGCATCACCGATCATGCGCAAAGCGCACTCGGTGATCTGGTCTTCGTCGAAGTGCCTGATGTCGGCCGCGCATTGAGCGCCGGCGAGGCGTGCGCGGTGGTCGAGTCGGTCAAGGCCGCGTCGGATGTGTACAGCCCGCTGGCGGGCAAAGTCATCGCGAACAACGGCGCGCTTGCGAGCAAACCTGAACTGCTCAATGAAGATCCCTATGGCGCCGGCTGGCTATTTCGCTTGGAAACGACCGGCTCCGCCGCCGTGTCCTCGCTCATGAGCGCCGGCGCCTACCAGACGTTCCTGGCAGAAGAAGAGAAGTAAGGACGCATATGGCATTCATCCCTCACACGTCCGATGACATCGCGCGCATGCTGGAAGTCATCGGTGTGCGCTCCATCGAAGATTTGTTCGACGAGATCCCCGCCGAGCTTCGCGCCGGGACGCTCAACCTGCCGTCGCCCCTGTCGGAAATGGAGATTGGGCGGCTCATGACCGAGCGTGCCGCCACCGATGGACGGCCGTTGAATTTTATCGGCGCCGGGGCGTATGAACATCACATCCCCGCACCGGTGTGGGCGATCGCGACGCGCGGCGAATTCTATTCCGCGTATACGCCGTACCAAGCCGAGGCGAGTCAGGGCACGCTGCAGCTGATCTATGAATACCAATCCATGATGTGCGCGCTCACCGGCATGGAGGTATCGAACGCGTCGTTATACGACGGTGCCTCGGCGCTGGCTGAAGCCTGCCTGATGGCAGTGCGTTCCAATCGCAGCTCGACCTCGCGGCGCATTTTGATGCCGCGAGCCGTCAATCCCACCTACGCGCAGGTGGCGCAGGCCATCGCGGGCAACCAAGACATCAGCTTTGTGCCGGTGGACTTCGACCGATCCGCCGGACGCACTCTGCTCGAGGCGCTCAAACCCCACGCCGGCCAGGACTTTACGGCCCTGGTGGTCCAGCAGCCGAATTTTTTCGGCAGCATGGAGGAGGTCGATGCACTCACCGATTGGGCGCACGAGAACAAGATCATGCTGATTGCAGTGGTCAACCCGACCTCACTGGCGCTGCTGAAGCCGCCCGCGCTGTGGGGATCCAAGGTGGATGCGGCGCAGGGCGCCGACATCGTCTGCGGCGAGGGACAGGCGCTGGGCGTGCCGCTGGCATCGGGCGGTCCGTACTTCGGTTTCATGGCGACGCGCATGCAGTATGTGCGCCAAATGCCGGGCCGCATCGTCGGGCGCACCGTGGATGTGGAAGGGCGGCCGGGATTCAGCCTGACGCTGCAGGCACGTGAACAGCACATACGCCGCAGCAAAGCGACCTCCAATATCTGCACCAACCAGGGATTGATGGTGACGGCCGCCACGATTTACATGAGTCTTCTCGGGCCGCAAGGTTTGGAAGCCGTCGCGCAAGCCAGCATGCAGCGCACGGCAGATCTGATCGCGGCCCTCGCCCAAGTTCCGGGCGTGAAACGAGCTTTCACCGCCCCGCATTTCCATGAAGCCGTGTTGTTGCTCGATCGTCCGCCCGCGGCGGTGCTGGCTGCACTGTCTCGCCGCGGAATCCTCGGCGGACTGGATTTGAGCGAGCGCTATCCGGAATTGGGCCATGCGATGCTCGTGTGCGCGACCGAAACCAAACTCGGCGTCGATATCGGCGCGTATGCGGCGGCGTTGGCCGACGTGATGCGCACTTCGCGCGCGGCCGCCTAGGAGAATTTGTTGATGACTGAACTCAATTTGCGTGAACCGTTGATATTCGAGTTGAGCAAGCCGGGACGCGGCGCCGGCACGCAGTTCCCGCCGCGGGTTGCCGGCTCCGCTCAAGTGCCGGCGAATCTGCGCCGCAAGACACCCGCTCAATTGCCTGAAGTTTCCGAGCTGCAGGCGGTGCGCCACTACACCCGCCTGTCGCAGATGAACTTCTCCATCGACACGCATTTCTATCCGTTGGGTTCTTGCACCATGAAGTACAACCCGAAGGCCTGCAACAGTTACGCAATGCTGCCGGAGTTTCTGGGCCGCCATCCTTTGGGGCCGGAGCCGCAAGGATTTCTGGCGTGCATGTACGAACTTCAGGAGATGCTGGAAGAAATCACGGGCATGCCGTCGGTCAGCTTGACGCCGATGGCCGGCGCGCAGGGCGAATTTGCGGGGGTCGCGATGATTCGCGCCTACCATCGCGCGCGCAACGACCTGGCGCGCACCGAAATCATCGTGCCGCAGGCGGCGCACGGCACCAATCCCGCCACCGCGACCATGTGCGGTTTCATCGTCAAGGAAATTCCCTGCGATGCGAACGGAGATGTCGAGATCGAGGCATTGAAGGCGGCGGTGAGTCCGGCAACGGCCGGCATCATGCTCACCAACCCTTCCACGCTCGGAGTCTTCGAACGCAAGATCGTGCAGATTGCACGCATCGTTCACGATGCCGGCGGCCTTCTTTACTATGACGGCGCAAACTTGAACGCCATTCTCGGCAAGGTGCGCCCCGGCGATATGGGTTTTGACGTCATTCACATGAATTTGCACAAGACCTTTTCCACCCCGCACGGGGGCGGCGGACCTGGCTCCGGCGCAGTGGGCGTGAGCGCACGCCTGAAGCCTTTTTTGCCGCTTCCCATCGTCGGCAAGGATGGCGCCCGCTATCGCTGGCTCACGGAGCGCGACCTGCCGCAGTCCATCGGCCGCTTGTCCGGGTTCATGGGCAACGCCGGCGTGAATTTGCGCGCCTACATCTATATGCGTCTGTTGGGCCGCGAGGGCATGGTGCGAGTCGCGGAGTTCGCTGCGCTCAATGCCAATTACTTGATGAAGCGCCTGCAGGCCTTGGGCTTCGAGGCGGCCTACCCTGAGCGTCGCGCCAGCCACGAATTCATCATCACCCTGAAGCAGGAAAGCAAGGCGTACCACGTTTCGGCGATGGATGTCGCGAAGCGGTTGCTGGACTACGGCTTTCACGCCCCCACCACCTATTTCCCGTTGCTGGTGCCCGAGTGCCTGCTGATCGAGCCCACCGAGACGGAGGCCAAAGAGGACTTGGACCGGTTTTGTGATGCGATGGCCTCTATTCGCGAGGAAATGCGCCATGATCCCGAGAAACTCACCTCCGCGCCGCATACAATGCCCGTCCGTCGCTTGGACGACGTGCGCGCTGCAAAGCAGCTTGATTTGATGTGGAAAGGATTGACTGGAAAGGAACCGGCTGCCTCCTGATCTTGTCCGATCCTTCGGCATAATCGTCATTTAACCTGGCCATTGAAGGCTTCTAGGATCGGCATGTTCCGCATTTCGCTGCTTTTGTCCGTGTTTGCATTGTCCGTCTCACCCGCATTCAGCGCTCCGTCCGCCACTTCCGCCACTTCCGCCGCTCCCGCCCGCACCGCCACCCCG
>DATHFB010000385.1:0-3312 GCA_035318305.1 Steroidobacteraceae bacterium | reverse complement strand
TAGCCATATCTGCCTCAGCGCCACAAGGCGATATTCGCGGCAGGCCTTGCGCCCCTCGAATGCCAGCGAAAAACGCGCCCGTAGCTCAGCTGGATAGAGCACTAGACTACGAATCTAGGGGTCAGGAGTTCGAATCTCTTCGGGCGCGCCACTCTACGCCAGAGCACGCTACCGCTCCCTTCCCGCGGAGGCGCCCGCGTCACGAATGATTCCGGCGCCGTACGGCTCGCCAGGGCGTGAGCCGCGGAATCCAGCGCGGGACGTTGGCCCGGAAATCCTCGTACTCCGTTCCGAACGTACGAATGAGCACCGGCTCCTCGTACCCCACGACAAACGCGTGGAAGGCGAGCCACACCAACACACCGTACGCAAGAAGGCGCTGGTCGCCGAACAAGGCCGCTTGGCCTAGAATGACGGCGACAAGGGCAACGTAAATAGGATTGCGCACGTAGCGATAAAGACCCGTCACCACGAGGTTCTGCGTCGGTGCGATCGGCGCCGGCGTGCCCAATCCTTGCCGCGCAAAGCGCGCAAACGAGTCGACAAGCCCGGGCAGACCGGCGACGATCAACAGGATCCCGACGGCGCGCGTTGCGTCGAGATCGAAGAAGGGCGGCCGAAACTCCCAACGCGTAATCCACCAGGGAACGAGCCCCGCCACTGTGCTGGGCGCAACCGCAAAGAAGAGGGCGGAGCCCAATATCGCGATCGTTTTCGGCACGGTACCTCCTTCCCGTCCTGTCGCAAGGTTAGTGCAGCCATGTCCGGTCAGCGCGTTCAACGGAAGTAGGCGGTGGCTCCATCCAAAATCCGGGGTGATCATCGTAGCAGTATCGGCGGCTCACGAACACCCCGGGGCACCAGTCGTGCAAAATTGAACGTTGCATCATAGCGTCACGGCGAGGCAGTATTGCCCATCTTCATCGACCGTGCCGCGCCAGCCCCGACATCGAGGCGCCGGCTCACGCACGCCAACAACTAGCTGATCGTTGAATCGCGACGGCCTTGCGAAAGCGTCTCGACCAAGCCCACAGTCCAGCACATCGGGCATCCGCGTAGCGCGACGAGGGCGGCAACGCCCGCGCCCAAGGATAGCCAAGGGTGCGCGGTCTGGTGGACGATGGCCCAAGCGAGTAGCGCCGCCGCAGCTGCGCCGCGCATCAGGTGCGCGCCGAGGAAGGCGCTCCCGAACATGCCGACTCCACGAAAGTAATTCATGTGCTCTCTCGTCCGCTGTCCTTTGTGCCGAGCAGGTATTCGCGCACCAATGTGCGGGCGCGGCGCAGGCGGCTTTTGGCCGCTTCGCGCGTCACGCCGAGCCGCCCGGCGATTTCCCCAATCGTCAGATCTTCGAGATCTCGCAGCAGCAGCACTTCGCGATGGGACGGCGAAAGCGACTCGATCGCATTGACCAAGTCCATGCGTAACTCGTCCGGCGGGACCTTTGCGAGCTCGCGTGACTCTTCCAGGCTGGCGAGCTCCTCGACTCCGCGCATCAGCATCAGCGCCGGCAGCATGCAAAGGCGCGCGATGACGGTCAGCAGCCAGCCGGCGAGTGCGGCTGGACTGCGGATCGTGCCCACGCGCCGGTACACGACGATGAGTGCTTCTTGCACCACATCTTCGATGACCGAGGTGCGGTGGCAATGGCGCCGGGCGTAGCGTCGAATGTCCGGCTGCAGCGCCACCAATAGCTGTGTCAGCGCGTGCCGGTCACCCGACTGTGCCGCGAGCAAGAGATCGTCTGATACGCGCGCCAAGGCGGTCACCCCTTCAGTGGCTCGCGCCCGGCGATGGCGCAGGCAGGGCAATAGCCGAACACGCCGGTGACCAGCGTCACGACACCCGCGCCGCTGAGCAGTAGCCCGAGCGGCGAAGCGTGCAGCGCAACCACGCCGCAGATGAGCATCAAGCCCCCGCCGATCAGCCTGGCCGCGCGCTCCCACCCGCCAACGTTCTTCCTATACCACATGGTTCTGTGCTCCGGTTCGTGACGCGCCGCTATGGCGCATTCACCCAGACAAGAGGGCGCAAACCCGGCGCCGGGGTCGCGGCACAAAAAATAATTTGAGGGGGTGGCAGCTTCAGCAGGCTGGCGTGGGCGTCGGGCGCGGGCCTGGGCCGCTGAGGAACGCCGGCATCGGGTCGCCGGCCAGCAGCCATCATTGCACGACGCCAAAGTGGTTGCCCAATTCCGATCGACCATTTGGCGACCGCCCAATGACAATCACCATGGTCCAAATCCAATTGCGCGATTGCGATTATGCGATTGCGATGCCTGGAATGGCCCATCGGGCCGTACCCGGGATTGATCGAAATGGCTGCTGCCGTCGAAGGGCAACCGGGCCACCCGCGACATTCGAAAGACGGCCGCCCATGAGGCGTAGCGCAAAATCGCAGTCCGTCGCAGGTTATCCGGCCGGATCGCTTCGGCGGCTGCTACGTCATAGCGCCGCAGCGAAGCAATAGTGCCCATCTTCATCGGCCATGGTGCGCCATTTTGTAGCAGCAAAGGCCTCGCCAGCATATGCACCTTTGGGCAGGGTGTCTCACTGTCACGCCGGGTCGCCACGGCTCCCGCCAAAAATATTGAAAACAACCCCATGCAAAGTAGCAGGCGGTCGCCGGAACCGACGCTTTGAGCCGATGACACTTGACACGTCGGGCAAATCAGCGGCACTGCTTCATCATCGCAAAATCCGTTAGAACGACCGCGGGCGCGCAACGGCGGCTGTTCGGTGTGAGGTCAGGCGAAGCTCCCTCACCTGTGATCGGACGCTGCATTGTCACAGCTTCAATGCATCGATGCGATCATATTCCGCGTGTGTAACGTTGAAGACGAGTTGGCGACGGAAGTCGAAGGCGGCCATCAGCCCGAGCCTTGACGGTGCACCGTTGGTCCGGCAGCGGCCTCCCATGCGATCATGGCCGCACATCCTGCCGAGCACGCGCAACAAGACGCTACGCTGCGAACGATGGCGCTCGGAACGTTGATTTTGAATGCTTTCTCGGTTCGAGCGGCACCGGGCCGCTTCATACGGTGCCGCCGCAGTGCCATCCAAAACCATGCGCAGACAAACACTTACGACCCCCGACGGCCCGGAGCGACATCGTCGCTTTTATCTTGCCGTCGATCCCAGACCTTGGTCGGCGCTCTCGTTCCCACCATGGTAATGTCCGGTGTGGTGGATAGCGGACGAGTGAGCGGACATGGCAATATCAGCGCGAACGACCCAACTCGGACATCGGGCCTAGCCGGGCAGCAGCCCGACATGCCTTGATGAGTTGGAGCATCGCAGAATCTGTTCCAAA
>DATHFB010000384.1:0-27858 GCA_035318305.1 Steroidobacteraceae bacterium | reverse complement strand
ATTTCGCCCACCTCGCCCGGCGGCAGTTCCTGCAACGTGGCCGGATCGATGATGCGCGAATCCACATCGTGGATCGGAATACCCAGGCACTGCTGCTTCGAGTGGTCGGCCGGGTTGATATGCGTGGCGCCGATGGTTTCGGTCAGGCCATACCCCTCGACATAGGTGATCCCGACGTTGGCGAGCCGCTGCGCAACCGCGGCCGGCATCGCAGCGCCGCCGCCGCTCAAGCGCTGAATCGACGACAGATCATACTTGCCGATATTCGGATTCAAGAACAAATCCTGAATCATGGTCGGAATCGCCGTCCAACTCGCGACCTTGTAACGCTCGACGCATTGCGCCGCAACTTCACGGTCCCACCGCGGCAGAAGAACCATGGTGTTGCCGACGAACAGAGGCCCGTTCATGCCGCCTTGCATACCGGTCACGTGAAACATCGGCGCAACGGCCAGCAGCGTCATCTCCGGCTGCAGAGCGAACCACTGCGCGCCGGCCACGGCCGTATGCATGACCGTGCGGTGCGTATGCATGCAGCCTTTAGGCTGTCCCGTCGTGCCGGAGGTGTACGGCATCACGCACAGATCGTCCGGGCCCGCGGTCAGGGGCCCGGGCCTGAGATCGGCGGCGAGCACATCCTTCCAAAGCGCCAAGCCCTGCGACTGGTAATCGACCCGCGGCGCACTGATGAAGTCCGGTACGCTCAGGGTCGTCGGCTCCTTCAAGTAATCGGAGTACGCCGCGACAATCACATGCTCGAGATCCTGGCTCTTGAGCAGCGGCTCGACGCGCGGGTACAGCTCCTGCGACACCAGCAGCGTCGCGGCGCCGGCATCTTTGGCGTAGCGCAATAATTCCTGCGTCAAATTCATCGGATTCAACGGCACGACCACCGCGTTCGCGCGCAGGATGCCGTAGTAGCCGATGATGAACTGCGGGCTGTTCTGCATGAGCAGCAGCACGCGATCGCCCTTTTGAACCCCGCACACCTGCTCGAGATATCCGGCAATGCGCTCGGCCTCGTTGTGAAACGCGGCGAAGCTCACCTGCGTGTCGTAGTACACCAGAAAAGGCTTATCGGGATAGCGCCGCGCCGACACCTCAGCGTTGTAAAACAAATTCGTGGCAGGTGCGATCAGGTTGTGCATCGCGTGCGCCGGCCAAAATTTGAAGTGCGCGTTCGACACGGATTACGCCTTCGGCCGGTAGCGCGACAGTTCCAGTTTGGCGATCTGCTCGCGATGCACTTCGTCGGGGCCATCCGCCAGGCGCAAGGTGCGCGCCCCGGCCCACAAGGCCGCCAGTGGGAAGTCATCGCTCACGCCGCCTGCGCCATGCATCTGAATGGCCCAGTCGAGAACCTGCAGCGTCATCGCGGGCGCCGCAACCTTGATCATGGCGATTTCGGCCTTGGCGGCGCGATTGCCGACCGTATCCATCATGTAGGCCGCATTCAGCACCAGCCAGCGCACCTGATCGATCATGATGCGCGACTGCGCAATGCGCTCGAGCGTGACGCCCTGCTCCGACAGCCGCTTGCCGAATGCGACGCGCGTTTGCGAGCGTTTGCACATGAGTTCCAAAGCGCGCTCGGCCACGCCGATGGTGCGCATGCAGTGATGAATCCGGCCCGGGCCCAAGCGGCCCTGCGCGATTTCAAAGCCGCGCCCTTCGCCCAGCAGCAGATTTGCCGCCGGCACGCGCACGTCCACAAAGTCGACTTCCGCATGCCCGTGCGGCGCATGATCGTAGCCAAATACCGTCAAGGTGCGCAGTACTTTGACGCCGGGCGTCTTCATCGGCACCAGAATCATGGATTGTTGGCTGTGCCGGCCCGCCTCCGGATTGGTCTTACCCATGAAAATCAAGATCTCGCAGCGCGGGTCGCCGGCGCCGGAGGTCCACCATTTGCGGCCGTTGATCACGTAGCTGTCGCCGTCGCGCACGATGGAAGACTGAATATTGGTGGCGTCGCTCGACGCGACGTTCGGCTCCGTCATGGCGAACGCCGAGCGGATCTTGCCGTCGAGCAGCGGCGCGAGCCAACGCTGCTGCTGCTCCTTGGTGGCGTAGCGCGCCAACACTTCCATGTTGCCGGTATCCGGCGCCGAGCAGTTGAACGCCTCGGGTGCAATATGCGAGCGCCCCATGATTTCGCACAGCGGCGCGTACTCGAGGTTGGTCAGCCCGGCGCCGTGCTCGGAGTGCGGAAGAAACAAATTCCAGAGATTCTCGGATCGCGCCCTGTTCTTCAGGTCCTCGACGACTTTGGTCACTTTCCAAGGATTGCCCGCGCGCCGGTTTTCTTCGAGCTCTTGGTGATAGAGCGGCTCGGCGGGATAAACGTGGTTATCCATGAACTGGCTGACCCGCTCCTGCAGATCGCGAACTTTGTCACTGTGCGAAAAATCCATGGGAATCCTTTGATTTATTTCAAACGTCGAAAGATTGCTGCACGAGCTTCCAGCCCAGCTCGGCGAGGGGTCGGGTTCTGCGGCCCGCTTGCAGCGCCGTGTCGCTCGAGGCGTTGCCCTGCAGTGCGCGCGCCAGCACACCTTGCAGAATGGCGGCCATCCGAAACATGCAGAAAGCTGAGTAGTAGGCCCAATCCTTGGGCGCCACCGGAGCGATGCCGCGCAAGCTGCAGTATTCGGCCACGCATTCTGCTTCGGAAGGAATCAGGTAGGTTTTCGGATCCACGCCGCCGAGGCCGCGAAACTCCGCCACCGGCAGGTGATAGCGCATGCAGTAGTAGGCCAGATCGACGAGAGGGTGACCGAGCGTCGACAGTTCCCAATCGAGAACCGCCAATATTCGCGGCTCGGTGGGATGAAAAATCGTGTTATCGAGGCGGAAATCGCCGTGCACGATGGAAGTCTGTTCGTCGGCGGGTATGTGCCCCGGCAGCCATTCGATCAAGCGTTCGATCCCCTCGATCTTTTCAGTTTCCGACGCTCGATATTGTTGTGTCCAGCGTGCGACCTGACGCTCGACATAGCGGCTCGGTTTGCCGAAGTCGCTCAAGCCCACCGCGGCGTAATCGACCGAATGCAATGCGGCCAGCACGCGCACCATTTCGCGATAAACATCGCGGCGCCCCGGCGCCGCCACTTCCGGCAGCAAGGCGTCCCAAAAAATGCGGCCCTCGACGTAGTCCATGACGTAGAACGCGCTGCCGATCACCTCACTGTCCTCGCACAAGGCGTGAACATGCGCCACCGGCACGCCGGTACCTTCCAGCGCTGCGAGCACGCGAAACTCGCGGTCGACGGCGTGCGCCGATGGCAGGAGCTTGCCCGGCGGCTTGCGCCGCAGCACATAGCGGCGTGTCGGCGACTGCACCAAAAACGTCGGGTTGGACTGACCGCCGGCGAACTGCTGCACGTCGATGGGACCGGAAAACCCAGCGATGTGAATTTGCATCCACGCGGCGAGACGCGCCGTGTCGACGCTGTGCCGCGTCGGGGTCTGCCTCAGGCCCGCCGCTGGGATGTTCGTCGTCATGTACTAGAGGCGCCGCCATCCACGGCGATGTACTGCCCCGTGACATGCCGCGAGGCCTCTGAGGCCAAATAGACCGCCGCGCCCTGCAGATCCGTGTCGCCGCCGATTCGCCCCAGCGGCGTTCTTGCAATCACATCGGCCATCATGGAATCCAATAGTCCGCTGGCCATTTTCGACGGGAAAAAGCCCGGGCAGATCGCATTGACGCGAATGTTGTACTGGCCCCATTCGCCCGCGAGCGCGCGCGTCAGATGCAGCGCCGCCGCTTTCGAGGAATAGTAGGCTACCGCCTTCATTTGCATACCCGCGCGCAGTGCGGCAGTGGATGCAATGACAATGATGTTGCCCGAGCGCTGCGGAATGAAGCAGCGATTCGCCACCGCCTGGCTCAACGCGAACACGCTCGACGCATTCAGCGTCATGACCTTGTTCCAGGCTTCCAGAGGATGCTCCTCCGCCTTGGCGCCCCAAGTCGCGCCGGCATTATTCACCAGGATGTTGATGCCGCCGTAGTGCTTGACCACTGCATCGACCAGCACCGGCACCTGATCCGGCTTTGACAGATCATTGGTGACCGTGAAAGCGTCAATCCCATGCTTCTTTAAATCCGCCTTCGCTTCTTCAAGCTCAGCCGCTTTACGCGCGCTGATGGCAATCTTCGCGCCCATTTCGCCCAGGCCTTTCGCGATTTGCAGTCCCAAGCCGCGCGAGCCGCCGGTGACCAGCGCCACCTTGCCGCCCAGCTCGAATAAGTCGCGCAAACCCATTAGACGACCTCGAACAAGCCTGCCGCCCCCTGGCCGCCGCCGATGCACATGGTGACCACCACGAGCTTGGCGCCGCGGCGCTTGCCTTCGATCAGCGCGTGGCCGGTCAGCCGCGCACCGCTGACGCCGTAGGGATGACCCACGGCGATGGCGCCGCCATTGACGTTCAAGCGCTCGTCGGGAATGCCCAGCTTGTCGCGGCAGTAGAGAACCTGGCAGGCAAACGCTTCATTCAGTTCCCACAAATCGATGTCGCTGATCTTGACGCCGGCGCGCTTGAGCAGTCGCGGCACCGCATAGATCGGGCCGATGCCCATTTCATCGGGCTCGCACCCGGCCACCGCGAAGCCGCGGAAAATGCCCAGAGGCTTGATGCCGCGCTTCTCAGCAAGCTTGGCGTCCATCACCACGCAGGCGCTGCTGCCGTCGGAGAATTGACTGGCGTTGCCGGCCGTGATCACACCGCCCGGCATGGCGGAACGGATCTTCGAGACACCCTCGAGCGTGGTATCCGGACGGATGCCCTCGTCGCTGGAAATGGTGACCTCGCGAGTCGAGATGGCGCCGGTATTCTTGTCGATCACGCCCATGGTCGTGGTCATCGGGACAATCTCGTCCTTGAACTTGCCGGCAGCTTGGCCGGCGGCGGCGCGCAGCTGGCTGCGAACGCCGTATTCGTCCTGAGCTTCCTTGGAGATGTTGTAGCGCTTCGCCACTGTTTCGGCCGTTTGCAGCATGCTCCAATACAGTGTCGGCTTATGCTCATCGATCCATGGATCTCTGCGCATGTGCGTGTTGGCTTCATTCTGCACGCAGGAAATGCTTTCAAGGCCGCCGGCGACAATGACCTCAGCGCCCTCCGTCATGACTCGCTGCGCCGCCAACGCGATCGACTGCAATCCTGAACTACAGAAGCGATTGATGCTCAGGCCCGCGGTGGTGATCGGCAATCCGGCCCGCAGCGCAATTTGCCGCGCAATGTTGCCGCCCGTGGTCCCCTCGCCGAAAGTTGACCCCATGATCACGTCCTCGACCTCTGCCGGGTCGATGCCGGCGCGCGCCACCGCGTGCTGAACGGAGTGCGCGCCCAGGGTGGCGCCATAGGTCATGTTGAATGCGCCCTTCCAGCTCTTGCCGAGCCCGGTGCGTGCGGTGGATACGATGACGGCTTCGGTCACTTGTCTGATCCTTTATGTGCGCTGAATGTCTTACCATCCTGGGCGAGGCGCGCCAGCAGCGGCGCCGGAGTCCAGAATGCCTTGTCGGCCGCTTGCGCGGCAATGTGCCGCAACCCGCGTGCCACTTCGCTCAATCCAACCTGATCGGCGTAGAACATCGGGCCTCCTCGCCAGGCGGGAAAGCCGTAGCCGTTGAGATAGACGATATCGATATCGGAGCTTCGCTGCGCGATACCATCCTCGACGATGCGCGCTCCTTCGTTGATCAGCGCATAGATGCAGCGCTCGACGATTTCTTCGTTGGAGACCTTGCGCGGCGTGATGCCCTTTTGCTTGCGATACTTCTCGATGATGGCGGTGACGGTGGGATCCGGGATGGCGTTTCGCGAACCGGCTTCATAGCGATACCACCCGGCGCCGGTTTTCTGCCCGAATCTGCCGGCTTCGCACAAATCGTCCGCAACATTCGAAAGATCCCGGTCCGGAAATTCAGCAGCGCGGCGCTTGCGCGCGGCCCAACCAATATCCAAACCCGCCAAGTCGCTCATGCGGAACGGCCCCATCGCCATGCCGAAATCTTCGAGCGCCTTGTCCACCTGGGCCGGCAGTGCGCCTGCCATGATGAGATCGTGGGCGGCGGCGCCGTATCGAGCCACCATGCGATTGCCGATGAATCCGTCGCAGACGCCGGAGATGACGGCGACCTTGCCGATTTTTTTGGCCAACTGCATGGCCGTGGCCAAAACGTCCTTCGCCGTCTTGGCGCCGCGGACGATTTCCAGCAGACGCATGACATTCGCCGGACTGAAAAAATGCAGCCCGATGACATCCTGAGGACGCTTGGTGAACCTGGCGATCTCATCGAGATTCAAGGCGGACGTGTTGGAGGCCAGGATGGCGCCCTGCTGAACGGCTTGGTCCAGCTTCTCAAACACCTGCTTCTTGACTTCCATGCTCTCGAACACCGCTTCGATGATCAAATCGCAATCCGCCAGCTGCGCGTAGTCCAGCGTCGGCGTCACCAGGGCCATGCGCTGATCGAGAGCGGCTTCAGTCAAGGTTCCCTTCTTGAGCGCGCCGCCGTAGTTGCGGCGCATGGTCGCGAGGCCCTTATCAAGTGCTTCCTGCTTCATCTCCAGGAGGACAACTGGGATCGCCGCATTGATGAGGCTCATGCTGATGCCGCCGCCCATCGTGCCCGCGCCGATCACGCCGACTTTGCGAATCGGCCGCACCGGCGTGTCGGCCGGCACGTCGAGGATGTGCGAGGCTGCGCGCTCAGCTTGGAATAAGTGGCGCAGTGCCGCGGATTCCGGCGACAACATCAGGGTCGCGAAAAGTTCGCGCTCACGTTTTATGCCCGCATCGAAGGGTCTGTCAAAAGCGCCTGCGACCGCTTCCACGCACGCCAGCGGCGCGGGATAGCGGCCGCCCAGCGCCTTGGCGCTGTTGCGCGCGAACTGGAAAAAGGCCTCATGGTTCGGCATGTTGACCTTCAAATCACGCACGCGTTTCACACCCAATTTCTCGGTGATCACGCGGCGCGCAAACGCCGCGGCGGCTTCCGGCAAATCACCTTCGGCGAAGGCATCGAACAAGGGTGTGCCGCGAAGCTTTTCGGACGGTACGGTCGCCCCCGAAACGATCATGTTCAGTGCTGCCTCTGCGCCGATCAGCCGGGGCAAGCGCTGTGTGCCGCCCGCACCCGGCAAGAGACCCAGCTTCACCTCAGGTAAAGCGATCTTAGCGCCCGGTGCAGCGACTCGGTAATGACAACCCAGTGCGAGTTCCAAGCCTCCACCCATGCACACGCCGCCGATCGCTGCGATCACCGGTTTGGCGCTGCCTTCGACGGTGCTGATAACCGTCATCAAGTGCGGCTGAGTCGACGCCTTGGGAGTGCCGAATTCGCGAATATCCGCGCCTCCCGAAAAACCGGCGCCTGAGCCGATCAAAACAATGGCCTCGACAGCGGCATCGGCATTGGCGCGTTCGATAGCGTCGACAATGGCCTGCCGCAATTCGAGGCCCAAACTATTCACCGGCGGATTGTCGAATTTTATGACGGCGATGCCGTTCTTGACCTCGAAGCCAGCCTTACTCGTACTCATTCTTTATTCCACTCTGCAGAACTAGGTTCCGTCGTTTTGGCCGGCTAATGTAACAGCGCGCAGTGCCCTTTGAGAAGTTAAAGGACACCGTCAAAAACACGACGAACTGCAGAAGACGCGGCTCTTATTATGTCCGGCGGCCGCTTCTGATTTACACAGCGGCGCGCTTGTATAGCGCGGTCAGTTCACCCCACGCACGTTCCGCTCCGGCTTCGTTGTAGAGCGGCTTGCCATCCGGGCCCATGGGCATGTCCTTGACGCACCAGCCGTGCTGGCAGCCATCATAGACCTCTTGCTTCTCCGGCAAATTAACCGCTTTGAAGGCTTCGGCCAGCTTGGTCTTCGCATCCGGCTGGCGCTGGTCATCATTCATCGCAATGGCGATGTAAAACTGCGCCTTCATCTGCGGTACTTTGAGATGCGGGCTGTCGGGCTTGTCAGTGACCAACCCTCCGCCGTGGAAGGAAGCCCCGGCGCCTATTCGGGACGGATTTGCAGCAGCCGCCTGCATGGTCATCGGGCCGCCCATGCAATAGCCGAACACGCCCATCCTGGCTTTCTTGTGGACCATTGCCTGTGAGTCGAGGAATTTTACATAGGCGGTCGAATCCGACATGACCGCACGATCGGTCAAGGGATCGCGCACCTTGGCGATCTTGGCACGGTCATCCGCACTGCTGAAGTCGAGCGTTCCCGGCAACCCGGGTGCCTTGGTAGTACGGTAGTAGGGATTTGGCACCAGCACGGTGTAGCCGTCCGCCGCCAAGCGCTTCGCCATGTCACGCATGGTCGGCCGAAGGCCGAATATATCGACGAATAGAATGACGCCCGGCCACGGACCCTTCCCTTTGGGATGAATCAATGCAGCATCGCAACTGCCGTCGGCAGTCGTTACCACGACGTCTGTGTCCACCATGTCGGCAGCCGCGGCAGCGGAAGCGCCGGCGGCTGCGCTGACGCCGGCCGCCAGCGACAGCGCCGTAAACTCTCGGCGAGAAATCTTGTTGGAGTCGTCGGTCATTTGAGTACCCTCAAGAGCGAAAATTTGTTGTGAAGTGCGGGATCAGTATAGGCACAACACTGGCGGCTTGAAACACGCGGCGGCGCCGCGCGGCGGTCACGGTTCGCGGCTGCTTTGTTGCCACTGATAAACCATGCGGCGATACTGCGCAGCATGAACATATTAAAAGACAAGTCCGCGATCGTGACCGGCGCGGCAAGCGGCATCGGTCGGGCCAGCGCCATGTTGTTCGCCGCTGAAGGGGCCGCGGTGGTGGCGCTGGATCGCGCGGCGGAAGTCGAGTCCACGGCGGCGGCGATTCGCTCGGCCGGAGGCCGCGCCATCGCCTTGGTCAGGGATTCCTCCGCGGAGGAGGATGTTGCCGGCGCGGTGGCCACAGCGCTCAAAGAATTCGGCGGCCTCGATGTGTGCTATGCGAATGCCGGCATCAGCGGCGGCCTCGTGCCTTTCTTTGAGGAAACCACCGAACGCTGGACGGAAGTACTCAAGATCAATTTGATCGGCACGTTTCTCTTGGCCAAGTATGCTGCGATGGAGATGGTCAAGCAAAAGCGCGGTTCGATCATCTGCACGGCGTCGGTTGCGGGCCTGCGCTCCGGCGCCGGCGGCGTTCCCTATAGCGCCAGCAAAGCCGGCGTCATCAGCATGGTGCAAACGATCGCAAACCAGTTGACCGGCACCGGCGTTCGCATCAACGCCATCTGCCCGGGCCTGATTGAAACCGGCATGACGCGCCCGATATTCGAACGCGCACGCGAGCGCGGCACTGCAGCTAAAATCGGGCAGCTGAATCCTCTGCAGCGCTACGGCATGCCGCAAGAAATCGCGCAGACCGCCTTGTTTTTAGCGTCCGATGCGGCCTCCTACGTCAACGGTCAAGCCATTGCCGTGGACGGTGGCCTGTCCTCCTCGCACCCGATCGTCGCCGCACGGCATTGACGCGCAAAAAAATGCCGCGACCCATTTTTTTGGGCGCGGCATTTTTTGAATCGCTTGATGATTTACTGTTTCTTGGTTCCGCTCGCCGCGGGAGTTGCTGCGGCAGTCTTGTTGGCAGCGGCTGCCTTGGCTTTCTCCGCCGCCGCGGCCTCGTCAGCGCGGGCACCGGAAAGAATGCCTTCAAGCGCGTAGTTGCCTTCATGGCAGGCGTATTCGAAGATCCGGCCCTTCGACGAACTGAACTCGTATTCGCCGCTCCACGGTCTGTCCCACACCGTCGGATCCTCGGCCTTGAACTGGTACAGGATGCGATGCGGGCCGACGCGGGTAAAGCGCTCGGTGACCTTCAATTCTTTCCAAGCACTGCGAAGCGCGGTCGCCTCCGGGAAGTTGGTGGTTTCAACCACCAAGGTCGGCCCTTCGTACCAGCCGATGGAGTCGCCCATCCAGGGCCGCGCGCCGTCGGTGCGATGCTTGGCGCCGATGTGGATGATGCGCACGTCGTGAACCATTTCAACAACGATGGCCACCGTATCCTTGCTCTGCGCAAACTCGTAGTTATTGTTGTAGAGCAACGGCAGCATGACCGGGCCGGCGCTGTAGCCGAACGAGGTTAGGCAGCGTTCAGCAAGCGTCTGGTTCTCCGGATTCTCGCCGTAGTGCGCGCGCACATACATGCTTGTCTGAACGACGCCGGGCTTGTAAGGCGGCAAGTGCCCGTCCGCAGGATCGGTAATAAACGAGGTGCGCGGCTCGCCGTTGACACGCATGACCGTTGAACCGGGATCGATCCACGCCGAGTTGTAGCCGCAGCCCGCACCGCTGAATCCGCGGCCGCAGTCGTGCGGCAGATCGGTGGTCTTGACCTTCGGGTCGGTGGGTTTGTTGCCGTCAGCCATGAGCTTTGCATCATCGCCCTCGACCTTCTTGACCTCTTCGCCGGTCATCGCCCTGCGGTTGCCGTACTCTTTCGGCCGTTCGAGCACCGTTAGCGACGCGTTGGTCCACGTGCCTTCGAGATCCGGCTGACCATAGGCGTTCAACGGCGCTTTGTAGGCACCCACTGCCGGCGAGGCAGCCGCCGCGAGTGCGGCGGAGACGGCCAACGCTGACATTGCCGCGCCGGCCAGGAGGGCAGTAAATTTCTTCGTGCTCACTTGAGGGGCTCCTTACGCAAGTCGCCATACATGAGTTCTTCGACGAACTCGACACATTTGAACTGCTGCAATCGAGCATCGTCGCCGAGACGGCGATAGATGAGCATGCTCATCTTCCACGGCCTGGTGAACGTGCCCGGGTCCGTTATCTCAGCTTCGTAGTGAATCGTGTTCTCGTTCATCAGGGTCCAGCGCTCGACCACTTTCATATCTCCCGAATGAAAGTTGCCCGCGCGGTCGAACCAAGTACTGTCGTTTTGTCCGGTGACCGTAACCACCAGAGTATCGCCTTCCCATTTCCCAACCGATTGGCCCATCCAGCTATCGATCGGCGCCGGACCCGGGTCGTTGAAAAGAATGTCGCGCACCGCGCCGTCGTACTCGTAGGAGAACAGCATTGTCTTTGCGGACTGTACGATCTGGAACGGCATGGACATGTAGTTGGCGCGCGGCACGCCGGGCAGGTTGCACCTCACCTCCGGGTCGCGGTCCAAATAGTGCTTTTGATTGTCCTGCTTTTTGGCAAGCGCTTCGGACGTGTAAGGAATCTTTCCGCCTTCAACCACGCCCATGCCGGCGGGCACCGAGCCCACAGCGCCAAGAGCAACGATCGCCTTGGCGGGCACAGGAACCACCGGACCTGCACGCAACTCCAGTGCGGCATTGGCCAGGTGCGGTTCGATATCCCAATTGGCCGTGTTCATCACCGACCAGACACCGCTGAAATTGGGGTGTCCGGCAACGCGGTCAATTGCACCGCCGGCCGGTGTCTTGCGAGGCGATGCACCGGGCGCCGCAGCGGGCGCCGCATAGCTCTGGGTCAGTGCCGCCATCGATCCCGCCAAGGTCACCAGAGCCAATACTTTGATCTTCTTATTCAGAACTTCCCCCTGGGTCAAAGACATTAGATGTTCGCTGCGGGCTTTTATTTCTCGTTCGGATCCGCGCCATCTTTCGGCGCACCCGTGCCGCTCGAGCCCATGAATACTTTGCGACCATCCAAGAACGTGACGTCGCGGCCGTTCGCTTTGCAGGCGGGACGGCAGCGCGCATCCTTCGCCCGGTAGCCGCGGACAATGATTTCTTCGCCCGCCTTCAGCGAGTCGCGCGTGAGCCCCTCGCGCAGCAGCGTATTCGGCGTGCCTGCTTCAATCATCCATTCTTGAGGTACGCCGTTGCTGACAACGTCCATATGCACCCAGGTATGCGGATTGATCCACTCGACCTTGGTGACTTTGCCCTGGAGCATGATCGGCTGGTTGCCGTCGAACTCAGCCTGAAACGCGTGATGCGCCAATGCAGGTGCGCCGATGGCGGCCATTGCGATCAACACAACGGCAAGACCCGCCGCCTTATCAGTGCGAAAATTCATTTGAGATTTCCTCCAGCCGGCAACATATCGAAGTAGACCTTGTACATAATCAAAATCTTGCTTTCGACGCCGAGCATTGCTGGACGGCGTGAAACGGGCCCGTATAATCGACGCCTATAATCGCTTTAGATCGCTGTTTTGGCAATACAATTTCCGTTGCGTCCTTAAGATTGTTCGAGTAATCAAAGGGTAGCCGGGACTGAAATATAGCAAGCGGGGAATCAATGCTCGAGGGACTGGTCACCAAATTGGCGGATACGCCCTGGAGCATCGGACTGCACGAATCGCTGTACATGTACGCGATTACGGAATCCGCGCACGTTATGTCCATCATGTTGTTTGTCGGCACCATCGCCATGGTGGACCTTCGGTTGTTAGGTATTTCCTATACTAATGTTCCGGTGTCGCAGATGCTCTCGAAGATGCTGCCCTGGACCGTGGCGGGCTTCGTGCTGCTGGTGATCACCGGCGCGATGTTGTTTCTGGCCATCCCGATCCGCACTTATCACAGCCTTTGGTTCAGACTGAAGTGCCTCATGATTCTCATCGCGGCCGTCAACATCGCCATTTTTACCTTCAAAGTGGAACGCGACAAAGCGGCGTGGGATTTGGGCCCGGTGCCGCGAAAGTCGAAGATCTGTGCCGTCATTTCCTTGGGGGCCTGGGGCTGCGTCATCGTTTTCGGCCGGCTCATTGCCTACAACTGGTTCGACTGCGACAGCATCACCTCTCCGACCATGGCGGAGCTCACGGGCTGTCCGTTGGATCCGGGCTAAGCCATGACGCTGTATCACACCGCGCAAAACATCGAGGCCTCGGCGCTCGGCCAGGCCATTCGAGAATCCACGTGGTTGTTTCCCGCGATAGAGTCGGCTCATCTGCTGGCGCTGGCGCTGCTCGGGGGCTCCGTACTGATCATTTCCCTGGCGGTATTGGGGATAGGCTTGAAGACTCCGCCGGCTGAAATTTACAAGAGCGCGCATCGCTATATGAATGGCGCGGTCATCGCGCTGCTGATCACGGGCATATTGCTGGGAATTTCCGAGCCGGTGAAGCTCTACGGGCGGCAAGCCTTCTGGGTGAAAATGATTTCGCTGGCCGCTGCGCTGCTGCTCACCTATCTGGCTTTCAATCCTCTGGTCAAGCGCGGCGCTTCAGGCGCCGGCATCCGCAGCGTGACGGCATTGACGTTGGCGGCGTGGCTGATGGTCGCCATGGCCGGGCGCTGGATTGGATTTTCCTAAATAGAATTCGGATTTCCCCGGGGAGTTGGTTTCCATGAGCAATAGTCGGACCTTGATCGGCGCGTGCGCCGTGACATTCGTGCTGGGCGTGGGAGCACTTACGGCCCAGGAGACCGCAACTCAACCAGCGAATGGCGAGTCCGTATTCAACACTCGCTGCAAGAGTTGCCACGAGCCGGCGATGGAACGGGCGCCCACCCGGGCGGAACTGGCCTTTCGCACCCCCGCAGACATCGTCACCGCATTGACGACAGGCGTGATGGCTCCCATGGCGAAAGGCTTGTCGCGGCCGGAAATCGAAGCGGTCGCGCTGTTCCTGGCGCCCGGCCAACAATTGGGCGCGGCGGGCGCCGATAAAATGTGCGAGGCCAACGGGCCCATCCAAGCCGGCGCCTCGGATTGGCCCGCCTTGGGACCCGATGAAAATTCCACTCGCTTTCAGCCCAATCCTGGGATTCGCGCGGCCGACGTGCCTCGCTTAAAAGTGAAGTGGGCTTTTTCCATGCCGGGCGGCGGTCAACCCATCGTGGTCGGCGATTGGCTATTCATTACCAACCGCGGCGGCAAGTTCTATGCCTTGGATGCCAAGTCCGGTTGTGTGCATTGGGCCATCGAGGATGCCTCCTCACGAACGACACCCATGATCATCCGCTCGTCGATTTCGCCCAGCGGCTGGGCAACCTTTGTCGGCGTCGGCAAGCGCGTGGTGCGCGCGTTCGATGCGCAAACCGGCAAGGAAATATGGCACAGCGAATCGCTGGAGGATCACATGGCTTCGAACATCACCGGCACGCCGGTGGTGTCGGGAGACCAGATATTCGTGCCGCTCTCCTCCGGCGAGGAAGTCGCTGCCATGCAACCGAATTATTCCTGCTGCACGTTTCGAGGAAGTCTGGCCGCATTGGATCTTAAGACCGGCCGCAAGCAGTGGCAGACTTCCATGATCACGGAGCCGTTGGCGCCCACTCGCAAGAATGCCAACGGCGTACTGATGCAAGGCCCTGCAGGCGCGCCCGTCTGGGCATCGCCGACGGTCGATGCGAAGCGCGGCCTGGTTTATGTGGTCACGGGGGACAGCTACACGGACGCAGCCACCGAGGGCGCCGATGCCATCGTCGCCTTGGAAATGCAGACCGGCAAGGTGCGCTGGAAAAACCAGGTTACCACTCACGACAATTTCATCGTGGGCTGCAGCGGTCCTGTAAAGGTGGCCAACTGTCCAACGCCGACGGGTCCTGACTTCGACTTTGGCGCCACGCCCATTTTATTCAAGCACGGCGCCAAGCAAATCCTCCTGGCCGGCCAGAAGTCCGGCATCGTCTACGGCGTCGATCCCGACAGCGGGCGCACGCTTTGGAAAACCGCGGTCGGCGCGGGCTCGCCGCTCGGCGGCGTGGAATGGGGCATCGGCGCGGACGGCCGCTACGTCTTCGTTCCGAATTCCGACATCGGCCAGGTCTTCAACGAGATCGCCGCGGCGGCGGGCGCACCGCCCTCTGCCGAGTACAAAATGCCCGGCAAGCCGGGCTTAAATGCACTTGACCCCTTCAGCGGCAAGATCATCTGGAGCACTCCGGCACCAATCGCCCCTTGCCATTATGCGGGCGACCGATCCAAGGATTACGCCAAGGGCGCATGCGTGCGCGCGCAATCCGCTGCACCGGCCGTCATGCCGGGCCTTGTGTTCTCGGGGACCTTGGATGGATGGCTGCGAGCCTACGATGCATCCAACGGGAAGATCGTGTGGGAATTCAGCACCACCGCCCAGACCTATAGCACCGTCAACGGCAACCAGGCGCAGCCCGGCGGCGGCATAGACGGCATGGGACCGACCATCGCCGGCGGCATGCTATACACCATGTCCGGATTCAACGGTGCAGCGCGGACCGGCAGCAACGGCATCAACGTTCTGCTGGCGTTCTCGGTCGACGGGAAGTAGGCAGCGCGGCTCTCGCCGCGCAATGAATTACTCGAGGCAGACCACCAGTTTGGCGGAATGCGTGCGCCAGTTGATGGGAATCACGAAGGATCGCGGGTGCGGCGTCGTCACCTTCTCCAAGTCGTGCGCGATGACGATCGGCACGGATATGACGAAATTCTTGCCGAAGTCCCGGCGCGCGTTTCCGGAAATGGTGTTGGCCACTTCGCCGACAAGATCCTTGATATTTTCGTCGCTGGTGTCGGTTTCCTGCATGCGCATCAGCAATACCGTCAGCATGCCGCGCGGCGCCGTGAAATAAACGATGCCCTTGCGCGCGCCGGTGATGCCGATGACTCCCGTGTATTCATAGGCGCCTGGCTTGCCGTCGGTGACCAGGTAGGGTGAACCGACAGTCGCCGACTGTTGCGCAGAGGTTTCGAAATAGCTGGTCGTTCCCTCGATGAATGTGCGGATTTCTGCTTCTTTGAACATCTCAAGCCTCCGACAGCAGCTCTGCCAACGCATCGTTGAGCTGACGATCGGTAAACGGCTTGCACAGAAATCCGTTCGCTCCTTTTTCGATCGCTTCCACCGCTGTCGCCTTGTCGGCAAGCGCCGAAACGACCAAAATCAATACGTTGGAATTGATCGCAATCAGTTCCTCGACGCATTCTATGCCGTCCATTTCCGGCATGGTCAAATCCATGGTGACGACGTCAGGCTGCGTGCGGCGGAACATTTCGACGGCGGCACGGCCGTTGCTGGCGGCGCCGACGACCTCCAAGCGGGCGATTTGCTGAGAGCGTTCGATGCGCCTCCGAATGATGTTGGAATCATCGACGATCATGAGCTTCAGGGAACCCTTCGGACCAACCGCATTGCCCATTACGCCGCTTCCGTATTACCCGCGCGCTTAGCCGGCGGGAGGCTCAATGTAAGTCGCGTAAATTTCCCGGGCACCGTGGCCACGGAAACTTTCCCGCCGATCTGCTGCATGAGTCCGGCCATCAAATTCATGCCCACGCCGCGCCCTGCATCCTTGGTGGCATTTTCGACGGTGGAGAATCCCGATTGGAAAAGCAGGGAAAATACCTGTTTGGCATCCAGGGCCGCCGCCTTTTCAGGCGTAATGAACCCTTTTTTCAGCGCAGCGTGCTTGATCTTTTCGGTCGACAAGCCTTGCCCGTCATCTTCGGCGATGAGCTTGTAGCCGGCGTCGCCGAGTTCCTGGAATATCAGCTTGAGCTGGCCCTGCGTGGGCTTTCCGGCGCCAAGCCGGTCGCTCGCCGACTCAATGCCGTGCACGATCGAGTTTCGCACCGCCTGGACAGCGATGTCTTTGACGATGCGCCGGTACTCATCGGGTACCGTATCGAACCCCATGCATTGCAACGCCGCTTCTTTATTATTTTCACCGGCGACTCGCGCCGTCAGCTGCTGCAGCATCGAGGTCACGCTGCCGTCCGACCTGGCAACGATTTCCCGTCCGCCACGCTCGATGACCGCCGTGTCGGTGTGAGATTCGTGCTCGTCGCCCGTGCTCGACGCCACATGCAGGCGTGCAAGGCGCGACACCAAATCGCCCACCGATTGCAGGTGCGTCAACAGGTCATCCAGCTTGATGACCAGCGGAAGAAAGTCGTTGCCGGACAGGTCCGATTTCTCGCGCAGGTTCTTCAAGTCATCCTCGAAGGAATGCGCGCGGCTTTCGATGGAGGACAACCCCAGCGCCGCGGCCTCGCCCTTGACGGAGTGCACTTGCCGGAAAAGGGTGTCCAGCTTCTTACGGAACGCGCTTTCCTCGCGAGCCGGCTCACGCAGCACCGCATTGATCATTTTCATGGCGGCGTTGGAGTCGTTCAAGAATGAGGCGAGCTGCGCCGGATCGACATGCAAGATTCCAAGCAAGGTATCGACCTGCGCCTGCGCCTGCGTTTGAGAGGACTGCAGTTCACGGGCAAGATCCACCCGCGCGCTGACATCCGATACCGACACCAGTACGTGGGTGATTTTCCCGTCAACGCGCACGCGATGAAATTCAAACTGCAGGTAGCGTGTGGAGACCTTGCCCTGTCCGGAGTCAAAGTTGACTTCAACCTCGCCGAGAGGGTTGATCGTTTTTACCAGGTTCTCTTTGGTGCGCTCCGACCACAGCACGCCGACGAACTTCAATGCGGTCGACAGCGTCTTTTCAGAGACTATGTTTTGCAGCAATTTCTCGAACGGCAGCCCGGCGAAGTCGCTGCGCTGAAACAATGACTCGAGCGCGCTCGAGTACGACGCGCCGATCACGAGATTCTCGTCGAGCAGGAACAAGCCGTCCTTGACGGTGCGCAGGATATCGGCTGTCTGCTGACGCGCCTCGCGCAGCGATGCATCCTGGCGCTTGCGCGCGAGCAGCAAAGTCGTCACCAGCGCCGCCAGCACGATCGCGATGAAAAGGCCGGTCAGCATGACGAGCCGCAACTGCGTGGCGGATCGCGCGTTGCCCGCCTGCAAGTCGGCGGCGATCGCAGTCAGCTCGCCGTCGAGCAGCGGCAAGACGCGCTTGCCGGCGCGGATGGAAGCGGCGATATCCCGTTCCAATTGCTTGCCGCTCTCATTGAGCACGGTGCCGGTTGATTCGTTGTCCTGGTAGGGCACGCCTTTGAACCTCAAAATCGGTTCCAGCGATTCCTGTTCTTTGGCCCACAGTTCGCGCAGGGCCGGCGCATGTTTGCCCGCCATCGGTTCGCCCTTGGCGGAATCGCCCGACAGCGCGAACCAACCGGCAGCCCGCGGGGCGTTCATTTCATGCAGCCCGGTGTCGAGCTTGGCAGCCGCATCCCGCAGCTGGTCCAGAGACTCTTGGATATAGCCATGAGTGGTCAATCGGTCGTGCATCGAATCGAGCGAGGCGCGGATGAGCGCTGGATTGCGCTGTTGTTGTCCGACGAATTTCAGCGCCACGGTGCTGTCGGCCAACTCACTGGCGAGTTCCAGGCCTGGTATCAGAACGATTGCAACAAAGCTGAACGCAAGAATGACAACCAGCACGACGAGGCCGCCGCCGGACAGACGGGGAACTAAAGCTCTGGCAAAACGAAGGTTCATGAATCAAGCGCTCCGCTGTGGTTTGCTGGGTTTGCGAGTCATCAATTCCGCACGCAAGGCGTCCAAGGCATCGAGAAAGTCGGCGGCCGAGGCATACCGGTCTTTCGGATCTTTTGCGAGCAAGCGATCGATGAGCGGCTGGTAGAGCGCCAAGTGCGCGGGCAACCGCGGCACGGTGGCTGAGCGATGTGCCGCCAGGATGTCCGCAAGAGTTTTTCCCATGAATGGCAACGTGCCGGAGAGCATTTCGTAGAGCACCACACCGAGGCTGTAGAGATCGCCTCGCGCGTCGGGATCACGATCATCGATCTGCTCCGGGCAGACGTAGTACGGCGTGCCCGTGCAATCGCCGGATTTCGTCAGGTCGCTCGGCATGAACTGTGTTCTGGCAGAGCCGAAGTCGATCAGAACCAGGCGATTTTCGTTCGTCAGCATGAGATTGGACGGTTTCAGATCGCGATGCACCACGCGCGCGGCGTGAACGATTTGCAGCGCTTCGCCGATCTGATGCGCATAGTTGACGGCGTCCGCTTCGCTCACCGGATGTTTTAGGCGCTCGCGCAAGCTGCCGCAGGGAAAGTATTCCAGCGCGAGATACAAATAGTCATCGGTCGTGCCGAAATCAAGGACATTGGCGATGGAGCGGTGATTCAACTTCGAGAGAATCTCGCACTCCTTGGTGAAGCGCTCGCGATCGGCGTCCGATACGACGTGCTCTCCGGTGATTGCCTCGACCTTCAAGGCGACTGGCTGCGGGAACTCATCATTGCGCGCCAGATAGACGCTGGCCGCCGTGGACTGCGCAATCTTTTTCATCATGGTATAGCCGGCCACTTCCGGCTGGCGCCATCGATCTGCCGCCGCATTCGTTGCGCCGGCAGCCGCTGCAGAGCGATCGAGCAACGGCTGCAGTGCGCCGCAAAGTTCGCCGACAATCACGGAGTGAATGGGCCAGTAGTCGCTTGCCCCGAGTTTCATGGCGCGTGCCGCGCTGCGCTCGTTGCCGCCGCGCGCAAACACGAAAATGGGCAGATTCGGCGCCTGCTCATGCAGGCGCTGCAAAGAGGCCAGCGATCCCGCCGCCGCATCCGGCGGGCTGAACTCGACGATGAACATTACAGCCACATAGGCGCGAAGACGCTCGATCGATATGGCATCGAAGCCTGCACGCGTAACCGTGTCGGCATCAATTTTCGGCATCGCGCGACGCACCAGGCCCGCCAGCCGCAGTCTCAATTCCAACTCATCGTGAACAATGAGGCAAAGAACCGTTCCACGGCTGCGTTCGGCGGCGGCCGGCGGAACGAGTGCCGGGGTCATTGCGGTCGTCGACGGCGTCGATGCGGTTTGAGTGTTCATTGCGTTATCACGACTTCGGAACGCGGTAGACGATGCGCACCTGTGTGGCGACTGCGATCGCCTTGCCGCCTTGCACCACCGGCTGGTAGCGCAAGTGGCTCACCGCTCTGCTGGCGGACGCCTCAAACACCCTGGGAGGCACCGCATTGAGAACCTTCACGTTCGTTACCGCGCCGTCGGGTCCCACGGTATAGCCGAGTTCCACCCATCCCTCGACAATGGTCTGCAGCGCCCGCACGGGATATTGGACATCGAGTTTGTTCAGGCGCGTCAAGGACGATTCCGGCATTTGCAGAACATCACTGCGGGCCGCCTTCTTTTGGCGAATTCGATCGTTCAGCGCGTCGAGATCCGACGAGGCCCCGAGGCCGCCCGCCAACAGCGCCAATGCCTCGGACTTCTCCGTGTCGCCGGCGTCAAGCGACACGCGCGCCCGCTCGAGAATCTGCGCCTGCACAGCGCCGCTGATCTGCGCCAGTCCACCGTTCTTGGGGTCGGCCGTGCGCAGTTGATTGACATAAAACAAGGCGCTGTCATTGTCGGGCTCGGTCAACTTGCCCTGGGCCAAGCGCGATTGCGCAAGCTCCAGGTACTGCGGCAGATCCGGTTTTTGCGCCGCCGGCTGGCTGTGGGCTGCGTTGAGTTCGCGCTGCAAGGTCGCAATCGTCGCTTGCGGCGCGCCCATGCCGTGCATTTCCGTCAGGATTCGATCAGCGTCATTGAAGTTTCGCTGCTGGACTGCGGTGTGCCCTAATTGCACCAGGCGCTTGAGCAAGTCCTGAGCTTGCCCCTGCAGCGCCGCGCCACCGGCGCCCGCTTGCTTTGCCTGATCCAGATAATAAACCGCACTATCGTTGTGCGGATCGATCACATGATCCTGTTGCATGCGCGCGTCGACGAGCTTGAGCAGCCGCGCAACTTCAAAGTCATCGCGTCGGCGGCGGACCTCATCGCGCAGCTGCGCGAGTTTTGCCGGCGGCAGAGCTTTGGCGCGCGCCGCCTCATCAATGAGCTGCGTCGCGCGGTCGAAATTCTGCGCATTCAGCGCCGCGAGAATCTGGGCCGGACCCAGTTCGGCACGCAGGCTTGCGATTTTTTCATCGAGGGCGGAGAGCCGCTTATCGCTCGCATCGATGCTACGCGCCGTTTCCAGGAACTGCAGTGCGGCATCGAACTTGCGGTCATCGAGTGCCGACTGCACTCGCGCAATGAGTATCTCAAAAAGACGCTGCAGGCCTTGCCGCGCCTCGCCGTTGTCGGAGTTGATGATCAACACTTCTCGATACAGGGAAAGCGCACTGCCGGCCGCCGGATCGATGAAATGCCGATCAAGCATGGCTTGCTGGGCTTTCTCGATGAGTGCATCCACTTTCTCGTCGGCTTCGGCCGGTGGCTTGACGGCAGCAGGAGCGGGCGCCGGCGCACTCTTGTTGGCCGCGGATGGCGCCGCGGGCGCCGGCTTGACGTCGGTCGACCCCTGGCGCGTAAGAAAGAATGCAAGCCCGGCGGCAATCACCACGCCGCCGATCACGGCCGGCACCAGCCACGGTTTCTTCGGAGAATCGGCTATGGCAGCCGGTGGCACCGCGCCGTCACCGTCGCCCAACAGCGCCAATCTCGAATTTACTTCTTCGTGTGCGCTATCGAGGGCGCTGGTCAAGACACTGCCGACGATCGGCAGTCCCACATGGGCGACGATCTGCCGGTGTTGAATGGGAAGCGTCCACGCATCACCACTCGCTTCAGCGTCCAACGCGACGATGGCAAAGCGCGATGAGTGCAAATGCAGTCGCGACAGGATGGCGGCAGGGTCTGGGTGATTGCGCGCATCCCACAAGACGATGCTGGCTTGGCCGGATGGCGTGGAGCTGATCAGCTCGTCGACTGAATCGAGCTGCTTGAGAACCAGACCGCCATTCAAGTCTGCGCCGACTTGCGGCCACAAGGAGTCATCGGCGGTGACCAAAAGCACCGTGAGCTTTTGCTTTTTTACCGACTGCGGCGGCGGATGCTCCGCGGGCTGTGTCGGGGCAAGCTCATGTTTTCTCAGACTTTTCGGCATCGTTATAGTCCCATATCGCGATCGCCGTATAAGCGGCCTTGTTGCACTGCGATCACATTCGTGCACCACGGATGTGAGGTGTTTTGCTTAACGCAATAAGGTTCCGGCAAATGAAGGGTTTACGACATGCCCTAGGTCACATTTGGGTACGCCGGAGCAGCCTGAATGGCCGTCACGGTCAGGGCAAACTTGAAAGATGAGAACTACTTCGCAAAGGCGGCAAGCGGGCTGCGAGAACTCGCGGTGCCGGAGCGCAATGAACCGCCGAATCGGGAAAACGGGCTACTGGCGAGGCTTATTTCATCGACTCGAGGTCGATCTCCCCCTTGGGAGTGCTGCGGCAGCGGCTACTGTTTCTTGCCGGTAAAAGTTCCCTCGCCCAATTGTCCGAGCGACACCTTGCCGCTCATCGTCTTACCATCGGTTGTCTTGCCTGAATACTTCACCGCGAGGGTTTGACCCTGTCCTTCGACTTTGTATTCAATCGTCACGTCATCGCCCTTGACCGTGCCGGTCACTTGCGCCTCACCCAGTTGACCTTTGTAGCTGCCGGAAAGTGCTTCGCCTTTCTGAACCAGGATAAATGTCGGTGAGCCGCTGCCCGCGCTGGTCTCGACCGCCATGATCCAAGTGCCCGTGACGTCTGCTGCGCTCGCCAATTGCGCGACCGAGAATGCGGCGATCGCCAGCAACGCACCCAAGCCTGTTCTTATTTTCATCGTCATTGCCATCCCCCGTGTATTTGACGGATCGACGCATCATGCGCCCGCCATATTATTGGCGAGAACATGATACGCGATCGTCTTAGGCGTTCTACAGGGAATTCAAGAAGGCAACGAGCTGGAGTTTTTGTTCATCAGTCAGATTCATCGCGAATCGCTGATTGTAAAAATTCACCGCTTGCAACAGGGTGGCCGCGGCGCCGTTGTGGAAGTAAGGCGCCCGTGCCGCCAAGCCGCGCAGGATGGGGCCTTTCAGTCGATTCAAATCGCTGCACAAGCCTGTGATCATCCCCTTGCCCAAGTCAGTGGTGTAAAAGGAGACGGGCTGGCCGGCGCTGAATGGCGTCGGGCAACCTCTGACCAAAAAGACCGGCAGATCCGGCTCATTGAGCTCGGCAATGCCCTTCGCGACGTTGGGATCGTTTTCAAATCCCGAACGCGGCGTGTGCCCGATTCCGATATCCAAAGGCAGCGGTAAGGAGTGATTGCCGACGTTGGGCGAATCGTGGCAGGTGGTGCAGCTGCCTTCGAAGGAAACGGGATTACCCAGTGCCGCGCTGTCGTTGAGCCCACGCACAGCGCTGATCGTGAGGGGCGCGGTATTGAACAGCACTTCTCCGGCCGCGATGTCGCGGCGCGCCTCGCGACGCTCAAGTGGGTTGCGGCCATCATTGTCCTCATAGCGCGGCTTGCCGCCGTTCTCCCATGCCGCAAATAGAGTCATGCTGGATTCGTCGAATGCAATGCCGTCGGGATCGGCGCCCAGCACGTCGTTGATGCCCGGATAGTATTCTTCGCCCACCAAATTGCGGGCGCCCCCGAGCGCGCCGCGTGCATCGAGGTCGCCGGCATGCCGGTCATATGCTTGCGCGGTCGAGAGCCCCATTTCGAACGCGATGATGTCGTTCAGCTGGGCAACGGTCGGTACTTGGTTGCCTTGAGCATGAATTGCAACGGCATCCTTCGCTTGCTGCATGAGATCGGCGTTCAGGTTGGCGGCAAAGGTTGCCTTGCTATTCAGCGCCGAGGCCGCCGGCGACTCGCGACCATCCCACATCATGGTGCTCAACATTCGCAGGTTGGTGCTCGGCAGCGGACGGCGGTATGTCGACAAAATCATCCGGCCGCTTACCGGGTCGGGCGCCAAAGCACAGCCATAAGGATCATGAACGGCGGTCACGGTAAATTGCGCATTGGACGGCACTGCCAATGCAATGCGTATGAGCCCGTGCGACAGCAGCAGGCTATGCGCCGACTCGCTCGCTGTTTTGGCATTCCCGCAATTCGCGCCGTCGACCGCATTGAACAAAGGGTCGCGGCCGCGAGTCTGCTCGAAGCGCTGGCGAATCTGCGGCGGAGATATGCTCATGGCCTGATCCGCGAGATGACATGTCGAGCAGGATCGTCCGTTGGTGCCCAGACTTTGAAAGAATGCACCCTTGGTGTCGGTATGCCCATTGACGTTAAAAGTCTCGATCGCGCCGGTCGCATCGGCGGAGACGTCGCTTTTACCGGGCTCATGTGCGCCCGCTGTCATCGCAACAAATGCGGCGGCCAGAAACGCAGCATTGAATCCCCAAGACCTAGGCTTATTCATTTTTTCGTACTCCCATACGCTCGCGAAAAGGCGGTTACGATTGATAAATCGGAAAGCACGGGAAGAAGGTGACATTCCATTGCGGGAAAGCTGTTAATAATTTGTGCGTTATGTTAACTCTACAATGCAGAGTACTTGACGGCGCACGGTTTGCTCCGTTAGTGTCGATGCGTGGCTAACACGACCGTACGCCTCGACTCACATGCCGCCGCGACGCTGCGCTACATCCGATCCTCGATGGAGGGTGCTGCTTTACTCGCGGTCCCCGGTTCCGCGGGCATCGTCCTGGGGGCCATCGGACTGGTTGCTGCGGCGCTCTGCACAGTGCCGGGCCTGCACGACTATTGGTTGGGCATTTGGCTGGGAGCCGCCCTGATTGGTGCAGTAGTGGGCAGTATCCTGATCGTGCGGGAATCGTCGCTGCGAGACTTGCGATTGGCGGGCACGCCGCTTCATAAATTTGCGCTGTGCCTCGCCCCGTCCATCGGTGCGGGTCTGGTCATGACGGCAGTGCATTGGTACGGCGGCAACGTGCATGCCATTCCCGGTACCTGGCTGCTGCTCTACGGCTGTGCCCTGGTCGCCGCCAGTGCGGGAACGACACGAGTCATCGCGACTCTGGGTGCCCTCTTCATACTGTTCGGCCTGGCGGCGCTGCTGCTGGCGGACGACTTCCAGGTATTGATGCTGGGCGCGGGGTTCGGCGGACTGCACCTCATCTTTGGCCTTCTGATCCGGCGCATGAGCCATGGCCGCGAAGCCTAACTCGCGCACCGCGATTCAGGCGGCCCCGAAACGCACGCAGCTCGCCGCCGTGCCTGCGCCGCCGCGCGACAACAGCGATGCGACGTTCGACCGGCTGGTGTACGAGCGCGTCAGGTTGGGAATCATGAGCGCCCTGGCCGTGCGCGACGAGTTGACATTCAACGAACTCAAGTCCCTGTTCGATGTCAGTGACGGCAACTTGAGCGCGCATGCCCGCAAGCTCGAGGAAGCGAAATATCTGACCTGCACGAAGACTTTCGAACAGCGCCGTCCAAGAACTGTCTATCGCCTGACGGCGTTGGGGAAAAGCGCCCTGAATCGATATCTCGATCATGTCGAAGCGGTGATCAAGGCAACCCGCCGTACATGACTTTTGTTGGGCCGTTAACTTTGTGTTACAGAGTACTTTTATGCACATAGCAATCATCATGGATGGCAACGGGCGCTGGGCTTCGCAACGCGGCCTGCCTCGCACTGCCGGCCACCGCGCCGGCGCCAAGGCGGTCGACAAAGTTGTCGAGGCCGCGGCGCGACATGGCATCGGCACGCTTAGCCTATATGCATTCTCCGCTGATAACTGGCGCAGGCCGCAAGCCGAGGTCGGCGCACTGTTCACGCTTCTGCGCCGCTACCTGTTGACGCAGACACCGCGCTGCTTGGAGAGGTCCATACGGATCAATGTGGTGGGTCGAAGAGACCGCTTGACGCCACAGGTGCTGCGTACCATCGAGCATAGCGAGCGCACGACCGCCCAGTGCTCCGGATTGAGACTGCGCATCGCGGTCGACTACTCGTCACAACATTCAATGCTGGAGAGCTGCCGGCGCATGGCGCTCGAGTCCGACATCGACCGATCGCGCTTCAGGGAACATCTTGCCGGCGTCGATCATTCGGCGACGGTAACGCCCGACGTAGACCTTCTGATCCGCACCGGCGGCGAGAAACGATTGAGCGACTTTTTATTGTGGGAATGTGCGTACGCCGAGCTGCACTTCGTGGATGGTTTCTGGCCTGACTTCGATGAGCTCGCCTTCAAGCAGGCGCTCGATGAGTATGCGAAACGCGAGCGGCGATTTGGACAGATCGGCGCGACCGGCCAAATTGCCGCGCGCGTGAAGCGTGCATAGCCCGCCGGCGGCCGCCTGAATCCAGGGCGCGCGTATCGCGGAAAACGCGCCTTTGACGCCTTGTCAAACGCCAAGAGGCGCCCAAATAAGCTATTCTCGACTTACTTGCTGGAGAGGCCCGATGAACGGACGACGGCATTTGACGTTTGCGCTCTTACCCGTGGCCTTGGCGGCATTTCTCTCGCTCGCCGCTCATGCCGACAATTTTGGCGGGGTCCGCTATAGCAGGCAGCGCGACCAATTGGTCGTCACGATGATTTACCGCGGCACCAACCCCAACCATAAGTTCTCCCTGAAATGGGGAGAGTGCCAGCCCAATCAAGAGGGGGGCCTGCCCGGGGTAACGGGCGAGATCTTGGACGATCAATTCGACGATCGAGAAGAGCAGGACTTCAACAAAAATGTGCGTTTCAGCCTGGCGGGATTGCCCTGCCCTCGCCCGGTAAGCGTTACCTTGAGAACGGCGCCGCGCTTCTTCTACACACTGACGATCCCAGGATAGATGATCGCCGTATCGGGACGCCATGCGTGTGCTGCTGGTTGAGGACGATGCCATGATTGCGCAGGGCCTGCAGACGGCACTTCGCCAGGGCGGTTTCGCTGTCGATTGGATGCGCGACGGTAAGAGTGCGGCCGGCGCTTTGCAATCCTCTTCGTTTGACCTGGTACTGCTCGACCTCGGGCTGCCGCACCGCGATGGTATCGACGTTCTGCGCGAGCTGCGCAAGCGCGGCGACGCCACGCCGGTCATTATTCTCACTGCGCGCGATGAGAAGCAGCAGCGTATCGCCGGATTGGATGCGGGCGCCGATGACTACATCGTCAAGCCTTTCGATCTTGATGAGGTCATGGCCCGCATGCGCTCGGTGCTGCGCCGAGCGGCGGGACGAGGCGATCCCGGCATTCAGCACGGCGAGCTGCGCCTCGACCCCGTTGCGCGTACCGTTGAACGCAGTGGAGTTCCGGTCAGCGTGTCGGCGCACGAGTTCTCGGTCTTGGAGGCGCTATTGCAGCGCCCCGGAGCGGTGCTGTCGCGAACGCAGCTGGAGGATCGCCTTTACGGCTGGGACGAACAGATCGGCAGCAATGCCATCGAGGTTTACATTCATGGCTTGCGCCGCAAGCTCGGAAGTGAGGCGATTCGGACGTTGCGCGGGGTGGGCTACTTCGTTCCAAAATCATGAGGTCAATACGCGCTCGACTTCTGGTTGCACTCATGATCCTCGTGGCGCTCATCTCGCTGCTTGCGGCAGGAGTCACCTATCGCCGCGTATTGAGCGAGACCTCCACGCTGTTCGACTATCAGCTTCGGCAAATGGCGCTGTCGCTGCGCACGCAAATCTCGCTGGCGCCGCGAATCGAGGTGCCGCCGGATCAAAGTGATACCGATTTTGTCGTGCAGATTTGGGATGTGTTCGGCGCGCGAACTTATCTGTCGCGGCCGGGCCTGCCGATGATCAACCAGACGGTCCTGGGATATGCGGACTTGTCGCTGCGCGGAGAAGCATGGCGGGCATATGGCCTGCAAACCGCGGATGGGGTGATTCAAATCGCGCAACCCGCACGCGTTCGCGAGGGTTTGGCGCGGGCCGCTGCCGCGCGGGTCGTCATACCGCTCATCCTACTGCTGCCGATCATGATCGGCGCCGTCGCATGGATCGTCAGCCGCGGTCTGCTGCCGCTGCGCTTCGTCACCACCGAGGTACAGCGGCGCGATGTGCGCAGCTTGGCGCCGCTCAACACGCACAATCTGCCGCTGGAAATCGAACCGCTGGTCGGCGAACTGAATCGGCTCTTGGACCGATTGCAGCGCGCGTTCTCCGTGCAGCGTGCCTTCATCTCCGATGCCGCGCACGAGCTGCGCTCGCCTCTGACTGCACTGCGGTTGCAGCTGCAATTGCTCGACCGCGCTCCTGATG